>PLJN01000033.1 GCA_003140235.1 Acidobacteriaceae bacterium
CCCATGATGGCAACGTATTCGCCGCGCTCAATGTTCAGGGTCACGCCGCGAAGCGCGTGGACCTGCTCGGCGCCCATCTCATAGGTCTTCCACAGGTCTTGCGTGGAGATCATACAGTTTGAGGGCGGGGCCGTGATGCTCTGCGAAATGTCCGCGACTTGCGTTGCCATTGGTTTCTCCTGCTGCGATGCCGCCAAAATAGTCCTGTTGCTATCTAACTTAGACGTTGCAAAACGATTGAGGTTACGGGAAAACGCCCGGCCTTAGGAATCCGCTTTCGCAGCGATGGAGTTGTCCACTTTCACGCTGGTGCCATTGCGCAGCGTACGCAAGACCTTGTAACTGCCGGTGACAATTTCATCGCCGGCCTTCAATCCGTCTTTGACTTCAATTTCCGTGGTGCCGGTAAGTCCAGTCTTTACCACCTGGAATTCGGCTTTCTTGTTGCGGATCACGAAGACACCCTGCAGCTCTTCCTTTTCCTTCTTGGCCGTTGTGGCCGGCGCGACCGGAGCAGGAGCGGCCCTGGGTCCTTTAATGGCTTGGGCGTCGAGGTCTGCCTTGTCGCGAATCGTGAGTGCCTGAATCGGGATGCTCAGCGCCTGTTTCGCTGTTCCGGTTATGATCTTGGCGGTCGTCGAAAGTCCCGGGCGAATTCTCTCGGGCGCGTCTTTCAACGTGATGACGACTTTGAAATCTTTCGCTTCCTGGCTGCTGGCAGCACTTTGCGAAGTGGCCAGTCCGGTGGAACGGACGATGGCATTATCGCCAATCTCCGTTATTTCGCCGTGGAACGTCTTTCCCGGAAGAGCATCAATGGTGACCTCGGCAGATTGTCCGATGGCGATGTTCACGATGTCGGTTTCATCCACGCGAACTTCAGCGGTAATGACCGACATGTCCGCAACGGTCATCAGGGTGCTGCCCGGTGAGTTCTGAATTCCCATGACCACAGTCTCGCCTTCATGCACTGGCAGGTACGTCACAACGCCGTCGAAAGGGGCCTGATATGTTGTCTTGCTGAGCGCGTCGGAAGCATGGGTCAGGTTCGCGCGGGCGGAGTTGATGTGTCCCGTGGAAGAATCAAGGTTGGCCTTGGCTTGTGCGAGTCTGGCCTGGTCTTGCGCCACTGCAGCTGTCGCTACGTCATACGCAGCTTTCTTTACGTCGAAATCTGACCGGGAAACCAACTGGTCCTTGACTAGGCCCTGGTAGCGGTCATAATCTATTTTGGCCTGGGCCAGGGACGCTCGGCTGCTGACGAGTGCGGCCTGCGCTGTATTTACGGCCGCATTCAGGGCAACCGCATCTGTCTGGCTGCTATCCAGTGCCGCTCTCATGGAGGAAACGTCAGCCGCCGACTGCACGTTTTCCAATTGCGCCAGGATCTGCCCCTTCTTGACCTTCTGGCCTTCGGCTACGAACAATTTCGTAATTCTTCCCTGTGCATTGGCGCCGACGTTCACAAACGTCTTAGGCTTGATTTCGCCCGAGGCCGTCACTTGGGAAGCGATGTCCTGGAGAACCACTTTGCCGGTTTGTACCGCAATCACGTTTTTCTGCGTGTTGACGGTGAAAGCAACCACGGCGCCACCGAGCAGAATAACCACACCGACGATGATAAGAATCTTCTTCGCTTTCATGCATCCCCTTCAGTCCCACATCAAAGTGCCGGTACACATTTCTAATACGCCGCCGCCGCAGGAAAGTTCCCCTATCTTTCGAAGGCTTTAGGGGACTGCTGCGCCCTGCGGCGGCCGTGCACACGTCAACTTCAGTGAGTAGCCTGTTTGTTTTCAGATTATAAACGGGCGAGTGCATAAGAACCAGCAATTCTGGAAGGCAAAAACCGGCGAACCACGGAAAAGTCCGGGAAAAATGTTCATGCCACCTCATGAAAACAGGTCTGGTGCGGAGAGTTGCCGAAGCCTGTTCAATCTAAAGCACTTAATTGGCTGCGGCCTGACCGATTTCCCGGCGTGGGCCTGAAAGAAGTGCTTCACATCCAAAATATCGCAAAACAATGCAAGAAAATGCGGGTCCAGCGTTCCACGAATGAGGGGGTCCGCGCCTTGCTTCCATGGCATCTAACACTTAGAATTACGATGATCCGTAGTTTTCTGCAAGGAGTTGTTTTGTGATTTTCCACAATTCTCGTTTAACCCGGTTTTTCACTGTCTTCATACTGTTTGTTTTTGGCGCCGCTGTGGTTCAGGCCCAGACCGTGGGCCAGGATACCAACGCCCCCAAGAAAACTGACCCGCCGCCCGCTCAGACCCAGCAGGACCAGGACCCTTTGAAGCGTCCGCTGACCAAGAAACAGACCGAGAAGTCCAAGGGCGAGAAGCTGGAAGGTATTTATAAGAGATGGTTGGACATGGATGTCCGCTACATCATCACGGATGAAGAGCTGTCGGCGTTCAAGAAACTCGCCACCAACGCTGAGCGCGACCAGTTCATGGAAGCATTCTGGCAGCGGCGTGATCCCACTCCGGACACCGAAGAGAACGAATACAAGGAAGAACACTATCGCCGCATCGTCTACGCAAACGACCACTACCAGGCGGGGATGCCGGGTTGGAAGACAGACCGGGGCCGTATTTACATCATGTACGGCAAGCCTGACACGATTGACGCTCACCCTGCCGGCGGACCTTACCAGAGGACCCCGGAAGAAGGCGGCGGATCGACGGAGACCTATCCTTTTGAGATCTGGCGGTACCGCTACCTTGAAGGTGTTGGCCAGGAAATAGAAATTGAGTTTGTGGACGATTGCAATTGCGGCGCCTACCAGATGACCCTGGACCGGTCCAAGAAGGACGCGATGCTCCATGTTCCCAATGCCGGTCTTACGGACCAGGAATCCATGGGCATGACCAGTAAAGCTGACCGCTTCCGCAACGCCGAACCCCTGGGCGCGGGCTTCTTTAACAAGAACAACGATACCAAGCAGTTCGATCGTATGGACACTTTCGCCAAGCTGAACCGCGCGCCGGAAATCAAGTTCAAGGAATTGTCGGAAGAAGTTGTGACCAGCAAGATCCGGTACAACCTGCTCCATTTCGACGTTCGCGTGGATTTTGTGAAAGTCACGGCCGACACAGCGCTGGTGCCGATCACCTTGCAGATCCCTTTCAAGGAAATGACGTTTGTTAACAAGGACGGCGTGCAGCGCGGGACCCTCAACATTCTGGGCCGGTTGAGCAAGATCACGGGCCAGGTGGTGCAGACATTTGAAGACACCATCCAGAAGGACATTCCGACCGGATTGCTGGAGAGCGAGTTAGGCAAGTCGGCACTCTACTGGAAGGCCTTGCCGATGCGTCCCGGGCGGTACAAGCTGTACATTGCCATCAAGGACGTGAATGGCGAGAAGATCGGCGTTTTCAGCCGGAGTTACGTGGTGCCGGACTATAGCGATGACAAGCAACTCGCCATGTCTTCCCTGATCCTTGCGGACAGAGTGGAACCGGTACCATCGCGCGAAGTGGGCACAGGCACATTCGTCATCGGAGCCACCAAGGTTTACCCGCGCGTTCCGCCGTCGGATGGCAAGCCCGCCAATTTCAAGCGCGACCAGAAATTGAATTTCTGGATGCAGGTCTACAACCTGACCGTGGACGAGAAGACCAACAAGCCCTCCGCCACGGTGCAATATCAAATTGTGAATACCGCCACCAACCAGCCGGTGGTGGACCTGACGGAGTCAACCGACGGAATGGGCAATGTTGGCGACCAGCTTACTCTGTCCAAGAACCTCCCGTTGAACAAGCTTGATCCGGGCAACTACCAGATCACGATCAAAGTGAACGATCTGCTTTCCAAGCAAGTGATCTCGTCTTCTGTGGAGAAATTTACGGTGCAATAAATACATAAATAAATAAAAGAACGCGTACGTGTCCCGGCGCGAGCCGGTGACGGGGCACGGCAAAGGAGTTCGCAAGATGATCTCTTATAAGTTCTGTCCTCATCTTTTCTTAAGGGTTTTGGTTTTAGAGGTCGTAGGGCTCGTGGTTTTTGGCGGAATCCTGGTCCAGGCCAGGAGCATCAACCTGCAGGCCACTGCTCCGAAGAAATCAGAAGAGCCCGTAACCCCACAGCAGGATCAGGACCCTCTCAAACGGCCGCGTACCCAGAAACAAGAGCAGGCCGCCCAGCGCGAAAAACTGAGCAAGCCGGACCGCGATTTTCTCAACGCGGTGGCCCCGATCATTTCCGATGAAGAGTTGCAGGCGTTCAAGAAACTGGGCACCAACGCCGAGCGGTACCAGTTCATGGAAGATTTCTGGTTTCATCGCAATCCCCATCCGGAATCGGATATCAACGAGTTCAAGGAAGAGTATTTCCGCCGCGTGGCGTATGCCAACGAACGCTTTTCCGCTGGCATGCCCGGCTCGCGCACCGATCGCGGACGCATCTACATCATCCACGGCAAGCCCGATTCCATTGATTCTCATCCAGCGGGCGGGCCTTACCAGCGCACGGCGGTGGAAGGTGGTGGCTCGACACAAGTCTTTCCTTTTGAAATCTGGCGGTATCGCAACCTCGATGGCATCGGGCAGGAAGTCGAGATTGAATTTGTGGACACCTGCGGCTGCGGCGCATACCACATCAGCATTGACCCGTTGGACAAAGACGTAATGAAGAACATACCCAACACCGCTCCAACGTATGCTGAATCACTGGGTAGATATACCAAGGCAGATCTGCTGAACGGCCGCGAGCAGAGCCTTTTTGGAATGAACGAAACACAGAAAAAGTTCGATCTGATCGCGCGAGACGTCCTTCTCAGAGGCCAGCCTCCGGCCCCGGTTCGCGGCCTGGAATTGAATACCCGCGTCGGACATGATGTCCGCTATCACTACCTTCCGTTCGACGTGCGGGTGGACTTTCTGAAAGACGCCGGAACGGTGCTGATGCCGGTAACAATACAAGTGCCGCTCCGAGAACTTACCTTCGTTAACGAGAATGGTGTGCAGCGCGGGACAGTGAGTATTTCCGGACAATTACGAACGCTTTCCGGGCGGCCGGTGCAGTCGTTTGAAGACACGGTACACAAGGACATTCCCGCTTCATCGCTGGGACGTGAGTTGAACAACGTGGCGCTGTATTGGAAAGCGCTGCCCATGCGTCCGGGGCGCTATCGTCTGGATATTCTCCTGAAGGACATGAACAGCGACAAAGCGGGCGTCTTCAGCCAGAGCTTTATTGTGCCCGACTACGCGGAACAAGTCCTCGCAACATCTTCTTTGATCCTGGCTGATTTGATCGAGCCTTTGCCCCGGCAAGAAGTGGGCGCCGGAAGTTTTGCAATCGGCTCGGACCGTGTACGGCCCCGGGTGCCGCCGTCCGATGGCAAGCCCGCGATTTTTAAACAGGAACAGAAGCTAAACCTATGGATGCAGGTCTATAATCTGGGATTAGACGGCCAGACGAGCAGGCCATCGGCTACGGTCCGGTATGAAATTGTGGATACCGGAACGGGCCAATCAGTGGTAGACTTCACCCAATCGACCCAGGAGATGGGCAGCGTTGGCGGAGAGGTGACCCTGGAAAAGAGCCTCCCGCTCAGCATGCTGGCCCCAGGTAATTATCAACTTACGGTTCGTGTGGACGACCTGGTTTCACGACAGACGATCTCGCCCACGGCAAAATTTACGGTGCAGTAGAAGAGTAAAAAGGGACCCCGTCCAGAGGGGGTGGATATGACCCGAAAACTTGGATGGATCATCGTGGTTCTGTTGGCAGGCTCGCCCGCATTTGCGGCGGCCACCGGCGGCATTTCCGGTTACGTGAAGAATACTTCGGGCACTCCGCAATTGGGCGCCGTGGTGGAGATATTTACGTCGGCCTCCAAGCTGGGTACGGTTGTGTTTACTGACGCCACCGGGTTCTATTCCGCCGACAACCTGCCGGCTGGAACGTATCAGGTGAAAGTCAGCGCGGCTTCGTTCCTGCCGTCGTTGCGCGAAGGGATCAGCCTTCGTTCAGGCGCGCATGTGCTGGTGAATCTGACGTTGAACACACTCTCCGACGCGCTGACCCTGTTGCCCGCGCGCCGCAACCCGAACACCGACCCCGATGACTGGCACTGGACCCTGCGCTCTCCCGCGAACCGTCCCATTTTGCGCATCTTTGACGGCGATCCGGTAGTAGTAATGTCCCAGCAGGAGAACAAGGAGAGCCACGAAGTAAAGGCGCGGGTCGCATTCATCGCCGGCTCGGAAGCAGACGGCTTTGGCGGTGCAGGGGAAATGACTACAGCGTTTACGCTGGAGAAATCGCTGTTTTCAGCGGGCACACTGTCCTTCAACGGCGACATTGGCTCTGCCAATGGCACACCGGCCGGCGTCCTGCGGGCTTCCTACGTGCATCATCTCGACAACAGCGCTCCTGCGATCACCATTACTTACCGGCACTTTGCCTCTCCGGGCTCCGCCGTGCAAAATTCGCCCTACGGGGCCATCGGCATTACGACTTCAGACAGGATGACCATTGCCGGTTTCATCGATCTGGACTACGGCGCGGACATGCAGTCTCTGGAATTCGCCAAGCGAGTGACGTCCGTCCGTCCATTCGGTTCGGTCAAAGTCCATCTTTCACCCGACATGGTGGTTGAATACCGTTACGCAACGTCTGCTCCCAATACCCGCGCGTCCAAAGGCTACGACACCGCGCCCGCCGATCTGAGCGAATCCGGTCCAAAGATGGCGTTGGCGAATGGCATGCCCGAAGTTGAACATGCACGGCACCAGGAAGTCTCAGTTTCACGCCGCTTTAAGAACACCAATATCCAGGTGGCCTACTACGCTGACTTGCTGCGCAACGCCGTATTGACCGGCGCCGGTGATCCTTCCGGCTACTCCGACAACGTACTGCCGGACGTGTACTCGGGAACTTTTTCCTATTCCTACCCCGGCCTCAGCACCACGGGAACAAGGTTTGTGGTGGAGCAGAAAATTTCAGGCGACCTGACCGTAACGGCCGACTACTCCACCGGTGGCGTAATCAGCTCGCAAACATCGTCCGGTACCTGGCAGGACCTGCCCAGCATGCTGACCACGGACCGCCAGCATTCGCTCGGAGCAAAAGTTGCCGGCTACATTCCCGCTACCAAGACGCGCTGGGTCACGTCATACCGCTGGACCAGCGGCAATGCGCTGCTCCCGGTAGATTCGTTCAACGCCTCGCCCGGGCAGATGGACCCGTACTTCAGTATCTTTATCCGCCAGCCGCTTCCGGGAACGTCTCTAGTCCCCGGCAAAATGGAGGCGGTGATTGACCTCCGCAATCTGCTGGCGCAGGGCTATGTTCCCATCATGGGACAGGACGGCCACACGGTCTACCTGGTGCAATCAGCCCGCACTCTCCGCGGCGGGCTGGCCTTTACGTTCTAATTCCTGATCACGGACCCAACCGTTTTAGAAAACCACGTGCGATGCTGTGCCTGAGAGTTGCGTGTCTGTGTAAAACTCGGTCTGGCCCTGGTTGGCAGCGGGTACCACGGAGAACTTGTGGACAGTGGTGATTCCAACTGTCTGGATCGGCGCCGTCATGACTGTCGCCGTCAGGTTCACAGTGGGGACCAGGAGCGTGAACGTCGTCGATCCCGAGTCCACCGTCTTTCGAATGGTGACGGTGACGAGCGTGCCGATTTCCGATGAAGTCTTCCGAATTTCGTCACTGGTGAAGTTCAGCGATTGGCTTCCATCCTGATAGCTAAGCTGAGGCTTGCCGGTGAAGCTGGTAGTGCTATACGTGACGTGTAAGTTGCCGCCATGCAGCTGATAGTGGTTCGGAGCAAACGGCGACTGTTGCGTGCTGGCCAAGAACGGTGTGCAGAGCAAGAGCAATGTAAGGATTCGAATGTTCATGACATGAGATTATGCGTCCTGTTTGTAATGTCAAGTTTTTCGAGACGCGAGTGATGCGTGTTCGGTTTGACGGCCCAGTGCGGCTTCATTTACTCTCGCGCTTTCGATGCTGAAAAGTTGAAGGAGTCCCAAGGATGCCCAAATTGTCCATGACCCGGCGGAATTTCGCGACGGGAGCCGCAGTGACTGCGGCCGCGGCGCTGATCAGTCCAGCGGATGTCTTGGCCCAAAGCAGCACCCAGAGCCAGACGCAGCAGCCACCCAAAGCCGACACGCCTTTGGCGAAAAAAGCAGAGGCGGCGCTGGCCAAGCTAGGGAAGCAGTCCCGCGCTGAAGTGGAAATGAAGGTCAGTGAAATCTTCCGCAAATACGGCGACCGGCTTAGCGAAGAACAAAAGACCGACATCCTGCGCATCATGGCTGAAGGCCAGCCTCCGCTGGACACCATGCGCGCCTACCTGCTGCAAAATGGGGACCAGCCGGCCACGGTCTTGCAACTCTATCGTGAAGCAAAGACGGAAGCCCGAGGAAAGAAATAATGCTCAGCGACGAAATTCTCTTTTTGCCGGTCACGGAACTCTCGCGGCGCTTGCGGCTGCGGCAACTTTCTCCGGTGCAACTCACTGAAAGTTACCTGGAGCGAAGCCGCAAGCTCGGGCCCAGCCTGAACGCGTACGCCACTCTGACGCCGGATCTGGCGTTGCAACAGGCCCACGCAGCAGAAAAAGAAATAGCCGCGGGAAAATATCGGGGACCTCTTCACGGCATTCCGTACGCTGCCAAAGATTTGCTTGCGGTAAAGGGATACCCCACCGAGTGGGGCGCGCGTCCGTACGCGGGCCAGAAGTTCGATTACGACGCCACGGTCATTCGCAAACTCAACGATGCCGGCGCTGTTCTTCTCGGCAAAGCGGCCATGATCGAACTGGCCGGCGGCATGGGCTATCGCTTCGCCTCGGCGTCAGCGAGCGGCCCCGCAAAGAATCCCTGGAACCAGGGCTGCTGGACATGTGGATCGTCCAGCGGATCAGCGGCGGCAACTGCCGCGGGGCTGGCTGCGTTCGCCATCGGGACGGAAACCTGGGGGTCCATCATCTGTCCTTCAGGATTTGTGGGTCTGAGCGGCCTGCGGCCCACGTATGGACGCGTGAGCCGCTACGGCGCCATGGCGCTTTCCTACTCCATGGACAAGATTGGTCCCATCGCGCGGAGCGCGGAAGATTGTGATTTGGTTCTGCAAGTCATTTCCGGGCACGACTCTGGGGACGCTGGTTCGCTGCCGGAATCCGCGGCCAAATATGCAGGCGCGACCGCGCCGCAAGGAAACATCAAAGTCGGATGGTTGGTGAATCAGTGGAAAGAGATTTCGCCCGCCGTGAATGCCGCGCTCACCATCGCGCAGGAAGTCTTAAAGAAGACGCCGTCCATCACGATGACGACCGCTAAGCTGCCCGACGGCCCGTGGGAAGCCGCCGCCACCGTTATTCTTTCCGTCGAGGGCGCTGCTGCGTTTCGTGACTTGATCCAATCCGGACGCGTGGCGGAACTCAACGATCCGGCCGGACAAATTGGCGGCTACATGAACGAAGAGATCAGCGCGTCTGACTTTATCAATGCCGAGCGCATCCGCCGCATTCTGCAAAAGAAGATGGATGAGTTGTTCCAGCAGGTTGATGTTCTGGCCACGGCGTCTCTTCCCGTTACGGCGAGCAAGCTTGACGCTAACCTGGACGATGCTCTCAGCTTTGCCGACCCGATTGGCGGGATCGGAAACATCTGTGGATTGCCGGCGATCAGCGTGCCTTGCGGATTTGGGGATGACGGCTTGCCCGTGGGATTGCAGTTCATTGGCCGTCCGCTGGATGATGTAAAAGTCATCCAGGCCGCGCGCGCGTTCCAGAAGCAGACGAACTGGCATACCAAGCGTCCTCAGCTGGCGTGAGCGGGTATCAATGGTGCCATCAAAGAGTTTAAGATAGAAGGAGAGAAGAACCATGCCTGACCAACAAAACACTCCTTCCCCTTCGACCCAGGATATTGCGCAGCGCGGCGAAGCTATTTACCAGCAGCGATATCAAGAGGAACTTGAGAAAAGCAGTAATGGAAAATTTGTCGCAATCAATGTGAACACTGGCGAGGCCTCGATCGCCGACACCAGTGATGAGGCGGTTCGCATTGCCTTGGAGAAAGATCCCTCGGGCCTGTTTCATTTGATGCGGGTTGGGTATCAAGCAGCGTTTGAAGCGGGATGGTACATGACCTGTGCCAGTTAAGGCTGGGCAAATAATAAAGGGTCATCCCCACGTGGACGTGCTGGTTTCTCCAGATGGAATTGCCGGTTCCAAATTCTCTGCTTTAATTGACACCGGTTTTAGCGGGTTCTTGTCTGTTCCTGTTATTACCGCCAGTCTTCTAGGACTGAAGACTCACGCAACAGCTCGTTACACTCTCGCAAACGGCAAGTTGTCAGACCCAATTCCTCTTGCTTACGGCTATGCATGCCTGGAGGGAGATCAATTTGTCCAAGGCCTCATTTCTCTGTCAGAACATACATCCACGGTAGTAGGAGTTGACTTCTTGTTTCGATGCGGAAAAGCGCTACTACTTTCCTCAAGGGGCGTTGTGATTCTCAGCGAGGCCGAGATTGTCGGTGCCATGGGGAACGACCGGCCATACAGGTCCTGAATGTCTGCACTTCACTCCAATCCAGTGTGCGATCCCGAGTCATTGCGGCAGTCCATACTGCGGCATGTTCGTTACACTCTGGCCCGGCCGGATACTCCCCTGGCGCCTCAGGAACTTTTCAAGCCGGTGTCTCTCGCCATTCGCGATGTTCTGGTCGACCGGCTGCTCGAGACCGAGCAACGGTATCGCAACCAGGATGTAAAGCGCGTCTTCTACCTCTCCATGGAATTTCTTACGGGCAGGTGGCTCAGTGACAACCTTTGTAATCTCGGTTTGAGCAACGCATGCAGCGCCGTGCTGGCGGAACTCGGCATTGACCTGCAGGATGTTCTGGAAGTCGAGCCCGACGCCGGCCTGGGCAACGGGGGCCTTGGTCGTCTGGCTGCTTGCTTTCTGGAATCGCTGGCCACCCTGGGCATGCCCGGATTCGGCTACGGCATTGATTACGAATACGGCATGTTCAAACAAGAGATTGTGGACGGCTATCAGCGGGAAAAGCCGGATCTGTGGAAGTCGCAAGGAACGCCTTTCTACATTGAGCGTCCGCATGATGTCTGCGCCATCCCGGTTTATGGACGGATTGAGCACACGCGCGATTCGAAAGGGGTCCGCCGCCAGCATTGGCTGGATTACAAGATCGTGGTCGGCGTGCCCAATGATATGCCCGTGGCCGGCTTCGGCGGCGTGACCACGAATTATTTACGGCTCTTTACCGCACGCTCGTCCGAAGACTTCGACATCGAGATATTTAATCGCGGTGATTACATTCGCGCCGTGGAGCAAAAGATTGCTTCGGAGAATATTTCGCGCGTCCTGTATCCGTCTGATTCACTTTTGTCGGGAAGGGAACTGCGCCTGGTCCAGGAATATTTCCTGGTGGCGTGCTCGTTGAAAGACATTGTGCGCCAGTACCTGGCGAGCCATACCACGTTCGACGCTTTTCCTGCCAAGGTCGCGGTGCAGATGAACGATACGCACCCCAGTTTATGCGTCGCCGAGCTGATGCGAATTCTTCTGGACGAACACCAGTTCGAGTGGGAGCGCGCCTGGGAAATCACGGAAGCCACGCTGGGCTACACCAATCACACGCTGCTACCGGAGGCGCTGGAGAAATGGCCGGTGTCTCTGCTGGAACGCGTGCTGCCCCGGCACATGGAGATTATTTTCGGGATCAACGACTCGTTGCTGCGCACGGTAGGGCGGCGCTGGCCGGCGGACACCGAACGCGAGCGGCGTATGTCCATCATTGAAGAAGGTCCGGAGAAGCAGGTGCGCATGGCGCATCTGGCCATCGTCGGCAGCCACGCCGTGAACGGCGTATCCAGGCTGCACACGAAATTGCTGCAGAGCACACTGGTCCCGGATTTTGCCCAACTCTGGCCGGAGCGTTTCAGCAACAAGACCAACGGCGTGGCTCCGCGTCGCTGGATATTGAAAGCCAATCCGCTGCTCGCCGCGCTGCTTACCCGTACCACAGGAGAAAGCTGGATCACCGATCTAGATCAAGTGCGGGGCATTGAGAATTGCTGCGCGGATCCCTCATTCATGATGGAATTCATGGAGATCAAGCGCACCAATAAAGAACGACTGGCGCGCGAAGTGCTCCGCACGACCGGGACCACCATTGATCCGCATTCCATGTTCGACGTCCACATCAAGCGTATTCATGAGTACAAACGCCAGCTCCTGAACGTGATGCGCATCATCCACGAATATCTGCGCGTGGTCGAAGACGGCGCCGAGCTCACGCCACCGCGCACGTACATTTTTGCCGGCAAGGCGGCGCCGGGCTACTGGGCGGCCAAGCAGATCATCAAGCTGATCAACAACGTCGCGCAAATCGTGAACGCCGATCCGCGATTGCAGGGCAGCATGAAGGTCGTTTTCGCGCCGGACTATCGCGTGTCGCTGGCCGAGATCATCATTCCCGCCGCCGATCTCAGCCAGCAGATTTCCACGGCCGGCATGGAAGCCTCCGGCACCGGCAACATGAAACTGGCCATGAACGGCGCGCTCACCCTGGGCACCATGGACGGCGCGAACATTGAAATCATGGAAGAAGTAGGCGCGCCGAACATTTACACGTTCGGGTTGACGCCGGAAGAAGTGCGTAGCTATCAGGAAGACTGTTCGTACAATCCGCGCGAGCTCTATAACCAGGACCCCATGCTGCAGCGCGTGGTGGACAGTCTGGCGGGAAATCAATTTTGTCCTGAAGAGCAAGGCCTATTCCGTTGGATCGTAGACGAAATCCTCGACCGCGGCGACCGCTACTTCCACATGGCCGACCTTCCCGAATACATCGAAGCCAGCCACCGCGCCGAAAAGGATTATCTTGACCCGGCAACATGGGCGCGCAAGGCGATCCTCAACGTGGCACGGGTGGGCAAGTTTTCCAGCGACCGCACCATTCGCGAATACGCAAGCGAGATATGGGGAACCAAATCAGCAGTCGAGCACAAGACCGAACCGATCCTGGACCCTGCCACCAGCGGCCATCCCGTGCTAGACTGAATAAGCCTTTCCGTCTATCATCATTTTTCAACTCGGGGCGCGTAGCTCAACTGGCAGAGCAACTGACTCTTAATCAGTAGGTTGTAGGTTCGATTCCTACCGCGCTCACCATCTTTTCAACAACTTGCAAAACGGCCCTACTGAAGAAATTCCGTTTTGTGACGTAAATTGTGACGTGCGTTGCGGTCGTTGATGATTATCCTGACACTTTCCAGCTCGGGATGCTGATACTGCATGGCAGTTTTCACGTCCCGGTGTCCCATGGCTTTCATCACCGCAGCCAGGTTCCCCGTCTGGCTCAGCGCGTATGTATCTCCACGGGCAGAAAGCCCATAGTTTTTCATCTGTAATGCTCATCGGAGAATGTCCATGACCCAGACAGACGTGAGAGATTGGCAGCAAGGTCTTCGTCGCTTTGCAGGGAAGTTCTATGAGGATGCTTTCCAACAGTGGAAACAAACACAGGTCCTGCCTCAAAACCTGATAGGCGTGAGCACAAATTCCGGCAATCAATTCGACACATTCCTGGTTAATTTCTGAGGGTGCGGCCAGGGTGAGTTAACACCATGCACACGCCTGAAACGGAACTCACCTGGTCCGCATACCGACGGTTAGGGCGTCCCGGCGCATAGGCTATTAAGAACAAACCCGATAGCATTCTCGCGCGTGGTGACAGCACAGGCATTCGGAAAGAGTAGTGGCAGGGAGCGACCCCTCTCGGCACTCCGNNGCCTCGACCCTGAAGGGGCTCCGCTTCGCTTCGGGGGTCGCTCCCTGCCACCATCGAGTTTGTATTATCCCGACAAAATTGCGGGCGAAGATGCTCCGAGTTGCCATAGCGCAGTGGAAAGGCCAAGCGTTACAATCGAGCATGGCTACTGCTCGAATCACCCACGATCAGCGCGAACAAGAAGTCCTGACGGACCTGCAAAAACATTTTCCGAATTTTGCAGGACAGCTCGTGTGGACGAAGGTTCCCGAGGGCCAGGATCCCCCGGACTTTCTCAGCCGTGGCCCTTCTGGTCCGATTGGTCTTGAACTCATTGAATGGCTTGACGGAAAGCAAATGGGACCGGCAAAAGGCCGGGAGTCGCAGCGAGAGGCAATCCGCCGTATTTTGGTTGACAACTGGCAGGCCGAGTATCAGCCGCAGAATTTTAGGTCAGCGGTTGTCGAGCCAAAATGGGGATTGAGAATTGTCCCGGGTGACGAGTCAGCTTTGAAAACGGAATTCTTTGCTTGTGCAAAGAGTACAGATGAGTCATGGCTCACCAATTCTGAGCGTGTTGGTTCCCTTTATTACGAAAATGATTTTTCTACTTACCCTATGATGGGAAAATATTTTGCGATGATCCGCTACGCTGGCGGAGAACCGCATGGATTTTGCTGGATTGATGTGGAAGAGGACGGAGGCGCATACGATCCTGGTGTTACTGTGTTGACCTTGGAACAAGCAATTGATAAGAAGTTGATGCTCTATTCCACGGCAGAAAAGCGGGCGCAGTTAAATGTACACGGTTTAGCAGAACTCTACTTGCTCATCCATGGCGGTTTCAATGCATACCGTTACAACACTCCGAGTGGCCCACTGTCGTTGAACCAAATCGTACGGCGGGGAGCAGACTTCTACCAGGCACACCCACAACGGAAAATCTTTGATCGCGTTTGGTTTTTTGACTCGCTTGACTCGGCGGATGAGATAAATGAAGTGCTTGGATATCCCACCGGTTATGGCCGTGTCCGGTGGCTGGCACAGCTCTGGCCCGAGTTCAAAGTTTATCCCGGCTCAGTGCCTGGTTAGCTTTCGCCATCTCTCAGAGCCAAACCAACAGAGGAACAGGATTCTTCTGCACCCAGGCATATTTCTTCCATTTTTCCCAGCCCAATTGTACGGAGCGCGGGAGGTTCGTCAAGGCTCTCCGCTTCGCTCCGCCCGCTAGCGCGGCGCGCACAAAACGCGCGGCCTTGACCAACCTCCCTTATGCGCTCCCGTTTACTTCTAGCTATGGGAAAAATGCAAGAAAAAAATTGGAGGGGAGTTTAAGCAGAGAATAGTTTTCGCAGAGTGGAAAGACTGATCGTACGCTGCTCGTTTTTCTGCATTTTCCCCGCATTAATCCAAACGGGTTTTCCCGAGCCGAGCGGCGTCCACCCGGAAGAGGCGCAGTGGTGCAAAAAAGCAGAGCCGCCTAGAAGTTGGAGTAGGTTCGTTAGGCGGGAGAGCGTTTGTCACTGGGACGACGCTCAGGCATCTCGGCGTGCACCCCCAAAGCCAACCCTTGCTTTTTGACCTGCTTGGTTACTTCGCCCCATAACTGTTTCATTTCATCAAGACTTTGCGGTTCGGCCAGTTTCTTGCCCTGATTGAGATTATCCGTAATTACGCCTGGCAGGCTGATCCTGGGGCGCGCAAAACCCTTTGACTTCGCGTCGTAAGGCTGGCAGGGAAAGAAGGAGTACATACCGTGCAGGGGCTTATCGTAGAGAACACCAAAGTAGAGTCGCCATGTCTCCGTCGAACCTGCCGAAGCACAGGACTTGCTTTCAGCAAAAGACTCCTGATACCACGGAGATACTGTGACCTCTTTGTACTCTTGCGAAATTGCTCCGTCCAGAACGCCTCTGTAGTTCCGGCTGGAGTGGTCTATCCAGTGATCCACGACAAACGCGGTGTCCAGCACAAACGCATTCTTGTCCTCACACGAGCCAAACAGAATGACCGACCCTTTTGAGAGATTACGCAATTGCGTCGCACCCTTCGTCGTGCGTTGCTGACAGCCCGTGTAATGGAACGGCTGCCCAAAAACAAACGGATCGGTGTTCTGCAAGCCGTTGTAGGATTTCGGGACAACGTAATATGGCTCGTAGATAAAGCGAGGGCCGTGAGGGATTGGGTCATCAATTCTCTGAGCTTTTGACTCCGGTTCCCACTCGCCCCAAAGGAGCACCACCCCCTCTACAATTGTTCCGTCAGCGACGTACCTGCCCGCTCGCTTTAAGAATTTCCTCTTGTGAACACTTGTGTTCCATCCCTTGTGTAAGCCATCATCTGGCTCGTGCTCTCCGCCGGGATGGATGAATTGGACGAAGCAGAGTTTGTCATCCATGATGGATATGGTTCTTGATGGCAAGTCCGATCTTATGCTTGTCAATGTTCGAGACCGTGCCGAAGGGCGTGTTGGCGGCTTTGCCGAAAACTAAGCCAGCAGTCTTGCCATCTATTGTCAATTTTGTTAACTCGACATCGTAGCGATTGGCTCGCTCGACTGTGTGAACCACATTCCAGCCATCCTGGCGCCGAAAAGAAATTCTTCTCAGATGCGATCTTGCCACGGACGCGATTATGAGGTCGGGCGACAGCCACTCGACGAGCGAATGCCATAGGGGAGTTCCGCATTGCATGAGTCCGATCTGTGCCTCGCTCGAAAGCTTGCTCCATGTCGGGTCGGTCGCTAATGGCGAGCAGAGGTCCGTGTGCAGGACCGTGTTCGGGGCGTTGCCGTAGTAGCTGCAATCAAGTCCGTTGAGCAAGTGCTCGAATGAATTGAACCATGGTTCGTACGGATGGTTAGGCGGGGCGTGGAAATATCCGTTGAGTGCTTGCAGGTAGTCTTCGTGAGAGGCACCCTCAAGAATGCGAGGATAGACCTTTCGGGCATTGTTAAATCTCAAGAATCTGTCCTCGTCAGGGAACTCGATTCTGGAAGGATTCAAGCCGAGCGTGATGACTCTTAGCTCTGAAGAGAAGTATCGGTCGCTGTCGCCGAAAAAGAGGATAGGTATAGACGGCTTCACAAGAAAGGGCTGATCCATAGAGCGTCTGTAAACCAGCCACGACTCCCGTATGAGGTCGTTTATCTTCACGGTTGTCTCCACTTTCTTTTTTGTGCGAGCAACGACGGTGATCTCCGGCAGCTTCTTTCGTCCCGAGCGGTACTCACGAACGGTTTTTAGGATTTGTTCCTCTGAGATATCACCCAGATCAGCGGCGACCCTCTGTGCGCTCCGCAAAAAGTCCTTCTTCCACCCCGCTCTCTTTCGGCCCTTGGGAAGGTCCTTGTAAGCCGAGGCGAGGGGAAGCTGGTCCCTCAATTCCTGTGCCAGGGAGCGAATTGGAATCTTGATTTCCACGGCATCAGTGCCGTTAAGTGGACGAGAGCGTAGGCAGATATCTCTCAAATCCTTCATTTCCAGTTTGCCGAGGTTCTGCGAAAGCGCTTCTGTGAATCTAGCCAAGAGATCACTTGAGGTGCCAAGGGATTCCTTAAGATAAAAAGCCACCTTCGCTTTTAGAAGAAGATTCGTATCAAACCAGCACACACTGTTGCGCCGGGCGGGACGGATGACCCCCAGTTGTACCAGGTTCTGAAGGTCTTTTGGCGGCACTCCCAGTACGGCGCTGGCCTGCTTGAGTTTGAGTGTAACGCTTTGCATTTGATTAACCATCTAAATCTTAGACGGATATTAGATAGAAAGCAAGCGTTGTTTAACGAAAGCCGGACTAATCCCCAACAATCGTTCGCTATTCGCGAACAGCGAATGTATAATATCTGCGTGATCCTCAAACCCCAAGACGTAGTGGTGGTGCTAAAGCTCTGTGAGTTCGATGGCAAACGACCACCCTTTGCCCAGATCGCTGAAGAGTTGTCCATGAGCGTTTCCGAAGTTCATGGGGCGGTCAAGCGGGCCCAAGCAGCGCATCTTTTGCACGGCCCGGAACTCGGCGAACGCCCAAACTGCAAGGCATTGGAAGAGTTTCTGATCCACGGGCTGAAATATGTGTTTCCCGCTCAACACGGAGCGATGACCCGAGGAATGCCCACGTCCTACGCTGCCGAGCCCCTTCGGAGATACATCAAGCCGGGAGACGAGCCGCTACCTGTGTGGCCCAGCCCGGATGGTCCGGTAAGAGGTGCTGCCTTTGAGCCCCTGTATCCCAGCGTCCCGGAAGCGGCCAAACGCGATTCTTACCTGTACGAATTGCTTGCCTTGATCGACGCAATCCGGGACGGGCGGGTACGGGAACGCAAGCTTGCCGAGAAAGAACTCGTGACGCGGCTTCGTTCAAAGGACCATGGTTCGAGGGACAATGGCAAATCCTAATCTTGAATTGCTCATCAGTGTTGCGCGGCGGCTGCGTCCCTTGCTTGACGAACTGGTATTTGTCGGTGGCTGCACGACGGCTCTCTTGATCACCGACCCGGCTGCTGCTGAAGTTCGGTCAACATACGATGTGGACGCTATCGCTGAAATCACCTCATATGCCGAATACGCCGCGTTCTCGGAGCGGTTACGACAATTGGGTTTTGCAGAAGATCATAGCGAAGGAGCGCCGATTTGCCGGTGGGCCCATGAAGATATGCGCTTCGATGTCATGCCCACGGATGAGAGAATTCTAGGCTTCTCCAACCGCTGGCCATGGAAAACGCGCAGAAGATGCAGCTTGAAAATGGCCTGACGCTCAGGGTTGTCACAGCGCCGTTTTTTCTTGGCACCAAGTTAGAAGCATTCAAGGGACGTGGCAAGAACGACTATTTTGCAAGTCACGATCTTGAAGATCTGATTGCTGTGATCGATGGCCGGCCCTCTCTGTTGGGAGAGCTCCGGTCGGAGTCGAAAGAGCTGAGAGCTTATGTCGCCAATGAGGTTCGCAATCTGCTTAAAGAGCACAATTTCATTGATGCTTTGCCCGGCTATCTTTTGCCCGATCACGCCAGTCAGGCACGACTTGGAAAACTTTTGGCAACACTCCGCACGATCACTGAGTTGGTAGGATAACTGTTCCGCTATGCCCGACAAAGAATTCCAAAGAGAGCTTCAATCCGCGCAGGTGGAATGTGACCGTTTGCGCGAGGAAAACAACCGCCTGCGGAAGCTTCTGACGGAGCACGGTATCCCGATTCCCGCGATCCAAGCTCAGGGACCTACGCTGGTTCAAAGCGTGGGGCCAGCAATCGATGCTGTCAGTCATGCTTCCGACTCCAAGGCCAAAATTGCCCTCTTTAGAAGCCTTTTCCGTGGCCGGGAAGATGTCTATGCGGTCCGCTGGGAAAACCCTGATGGCCGGGCCGGATACATGCCAAAGGCAGATCGCGATTGGAAGGCTTACTATGCAAGCAAACCCGAAGACCGCAAGAAAGTCGACCGTAAAACACGGACCTTTCATCCTCTAACGGACGAGGCGGTTCGCCAGCATTTGGCGGGTGAGCTTACGGTCGGCGCGTACCCACTGCTGCCTGATGAGACATGCTGGTTTCTTGCGGTCGATTTTGACAAGAAGACATGGCAAGACGATGCCGCCGCCTTTCTCGCTACTTGCCAGGAACTGAACGTGCCCGCTGCATTAGAGCGTTCGCGGTCCGGCAATGGCGGTCATGTTTGGATCTTCTTTGATCGGGCAATACCTGCGGTAACAGCACGAAAGCTGGGATGCGCCATTCTTACCCGAACCATGGAGCGCCGGCATCAAGTTGGACTTGACTCCTACGATAGATTTTTCCCGAATCAGGACACCATGCCGAAAGGAGGTTTCGGCAATCTTATTGCGCTGCCGTTGCAAAAGACGCCGCGCCAGTCGGGCAACAGCGTGTTCATAGATTCCGGCTTTCGGCCATATGCAGATCAATGGCAGTTCCTCACGATGATTCAACGCATGTCTGCTTATGCTGCTGAAGCACTTGTTGTGCAGGCGCAACGGGCAGGTGATTTGATAGGAGTAAGAATCAGCATTTCCGACGACGAAAACGACCAAGACCCCTGGACTTTGCCGCCCTCACGCAAGCGGCTAGAGCGGCCCATCAAAGAGCCGCTCCCGGAAAGAGTTCAACTTGTTCGGGCGAATCTTCTCTATGTGGAGAAGAAGGACCTGCCTTCCGCGATGCAAAATCGGTTGCTTCGCCTCGCGGCGTTTCAAAACCCTGAATTTTACAAAGCTCAAGCGATGCGCCTTTCAACTTTTGACAAGCCGCGCGTGATAGCCTGCGGAGAAGACCTCGCGAATCACATTGCCTTGCCTCGCGGGTGTTTCTCGGATCTGCTGGCCTTGTTGGAAGCGCACCGAATTAGGCCGCTGATTCAGGATGAACGTTTCGCAGGTAACCCGATCGACGTGGACTTCCATGGTCAGCTTCGACCGCTCCAAGAGGAAGCTGTTGCAAACATCAATGTTCACGATGAAGGAATCTTGTGCGCTCCGACGGCCTTCGGAAAGACAGCCGTTGCTGCATGGCTTATCGCCGCACGCAAAGTGAATTCCTTAGTTTTGGTGCACCGCCAGCAGCTAATGGACCAGTGGCGTGCACGGCTGGCAATGTTTCTGCAGCTTCCCGTCAAATCAATTGGGGAAATCGGTGGCGGAAAGACAAACCGAACAGGCTGTGTGGATGTCGCAGTCATTCAAAGTTTGCATAGGAAAGAAACCGTCAAAGACTTTGTGGGAGAGTACGGCCAAGTCATTGTGGATGAATGCCATCATATTTCCGCTTTCACATTCGAGCAGGTAATGAGGCAAGTGAAGGCCAGGTATGTTGTGGGCCTGACCGCAACTCCCACACGGAAGGACGGCCATCATCCCATTATCTACATGCAGTGTGGCCCAATCCGATTCAATCTCAGCGCCCGCAAGATGACGGAAATGACTCCGTTTGAACACAGGGTAATTCCTCGTGTGACGGAGTTCCAGATGCCACCGGAGACTTCGGATGTAACGATCCAGGAGATATACGCGGCCCTCGTCGATGACCGCTCTCGTAATGAGCTGATCACCGCTGACCTGCTTCGTGCCTTGGAGGCCGGGCGATCTCCACTGCTTTTGACGGCACGAACCGACCACCTGAGGCATTTTGCAGAGCAACTTGCTTCCGTGGTAAAAAACTTGTTTGTCCTAAAAGGCGGCATGAGCAAGAAGCAACGCCAGAGCACAGCCGGCGCTCTGGCCGCTGTACCCTTGGGAGAGCAGCGGGTTATTCTTGCGACCGGCAGCTATATCGGCGAGGGATTTGACGACGCCAGGCTGGATACTCTTTTTCTCGCTATGCCAATTTCTTGGAAAGGAACTCTCCAGCAATATGTCGGTCGGCTGCATCGTTTGCATGACAACAAGCGTGTTCTTCAAGTCTACGACTATGTGGATTCCTACGTTCCGATGCTGGCGCGGATGTACGAGCGACGGCTGAAAGGATATGCCGCCATCGGCTACACCGTGCAGCACCGAGAGGATTCCTTTTAAATTGGAACTTGTGACGTGATTTAGGGTGTGAGGTTCGGATGCTGATGAGCCAGCGCCCGCGATTGAACGCCGCTATTGTGAATGGAGGAGTATGACGAAACAGAACGATAAGCTTGTCGTGGTCCACATGGACGTGCGGAAATTGAAACCAGAACCAGACATAAATCTTCCTGCCGTTGGCCAGGCAAAATTAAAGAGATTGATTGAGGAAGCAGTGGTGGATGCCTACAATGAGCAGGAGCAAACCGTAGGTTTCCTGACCATGATTCAGGAGCACTTGGCTTTGCCTTTCTCAGCAAATGTTCTTGGCGTTGAGGTTGTCGTGGAGAAGATTGACATGACGGGCGATGGCCAGATCGTGGCGGTGTGCCGCCGCGACAAAATTAGGCAAAGGATCGGAATCCTCGATCTGCCTTTGCCGGTGCCTGCGCCAGCCGGAGCAGAATGGATCACAGCGTATCACCACTGGCGCAAGGGATTTTAGGTGAGCGAATACCAGTATTACGATTTCCGGGCGATAGACCGGGCACTGACGAAGGCTGAGATGGCTGAACTACGTTCCATCTCTACTCGCGCCGAGATTACTTCGACGACCTTCACGAACCACTACGAGTGGGGAGACCTTAAAGCTGACCCGCTCAAACTTCTGGAGAAGTACTTTGACGCTTTCCTTTACGTTGCGAACTGGGGGACGCGAGAGTTTTATCTTCGCCTTCCCCATGAGTTGGGTAACTACAAAGTGCTCAGAGCCATGCTCCCCGGCGAGGCCGCGCAAGTACGAAAAGCTGGAAGACACTTGATTGTGGGATTTGAGAGCGAGTCGGACCAAGACGACGGAGACGATGGCACCTCTTGGATAGGCTCACTGTTGTCTCTGCGGACGGATTTGTTGCGCGGCGACCTCCGCTGCCTTTATCTCGGATGGCTCCTTTGCGCTCAGCATGAAGAGCTTGCCGAAGGCGAATTGGAGCCTTCCGTGCCTGCTGGCTTGCGCGAATTGTCCGCTCCACTCCATTCGCTGATAGAGTTTCTTGGAATCGACGAAGATCTTGTTGAGGTCGCCGCACTGACTTCAGCGCCGCTCAGCGCCGGCCCGAGCCGAAAAGAACTGGATGCCTGGGTTCGGAGCCTGCCCGAAAAGGAGAAGAATGATCTGCTCTTAACCGCAGCGTCAGAGCCGGGTGAACGCTGGAAAACCGAACTTCTGCGGCGCTTTCAGCAGCAAACCACACCGCGCGTCTCATCAGAGGCTGTCGCGATTCAGCGGCGCACAGCTGCAGACCTGCTGGAGGCCGCCCATGCTCGTACAGAAGAGAGGACCAAACGGGTAGAAGCACAACGTGCGGCGGAGGCGACCAGACGTAAGGCAGAGGAGGAGGCAAACCGTGCGCGGTATCTGGACCAACTTGGAAAGCGCGAAGGCGAGACTTGGAATCAAGTTGCCGCGCAGATCTTGAAGCGACCGCCCAATGAATACAATAGAGCTGTCACTCTAATAACTGACCTGCGCGATCTCGCATTACGACAAGGGCGCGTCGCTGCATTCCAGTCGGTACTGGAGGAACTTCGCCGAAAGCATGCGGCAAAGGGAAGTTTTCTACGCCGCTTGGAGAAGGCAAAGTTGTAGCGATGAAAGGAAGAAAAATCAAATCAAAGACACGAGTCGTGACTCAGCTGCTCAGGAGGTGGGGAATGAAGAAACCGGCATTAACGTCCGCGTCACCCGTCAATGTGCGAATTCTGTTGGCCGCGCTCTGTCTTGGCGCCTCCGCATTAACTGGACTCTCGGTTTTCGCGCAGGGTAACGCAGGTGCGGGCGCGCGTCGAGCCGCCCCGGTGGCGGTAAGGCCAGTGCGCGGAAAATACTGCGCGGCGCTTGCTCCGCAGGGCTGGTTTGTCAGCGGTGAGAACGCGCAACGTGTCGCCTTCGGCGCAGACTTGCGCAGCGGTGATGGCCGCGCCTCGGCCTCGTATTCAGTGTTCGCCGCCGGGACCCTCAACACGCTTCGCGGATATGAAACCCCCGATCGCGCCGTGGCATTTGCCATCAGTCAAATGGGCACAGTTCCAACCAGGTACGGGTCGCGGCGGCAACTCGGACCAAGCGAATTTCTGATTGAATTTCAGAACTCCGGAATTCACGGCTTGGCGTTCTATCAGGTTTTTCCCGCAGGCCGTGGCGGATACATGATTGTGATGCGCGAGGCGGCTACGGCAATTGCAGTATGGCGGCAAAGGGGCAGTGAAGCCAGCGCGGTGGTGCGATCGCTGCACTGTAATGTCCCGAGCGTCCCGGCCGCGGCTGATCCCCCATCCCTTAACAGACGAGCCGGCAGTGCGACCGGCAACAAAGAGGAAGACACCTCCTACAACCAGTGGCTGGACAAAGAGTACTACCACAATCCGACAACCGGAGAGAACTATTGGGTGAGCCCCAGCCAGGATTATCAGAAAGATGGCCCAGCCGGTCCCGGCTACTACGCGCCTTTTGGGAACAGTTACGTTAAGCTCGACCCAGGACGGCGCTGAATCAAGCGTTCGTCTTTGCCGGACGGAATCAGTAGCCAAGCGACCGCAGCGCTGGCCACAGCCAGGCCGGCGCAGATCAGCACAATGACCCGGAATCCAAATAGAAACGCTGCACCAACTGCTTCTTTGATTCCGACTCGGGTACCCGGGTCGAGACTCGCCGGTATTTGCAGCCCGGCGAGTTTGATCTTGTCGGCCTGAATGTCATGCAGAATGCCGGGAGCGAGTGAGAAGTGCGCCAACTCGGAATCCAGGCGAGCGCCAAAGGCATTCACCATCACAATTCCCAGAACGGCAATCGCCAGTACGCCTGCGATGCGGGCCACTGCATTATTGATTCCTGAAGCCGCGCCGACGTGGTCCTGGTCCGCGGAATTCATCACGACAGTGGTGAGAGGAGCTACGGCGATCGCCATTCCCAACCCGAGAACAACAACCGCTGGAAAGAACGTTTCCCAGTAACTCCCTCCAACTGCCGGAACAGCAAACAGAACGAAACCCAAGGCAGCAATCAACGGGCCAGTGACGAGTGGAAGTCTTGGGCCATAGCGCGCTACCAGCCCGCCGGACCAGCGGGAAAGCAGGAACATGATCAGGATCAAGGGGAGCATGCCTGCGCCGGCGGCGGTGGCGGAGTATCCTTGGACCTGGATCAGGTTCAATGGGAACAAGAAAAAGAAAATCCCAACGGCGGCATACAAGAACAAGGTCAGCAGGTTGGCGCCACTGAAGGCGCGCGATGCAAACAGAGTAAGCGGGACCATCGGCGCGGGTGACCTGGCCTCTACGAATGCAAACGCAGCAAGACAGGCTGCGCTCAAGATCAAACTTCCGCAGACCAAGGGATGTATCCATCCCAGGCTGACGGATTCGATCAACCCGTAAACCAAACCGCCCAACCCCAGGCCGCAGACCAGGGCTCCTGTCCAATCCACATGAGCCCGAATGGTGCTACGGCTTTCCGGAATGCGCCAGAGCGAAATAGTGATCACGACCGCCGCGAGCGGCACATTAATGAGGAAAGCCCAGCGCCACGATGCGTGCTGAACAAGCCAGCCGCCAAGAACCGGCCCGGCCGCCGTGGTGATGGCCGTGAATCCGGACCATGTGCCGATCGCCTTGCCCCGATGTTGTTCATCGAAAGACGCGCTGATGATCGAAAGACTGCCCGGCACAAGAAGCGCCGCTCCGAGGCCTTGAACGCTCCTCGCAAAGATAAGCTGATGAATGTTCGAGGCAACTCCGCAGACGACGGAAGCCGTGGCAAAAATTACCACACCCACAACGAATATCCGCCGACGGCCAAACAAGTCGCCGAGCGAACCGCCGACGAGAATCAAAGCTCCCAGAAATATTCCGTAAGACTCGACCACCCACTGCACATCGACTACCGTGGCATGAAAGCTTGATTGAATCGCAGGCAGAGCGACATTGACCACGGTGCTGTCGATGAAAGCCATGCTGGAGCCGAGAATGGTGGCGGCGAGTATCCAGAGTCTCGCTTCTGCTCCACATGGAGCCTGGACGTCCAACGACCGGATTACGGCTTCATCGCAAGGTGGTTTCATGGCCACTATCAACCGCATTCTAGCGTGGATTCGGCCCTGAGGATTGTCGAGTCTCACATTCGTGCCCACGATGAAATCGTTACAATAAAACTCCCATGCTCATCATTGGCGCCGCAGTACTCAGCCTGCTCATCTGGATTTATCTACTTGCAGCGCGCGGCAGTTTCTGGCGAGTCGGACGCGGCACGGCCCCTAAGGCAAGCGGTCAAGCATTCCCGGGACTCGTAGCAGTGGTTGTGCCCGCCAGAAATGAAGCTGATGTAGTCGGAGAAAGCGTCCGTTCGCTGCTGAGTCAGACTGGCGTCCAATCGGTCCGCATATTTCTGGTAGACGACTGCAGCACCGACGGCACCGCACAGGCTGCACGATCCGCGGCCGCTGTGGTTGGCAAGCCCGAAGCTCTGACCATTGTGGAAGGCGCGCCGCTTCCTTCGGGGTGGTCGGGAAAATTGTGGGCCACGCAGCAGGGATTGGAAAAAGCGCGGGAGGTAGCCCCAGACTTTTGGCTGCTGACGGACGCAGACATTGTCCATGCGCCGGACAGTATTGCGACACTTATCTCCGTCGCGGAAACCGGTCCTTACGATCTTGTTTCCTTCATGGTGAAACTGCATTGCAAGACCCTTGCGGAGAAGCTGCTGGTTCCGGCGTTTGTGTTCTTCTTCTTTATGCTGTATCCCCCGCGCTGGATTGCTGATCGCCGGAACAAAACTGCGGGCGCTGCTGGTGGATGCATTCTCATCCGACCGGAGTGGCTGGAGCGCGCTGGAGGAATCGCGGCGATCCGCGGGGAAATCATTGACGACTGCGCGCTGGCGGCAAGAGTGAAATCTGCCGGAGGAAGATTGTGGCTGGGAGTGACGCCATCCACACGGAGCGTACGGCCTTATCAGTCCCTCGGTGAAATTGGACGCATGATTTCACGCACGGCCTTTAACCAGTTGCACCACTCGGTCTGGCTGTTGATGATTTCCGTTTTTGGTTTGGTCCTGACTTATCTGGCGCCGCCGCTCCTGCTCTTGAGTCACAGCAGAATTGCAATGGTCTGCGGCGCGTTGGCGTGCGTCGGAATGATCGTCGCTTATCTGCCCATGGTCCGCTTTTATGGCTTAAGCCCGGTTTGGGTGCTCACGTTGCCGCTGACTGCCGTTTTCTACCTGGTAGCGACATTGCATTCGGCGTGGAGATTCTGGTCCGGCCGCGGTGGCGAGTGGAAAGGCCGCATGCAAGACCCGCGACGGCAGCGGGCACTCAAGTAAGACTTAAGTTTCTGGTCTTGGAGAAGGGACAAATTGAGTTAAAGTTAGGCGGGGGAAAGGATTTTCAGGTCATGTTTCGCCGCTTCGATGACATGAGCATTCGCAACAAGCTTATTGTCATTGTTGCGGGCACGGTGGCTATGCTTACCATGCTAGTCCTGTTTTCCGTAGCGATTTCCGCGCGGCAGCAGGTCAATGAAGATGTGCAGCATGAACTCGAAGCCGCCCTCAATGCGTTCGTAATCACTGAAGGCGAGCATTTGCACGAACACGTTGTGGAATCCCAAGTCATTGCCCGCTCGGAATTCATGGTAGACCTGGTCACAGCGCGCAAAAGCCAAGCCGCGTGTGTCTGGGTAGTCGATTTTCTTGGCGGCAAACGCGACCCCATCAACCCGGAAGATGCGTTTGACTTGGTTGCAATAGTCCTTCCCACCGGGAAGCCGTTAGCCGCCGCCCGCAATCGCGGACCATCATGCACTGACAAAGAAATGAAATGGCGTTTTCCCAGCCTGTCCAATGATGCCCACCGGAGTGAAGTCACCAATTGGGAATCTACAGGCGGCGGGTTTTATGAACTGGTCGAATCGCCTGTGCTGGACTCCGAGGGGCGCCATCTGGCCACGCTGATCGTGGGTTTTGAAGTCTCCGATGGGTTTGCCCGCCACATCAAGGACCATACCCGGCAGGAAACGTTTTTGTGGCATAGGGACGGGACCAAACCGCATTTGCTCGGCGCGAGCGACCCGGACTTTGGGAAACTGCTGGTCACCAAGGAGGAATCTGGCGGCATCCAGTCCGCTGTGCCTTGGAGCGGGACCAGCGGAAAGTACAGTATTCTCAACGCAACCATCGAGGACAAGATGGATATTGTCCACAATCCCCAGGGGTTGCAAATTGCACTGGTGCAGCCGCTGGAGGAGAAGTATTTTCCTTTCCGCCGATTGGAATACAGTTTGTTGCTGCTGGCATGTTTTGCCTTGGTGCTGGGTTTGATACTGGGGGTGGCCGTATCGCGCCCCATCGCCCGTCCTCTGGCCAGCTTGGCCGCCGCCGCCGAACGCGTGACCGAAGGCCAACTGGATATTGCCGATGCCCTGATGCGAAAGAACCCAGAGCGCATGGGCGCGAAAGATGAGGTCGGTGTGCTGGGCCGGTCTTTCCTGCGCATGGTACAAGGACTCAAAGAGCGCGTGGCCATGTCTACTTTTCTCTCTCAGGCCACATTCGAGCACATACGCCGCGACACTGAAGGAGGTTCAACCAGCGGGAGGACGTCTCTGGCCATTCTATTTGCCGACGTGCGCCAGTTCAGCAGCTTTGCCGAGACGCGTGATCCTGAGGAAGTGGTTCAACTGCTGAACCAGGTGCTGAGCATTGAAGCCGAAGCGGTGAAGAAGCATGGAGGCGATATCGACAAGTTTGTCGGCGACGAAGTGATCGCATGGTTCTCCGGACCAGACCGTTGCCGGCGCGCCGTGCTGGCTGGGAATGAAATGATTGCCAATCTGCAGGCCCGGTTTAACGGCCAGCCGGGAACTGCCATCGGAGTGGGTATTCACGTGGGAGAAGTTGTCGTGGGCTCCATCGGCAGCGCGGAGCGCCGGGACTATACGGCCATCGGCAGCACGGTCAATCTGGCGGCGCGGCTCTGCTCCAGCGCTCATCCGGGGCAAATCCTGGTTTCCCAGGCAGTGGCGAAGGAATTAGGGGACAAAGCGGACCTTAAGCCGCTGGCGCCGATACCGCTGAAAGGCTTTTCCGATCCGGTGCCGGTGTTTGAAGCTAATTTAAGTGAATCTGCAGGCGGGTGAACTATTTCAACCAGTTCATCGCCAGCTTCGCTTCTTCGGAAAGACTCAGCAGAGCCAGACGTGTTTCGCGTACCAGCAGCGTGCAGCCAACGACCAGTCCGATGAATCCCACGGCGCCAGCCACCAGACTGATGGCCGCTATGGTGGCGAACGACATTCTGAACTCCGAAGCAGCCAGACTCGCACCCAGCACAGACACCAGACTGGCCGCGGCAAAGGCGCCCACAGCGGTATAAAAAAAACTCATCGCCCGGACGAGCAACTTGGCCCGGACTTGAAGGCGCTCGATCTGGCGGCTCCACAGCTTTGCTTCTTCTGCGTTCGGCGGGTCCGCATGAAGTTCCTTTGCCAGTTGCCGCGTCCTGTCCACGGTGCGCGCCAGCCGGTTTCCGGTGCCCAGCGCCAGCACGAACGACGCATTGGTGAATACCGCCGGCGCGGCAATCAATGTGAGGACGGCGAAGGGATTGTCGGCGATGGGAGCAATCATGCCTAACAGTATGCATCGCCGGTGCCGCTAAAACAATGCTCTCGATTATCATGATGGCTCATGGACTTCTCATCCTTTCGCCTGATTACGTTTGATTGCTATGGGACTCTGATTGATTGGGAGACCGGCATTCTCAAAGGACTGCGGCCACTTTTTGCCAGAAATGGCCAGCCGGTCCCCGATGCCGAATTGCTGAAGAACTACGGGGAGATCGAAGCGGAGTTGGAGAGCGGCCCGTATCTCCGATATCGCGACGTGCTCGCAAAGACAGCGGAGCGCATGGCGCAACACCTGGGCGGAAAGATTTCAAGCCAGAAAGCGAAAGACTTTGCTGAATCGCTGCCGCAATGGGAACCGTTCCCGGATACGGTGGCCGCACTACAGAAACTGGCGCAGAACTTTCAGCTCGGGATCATTTCCAACATCGATGATGATCTGTTCGCCGAAACGCAGAAAAAACTGCCGGTGAAATTTGAAGTGATTGTTACAGCGCAGCAGGTCCAGAGCTACAAACCGTCGCTCAGGAATTTCGAAGAGGCCCTGCAGCGTAGTGGCCGGAGCAAAGACCAAATCCTGCACGTCGGACAAAGTTTGTACCATGACGTCGCTCCGGCGAACTCTCTGGGAATTAAGAATGTCTGGGTGAACCGTCCATCCGTCGTCCCGAATTCGGGCGCGGCCAAACCAGGAGTAGCGCAGCCGAGTTTGGAAGTCCATAGCCTGGCCGAGTTGGCTGCCTTAATGGTTCCTTAGGCAGAAAAATCGGTGCTTTAATGCTGACTGGCGTCCGCTGTGGCGGACACCTGATTAAAGCGCGGCTTTTTCGGGCCAATGGCTTACTCCAAAGCACTTACCAGTGCGGTTGACGGTCTCTCAAACACGTTTCCGCACTACCATTAGACGCCGAAGAAATAGTGCCCGACTGATCAGAGCAGAAACTTTGCTTTCCCGTTGTGCCAATTTGGATTGGAACTGCCGTGATCGTATAGGAGTTTGCAGGCAGTCCAGAACATCCCGTTATTTGGAATCGATAACCGCCTTTTTCTCCTCTGGCTAGCTCCTTATCGATGATATTTGCCGCGTCAGAGTTAGACAGTCCAATATCGTTGTTGGGAGCGGGGCCGAGCTTGCTCAGGTTACACGCAAACCCGGTCGAAGGATAGCAAAGTTATCATCCCCTTACCGAAACTCACTGTCCGACTGCTGCGGTCAATTGAGGAGTCCTTAAATGGCCCCTCCATGTCCGCTTCGGCTCCGAGGGCCCTTTGAGCATCGATAGCATTCAGCGATTGTATCCATTGAACTCTATTGCCATTTTTGAGCGCATTAAATGTGTCTAAGACCGTTTCGATTGGGTCTGGATCGCGATGAAATGCGACAATACCGACTGCAATCGCCGCAATCAGAATAACTGCGATGCCCAAAATCACCGGCCAGCGACTACTACTACTTGCCTTCGGTGAGCCAACTGCCACATCTTCATTGATCGCCATCAGCACCCTCCTGTTCGGGATTAGTGAGGAAGTCAATTTACGCAAACACTCTATAGAAATCAAGCCAAGAGCTGGCGTTTCATCGCTTTTCGTCTTGCCGAGCCCTAACAAGTAAGAAATGTCCAATTTGACTGAAATGTTTCTCAAGAGTACGATTCACCCAAATTGTGGAGGACAAATGCGAACTACTAGCCTCATATGTGCTGTTCTGTTCGGCTTTGCATTAATCGGGTGTAATGGGGATAGGCATTTGACAAAAGCCGACGCTCAGAAAGGCGTGGACAAGGCTTTGGTTGAAATGACTGCGCGGTTCAACCTTGAGCCAAGTCGCTCGGCTATGGTCATCGGTATTGTAGAAAACCAACAGGAAAACACCGCAGTAGCTGATGTAACTTTTTCACATTTCGTCTTTCCATGCGCCGGGTATTCTAACCTAAAGATGGACCTCAGGCAAGGCACTTTTCCAGCACTATACAGATGGTCATTGGATTTTGACTCAGATCGATGGTGATGGGTTTGCGAATATGATTTGCGCTACCTCATGGCGAGGACGCGTTCAGTTGGACTGAGGACGAACGACCAATCGAACTTTTTGCTTAGATGCTAATCGGCGTGATGCGAGGTATTGTATTGGGCATTTTGGAGAGCGTTGGCTAGAAAGTAGGAACCGCAAGCCGCTCAGGCTCACGTTACTAATTCTTTCCTAAGTGATGGATTAAACAGGATATCCGCGCCGTTCAGATTTTTCAAATAGCAGTTGCCGAGTAACAGACTTGAGCAGAGCACAGCAGATCGGCCAGCTTTCGTTCTATTTGCGTTTTTATCTGCGAAAATCAGCGGCTACTTTTTCTCTGCCGGCTGAACTTCAACAAACTGCCAGCCGAACCGTCCTTTAATGCACAGATTTCCGTGGGTAACGGAGTTATCCAGCGGCGAAGTCACGCGGACGATCTTATCGTCCTGCGCGTGGATGGTGAGGTCGCAGCCCACGCCGCAGTAGGGGCAAATGGTGTCGGTGCGCGTCTGGCGGGACTCATCCCAGGTTCCGGCCTGGCGCATGTCGTATTCGCTCTTGAACATCAACGCGCCGGTGGGGCACACGCCGATGCAGTTTCCACAATAGACACAAGCTGAGTCCGGCAACGGGACATCGAATTCCGTGGCAATGTGTGCGGTGAAGCCGCGGCCAGCCACGGCGATGGCGAAAGTGTTCTGCGCGTCAATGCCGCAGGCTTCCACGCATTTGTAGCAAAGGATGCACTTGGAATAATCGCGGACGTAAAGATCGTTATCGATTTTCACTGGCTGCGCCACCGTGGCGTTGTCTTTACCGAAACGTTCGGGATGCGCATCATAACGTTCCATATATTCCGGGAACGCCGGTGCCGTGGAAACGTCAACAGAAGAAGCCAGGAACTCCAGCACCAGTTTGCGGCTTAAGCGTACGCGCTCGGAATCGGTTTTCACGGACATGCCCGGTTCCACTTTGCGCGAGCAAGCCGGGACCAGCGTGCGGGCTCCTTCGAGCTCCACCACGCACACGCGGCAAACATTGACTGGTGTAAGGGTTTCAAGAAAACAGAGAGTGGGAGTTTCAATACCCAATTTACGCGCGGCGTCCAAAATGGTTGCGCCTTCAGGAACGGAAACAGCTTTCCCGTCAACCTGGATCTCGATTTCACGCAACCTGGCCGACTCCGGGGCGTGGGGTACGGGTCCACGAGGAATTGGGACCAATGCTGTTGGCGCTGCTGCGGATTCTGCTGGCTTACTCATGAAAACAAACTCCATCGACTCAGCGCCGACTCAATCGCGGTGGACGCCGTTTGGCCCAGGCCGCAAATGGAAGCGTCGCGCATGGCTTGCCCCATCTGTCGCAAAAGGTTGATGTCCTCGGCGGCTGTTGCGAATGATTTGCCGGCGACCAGCCGCTGCAGCGCTTCTTCCTGACGCACCACGCCAACGCGGCAGGGAACACATTGACCGCAAGTTTCATGGCGGAAGAATTCAGCAATGCGTAGCAAGATCTTCTTGAGGTCCACGCTGTCGTCGAACAACATCACCACTCCCGAGCCAAGCGTGGCGCCGATGGCCCGCGTGTCTTCGAACGTTAGCGGTGTATCCAGTTCTTTTGGAGAAACAAAAGCCCCGGCTGCGCCGCCCAGCAGGACTGCCTGCAGCCGCCCATTGCCGCCAACGCCGCCAGCCAGTTCAATCAGGCTGCGCAGTGTAACGCCCATCGCAATTTCGTAAACTCCGGGACGCACCACATGACCAGAAAGGCAAAACACGCGATAGCCTATGGAGTTTGCTGTCCCGGCTTTTGCGTAGGCAGCGCCGCCTTCGCGTATGATCAGCGGAACGTTGACGAGTGTTTCCACGTTGTTTACCACTGTCGGCTGGCGGAAGAGCCCGGCTTGTGTGGGGAACGGAGGCTTGTTACGCGGTTCGCCACGGTAGCCTTCAATGGAATTGAACAGCGCGGTTTCTTCACCGCAGATATAAGCGCCTGCGCCGCGGCGCAACTCGATATCGAACTTCAATCCGCGGCCCAGCACGTTGTCGCCCAGCAAATCCGCGTGACGGGCCTCATGAATTGCGCGCTGCATGCGTTCCGCAGCCAGCGGATACTCGCCGCGCAGATAAATGTAGCCTTGTTCAGCGCCGGCCGCCAGCGCAGCAATCGTCATGCCCTCAAGAACGGCAAACGGATCTCCCTCCATCAAGACGCGGTCTTTGAATGTCCCCGGTTCAGATTCGTCAGCATTGCAGATCAAATAGTGTTTGCGGCCGGGGTTTTCCTTAAGCAGATGCCGCTGGACGTGAAGCGCTTCCCATTTCTTGGCGGCCGGAAAAGCTGCACCCCCGCGGCCTAGAAGTTTCGCTGCCGCGACCTCGCGGATGACTCCGTCAGGTCCCAGGTCCAACGCTTTGCGCAGGGCTTCATAACCGCCCTGACGCTGATAGTCCTCAAGAGAAGGATTGCTGCTGCCAATCCGTCGCAACAAGTGCAAGTCCAAGTCCACCGATCCGGCTTGCGGAACAGAAAGCTGCGCGTTCAGCGAATCCGGTTGAGCTGGCATGCGATCTTCCACGGCGTCATTCAAGGCTGACACGATGTCGCCCACGCTTGCCGGAGCCAGCACACGTTCCCGGGGTGTTTCACCGGCCCGGGTAATCATCGCTGCCGGTGCGCGTTCACATAGCCCCAGGCACGCACTGCGTTGCCAGACTGCGCGACGTGCCGAGCAGGGCGTTCCCGCTGGACCTAGTTGCTTTTCTAATTCCTGGCACAGCCCTTCTGCGCCGCACGTGAGGCAGGCGATGTCGTCGCAAACGTGCGCGACCACTGGCGGGCGGGCCGACAGCGAAAACATTCCGTAAAAAGAAGCCACACCGTAAACTTCAGCCGGCGGAATGTCCAGACGCAACCCCGTATAGTTCACCGCTCCCGGGGTGATCCAGCCAACGCGCGATTGAATTGCGTGCAACGCCGGCAGCAGACGGTCGCGCCGCAGATTGCGCTGCTGTCCGTCGCTCGCTGTGTGGCCATCCAGTTCAGGGCAGCGCTCGCCGCCGTCCCAGCCGGACTCCGGGTCTCCCAGCACGGAATCAACAGCCGCCCGTTCTGCGGGAGTCGGTTCGGCGCCGGTGAAATGAAGGTCCATCAGTCTCCCTGGCTCGGCGTTAATTCTTTTTCGATTCGGATCGCTGTGGCCTTGAATTCCGAGGTACCCGATTTAGGATCGGACGCGTCAATGGTCAAGTCGTTGGTGGCCACCTGATCATGAAAGTGCGTCGTCAGGAAGGCCAGGCCGCGGCGCAGCCCCGGATCAAAGCGGACAGGAGCGACCACCGAGCCTCGGCGCGAACTCACGCGGACTCTTTCTCCCTCTTCCAGCTTGTAGTGCGCTCCGTCTTCGGGAGACAGGTCCAGGGTCTCCGGCTGGCGCAGCGGAGATGCGTAAAGTCCGGTTTGAACATTGGTGTTGTAGGAATCGAGACGCCGTCCCGTTGTGAGCCGTATGGGGTATTGCTCATCGAGCTTATCGACCGGCGGTACAAACTCAACCGGACTGAACGGCGCGCGCGGGCCAATCAAAGGCTCCTGCCAGAGCCGGCTGTGCAAAAACATTTCACCAGGATGGGATTCGTCATAACACGGCCATTGAATTCCGCCCATTTCTTCCAGACGGGCGTAGCTCATGCCGCCGTGCATGGGACTTAGCGCGCGCATTTCGTCCCACAGCTTCTCCGAATCCAGCTTTCCCCAGTCGCGGCCCATGCGGCGGGCCAGTTCAAAAATGATTTCCATGTCGTCGCGCGTGCCGGCGGGCGGCGGCACGGCGCGGCGGACCCTCTGTACGCGGCGTTCGCTGGAAGTTACGGTGCCTTCGCTCTCGCACCATCCTGCCGCGGCGGGCAGCACTACGGTGGCCAGTTCGGCGGTCTTGGTATAAAACATGTCCTGCACCACCATAAACTCCAGGCCGCGTAATAGCTTAAGGCAGCGATGGCGGTCCGCTTCCGAATCCGCCGGGTTTTCGCCGAGGACGTACAGCGTAGTCAGCTCGCCGCGTTCCATGGCGTTGAACATATCGGTCAAATGCCAGCCGCGTTTGGGTGGGATGGCGACGCCCCACGCACGTTCAAACTTTCCGCGAAGTTCGTTGTTCTCCACGTGCTGAAATCCGGGCAAACGGTCCGGGATTGCGCCCATGTCTCCGCCGCCCTGGACATTATTCTGTCCGCGCAGAGGATTGACTCCGCTGCCGTAGCGACCCACGTGTCCGGTGAGCAAAGCCAGATTGATCAGCGACAAAACGTTGTCCACGGCGTTGTGATGTTCCGTGATGCCCAGCGTCCAGCAAATCTGCGCGCGTTCGGCGCGGGCATAGGCGTGGGCAGTCTCGCGAATCACTTGTGCGGGAACGCCGGTGTCACGCTCAGCACGCTCCAGCGTGTATTCCTCCACATGAGCTTTGTAGGCGTCGAATCCGCTGGTTGCGTTCTTAATAAACTTCTCATTGGCCAGGCCGGCGGCAATGATCTCGCGGCCCATGGCGTTGGCGAGTGAGATGTCGGAGCCTACGTTGAGCCCCAGCCACACATCTCCCCACTGCGCGGAACTGGTGCGCCGCGGGTCCATCACGTAGAGCTTGGCGCCGTGACGCACTCCTTTCAACAAATGATGAAAGAAGATAGGGTGCGTCTCCCGCGCGTTCGATCCCCACAGCAGGACCACGTCCGTGTCTTCGATTTCACGATAGGAGCTTGTACCGCCACCCGCACCGAATACTGTCGCCAGACCGACGACACTGGGCGCGTGTCAAGTACGGTTGCAACTATCGATGTTGTTCGTGCCAATCACCGTGCGAACGAATTTCTGTGCGGCATAATTCAGCTCATTGGTGGTCTTGGAGCAGCTGAACATGCCGAACGTGTTGGGCCCATGCTTCTTCACCTGTTGCTGGAAGGCCTGGGCCACCCGGTCCAGCGCTTCGTCCCAGGTTGCATGGCGATGCGCTCCGTTCTCGCGGATGAGTGGCTGGGTCAAGCGTCCTTTGGATGTTGTTTCCATTTGCAATTGTCCGAAAATCTTCAGATACCTGATACGTAGGATATATCAAAAGGGGAGCACAATTGGGCGGCAAGACATCGCAACATGGGACGTTGGTACCCGCGGAAGCAACAATTCTCAACTGAACTTCACAAGACAAAACCCGGGTATCGGCAACAAGCGGAGTGCGGAAGGGTTCCTACAAGCGAGGGAAGTAAGAGCTTCAGATCTGATGAGCGTGGCAGCAACTGGACCACCGGAAATCGGACCTGGCTGGAAAGGAACTTTTATGAAACGCTTACGCATACTGCTCGCTATTACCGCATTGACGCTGGGGACCTCCGCTTTCGCGGGCGCACAGGAGTTCCACAACCAGAAATCGGACTACAAGGACCGCGACCAGCACGTGAGCCGCGACCGGGGCAACGGCGTGGAGTACAAATACCCGGTTTACGACAAGGACGACCGCGGGCGTGACCGCGATGACCGCTGGAAGGTCAAAGTCAGAGACGACCGTGGGCATCACGAGTACGGGGACCGCCGCTAAGTTTAGAGTCGCCGGCAAGAGTGGGCGGAACGGGCTGCCAGCCTTGTTCCGCCCGCTTTTTTTGGGCCGAACAGCCGGGGAGGACAGGAATTGGCCCCTGTTACGGCGCAAACAGGCCACAACGGCCATAATTTCTATATAATCGAGGGGAAGTTTTCATCCATTTCGATCTTAATCTGGGAGTTTCCCGCAAAATGATCAGGTTCTTGCAAAGCGGCAACCGGGCCGTCAAGTTTATCCTTAGCGCATTCCTGCTGCTCATCTGTGTCTCGATGGTGTGGTATCTCGTCCCCGGCCTCAACGGCAGTGACACCACGAACGCCTCGGGTGTGGTGGCAACGGTTGGTGGAGAGTCCATCCACACCGACGAAGTCACGAAGCTGGCGAATAATTTGTTGAAGCAGCAAAACATACCGGAGCAATACCGTAGTTTCATGGTGCCGCAAGCCATACGCGCGGCATCGCAGCAGCTCATCCAGGAAGCCGAGCTCCGTTATGAAGCGGGTCGCCTGGGTCTGACGGTCTCTGACCAGGAATTGCGGGACGAACTGCGCAACGGCCAGGTCGGCCCCGTTTTGTTCCCTGGGGGGCAATGGATTGGCCAGGAAAAGTACGTGGCACTTCTGGCCGATAATGGCACCTCCGTGGAAGACTTTGAGCAGCAAATGAAGATGCGTTTGCTGGACCGCAAGCTGCTGGGCACGATCGAGGCCGCGGTGGACGCCACTCCGGCGGAGGTTGAGAAGGTCTACAAAGAGCAGAACACCAAAGTTAAGTTCGACTATGCCATCCTGAAACAGGAAGATGTGGCGAACACCATCAAGCCCACCGACTCGGAACTCAAAGCCTTCTTCGTGTCCCATGCGGCCAATTATCAGAATAGCATTCCAGAGAAGCGCCAGATTCGCTACTTCGTAATTCCCGACGCGACCCTGCAAAGCAAAGTCACGGTCACGCCGGACGAAGTGCAGAAGTATTACAACGAGCACCAGGAGCAGTACCGCACGCCGGAAGGGATCAAGACCCGCCACATTCTTGTGGCAACCCCCAAGCCTGGGCCAGAGGGCAAAGTGGATCCGAAGGCTGTGGAAGCGGCGCGGACCAAAGCGCAAAACCTGCTCAAACAGCTCAGGGCTGGAGCAGATTTCGCTGAACTCGCGAAGAAGAACTCCGATGATCCGGGCAGCGCCGCGAAAGGCGGAGAGCTTGATTTCATGCCCAAGGGTGGCTTCGTCGCTGAGTATGAGAAGGCTGCATATGGACAGAGCAACGGCCAGATCAGCGAGCCGGTGCAGACCGAGTTTGGCTTTCACATCATTCAAACCCAAGACAAACGTGCCGCAGGTGTCCAGCCACTGGCTGACCTTAAGAACCAGATCGAGACTGGTATCCGGGCGCAAAACGTCTCCGGAATGCTGCAGCAGATTGTGAACGACGCCCAGAGTACCGCCAAAACGAAAGGCCTGGCTGCGGCCGCGGCAAAATACAATGCTCCGATGTTGCAGAGCAATCCGATCACAACGAAGGACGCGCTGCCCGGGATTGGTCCGTCGAGGGAACTGACGCAGGGAGTTTTTAGCGCTACGCAAGACGCTGGCGCACAAGCCGTGCGGGTTACCACGGGCACGGTGATTTTTGAAGTGACAAAGATTGAGCCCGCGCGAACGCCTCCTCTGGATGAGATTCGCGACAAGGTGACCACGGACTTCAAATCCGACCAAGCCGGGAAGCTGCTACAACAGAAGGTGCAGGAACTCGCAGACCGCGCCCATACGGAACACGATCTGCGCAAGGCCGCGAAGGAAGTTGGAGCCACGGTCGCGACCAGCGAGCCGGTCACTCGGGCGTCCACGATCAACGGCATCGGCTCCATGACTGGTCCGGCAAGCGTAGCTTTTACACTGAAACCGGGCGAGATCAGCGGCCCCATCAGCCTCCCTGCGGCCGGAATGGTGCTGACGATCACGGAGAGGCAGGACCCATCCCCCACCGACCCGCAATTTGCCAAAGACAAAGACCATCTCCGCGACCAGATCATCAGCGGAAAGCGCGATCAGGCGATTGGACTGTTCATCTCTAACCTGGAAACCCGGCTGGAAAAAGAAGGCAAGAAGAAAATCAACAAGACCGAGATGGACAAGCTGACCAAGATCGGGACCTAAGACCGTATTCTGAGCGACTATGCTGTTGCAACGCTCCGCTGGAATTTTGCTCCATCCCACCTCGCTGCCATCGCGCGGCGGTATCGGTGATCTTGGACCTGAAGCGTATGCCTTTGCCGACTTTCTGGCCCAGGCGCAGCAGGGAATTTGGCAGGTCCTGCCGCTTTCACCTCCCGGTCTGGGCAACTCGCCCTATTCCGCGATCTCCGCATTTGCCGGGAACCCGCTGCTCATCAGCCTGGAGCGACTTGCCGAACGCGGCTGGATTCCCAAAGGTCGCGGGTCCGGCCTTTCTGTTTCCGGCAACATTGATTTTGATCAGGCGAAAGCGTACAAGCTGCCGCTGCTGCACCAAGCCGCGCAGAATTTTCTGGAAGCCGGCCAGGGAGATCGCCGCCGCTTCGAATCGTTCAAACAGGAAAACGCCGGGTGGCTGGAAGATTTTGTCCTGTTCAGCGTGATGCGGCAAACGCATGACGGGACCTCCTGGAGCGCGTGGCCGACCGAGCTGGCGCGGCGGGAGCCCGAGGGACTGCGCCGTTTTGGCATGGAGTATCAGCGCGAACTCGAGGTGGAGCGCGTGATTCAATTCGCGTTCTTCGAACAATGGCGGGCCCTGCGCAGTTACTGCGCCCAGCGTGGAACCAGGATCGTTGGCGATGTGGCCATCTTTGTAAACTACGACAGCGTCGACGTATGGCGCAACCCCGAGTTGTTTTACCTGGACGAGAAACTGCAGCCCACCGTGGTAGCGGGCGTGCCTCCGGACGCGTTCAGTGCGACCGGCCAGCGCTGGGGCAATCCTCTGTATCATTGGGACGTGTGCCAAATCCACGGTTATGACTGGTGGGTGCAGCGGCTCTCCTGGGCACTGCGACTCTACGACCTCATCCGGCTGGACCACTTCCGGGGATTCGAAAGTTACTGGGAGATTCCGGCAACCGAGCCCACCGCAATCCGCGGACGGTGGGTAAAAGGTCCGCAGGACGATTTCTTTCAAGTATTGCGTGCCCGCCTGGGCGACCTTCCATTCATCGCGGAAGACCTGGGAATGATTACTTCGGAAGTCCACGCGTTGCGCCAGCGCCTGGGTGTTCCGGGAATGAAGGTGCTGCAATTTGGCTTTAGCGATCCCGGCGCGCACATATATTTGCCGCACAACTTCGCGCCCAATTGCGTGGTCTATACCGGCACGCATGACAACGACACAACAGTAGGATGGTGGGCCACCGGCGCCACGGTCGAAGAAAAGCGTGCAGCCGCAGTATACCTTGGCGTGGCTGATGACGGTATCGAGTGGGCCATGATTCGCGCCGCGTCGGCTTCCGTGGCCAATCTGGCGATCGTTCCGCTGCAAGACGTGCTGGGCCTGGGCAGCGAAGCGCGCATGAACGTTCCTTCTCGCACCCACGGCAACTGGGGCTGGCGCTACGCCGAGGGCAGTCTGAGCAGTGACCTGGCCGATAAGCTGCGAGCGCTTTCGGTGGTCGGTGATCGCCAACCGGTCGTGCCGGTAGCTGATCGGCGGCAAGTGCCAGAAGATTTCGCCGCATAGCGTTGGTCGTCCGCTTTACTAAGTCCCAGGAAAAGCCGAAAATAGATAAATCGCGCAAGGAGCAAAAACATGGTGGTCAGTGGCGAACTCATACGCATGATGAATTACGTGGACGACATTGCGGCCACGCTACGCCGCGTTCAAATCGGCATTGACGCCATGACCGACGACGAAAAGAAACGCCTCGCCGACTACATGCGCCATTCCGAGCCAAATTACGACGCCATGCTAAGAGCCCTGGAAAAGAGCTAGTCGCAGCCGCATGGCGGAGATCCAGACCATTGCTGTGATCGGCGCCGGCGCCGCAGGACTTGCTCTCACCCGGTTGGCAGCACAGGGCGGCTATCGCGTAATTCTCGAAGACATCCTGCCCGCCAGTCTCCGTCGTGCTGAATCTGAAATCCGCAGAAGCTTCGATCAATCCGTTGCTGAAGGCGGGTTGCTTCAGGCAGCGGCCGATGTTGCCCTGGCCCGCATCGAGTACGCGTCCAGCGTGGAGCAAGCAGCCCGTCAGGCTGATCTGGTGATTGAATCCGTCCCTGATGAACTCGAATCCAAGCTCGAGATTTTTACGCTACTCGATAAAATCTGCCGTCCACATACCATTCTGATTTCTACCACGTCATCTTTAAACATCAGCGATATAGCATCGGTGACATATCGTTCCCAGAAGTGTTTGGGCCTGCGCTTCGGGAGTGCGGAGCGTCTTGAGTTGACCCGTTGCGCGCAAACGGACGATGAGACCATGGCCGCATGCCTCGAAGCTGCCCGGCGGATGGTGAAGGACGTGACAGTGCTTTAGCCAGGGATTAGGTCCAGATATTGGCATGACTATTCTTCATGCTTCTTATGATTTTTTGTCTGGCTTCGCTGCCGCCGACGTGTTCTCATTTAACTGAGAGTAGAACATGAAACGCCGCTGGATCATCGCCTTGGCAACGAGCCTGCTGGTCGGTGGCGCCGAAGCGCAAATTGCATCGGGCGGGCTAACACCCGGTACAGTTCTTGAGGTTAGGCTGCTGGCGCCCGTCAACTTGGAAAAATCCCAGGCAGATAAGGAAGTCACGGCCGCAGTAACGAAAGTAGTGTCCGGTGACGCCACCCTTGTGCCTCTCGACTCCAAAGTGCTTGGCCGCGTCACAGAAGTCCAGAAACGCGATAGAGCCCACCCCGAAGCGCGCTTACGGATTGTCTTTGACCAGATCCAGGTGAAGCAAGGAGAGACTCTTGCTTTTGTCGGCGTGATTGAGAAAGTGTCTGCTGAGTACCCCGGGGAGTTCAGATGCGATCGCGTCTTCTGCGGCTGGGGTGATTGGGGAGGACTCAACGATATCCTTAGTCAGTACCGCTATACCAACGACCCAGGCCGGGGGATATTGATTCTTTCGCAGAAGCGGAACATCGAATTGGGCTACCATGTCCGCTTGACCGTGAAGGTCGTGTCCCCGCAACCCTAGGAAACTCGTTCGCAGTATTCGGTCTTGCTTCCCCAAAAGACAAAGGGCACGGATCACCGTGCCCTTTGTTTCTTGGTAAGAGCTGCTTAGTTGGTGCCCGAAGTACGTGCGCCCATGCCGCGGGTGGCATCGAGCATGCCGTCAGACCCGCTGGTGAGCGAGATGAACGCCGCGTCGGTCTTGAGTGAAGCAAACACCGTGTCCACTCTCGCTTCCATCATTTCCTTACTACGGACAGCCTGATTGCGTTCGTATTGATAGAAGTGGCGCTTCAGCAGGCTGAGTGCTTTCTCTTTTTGTCCGGCCTGGGCGTAAATGGCGGCCAGGTTGTAGGACGCAGGCAGCAAGCTCTCATGCTCCCTGGCGATCTTCAGGGCTTCGTCCGTGTGTCCATTGGCGGCCCGGAAGACGGCGGCAAACACCACGTTGTAAGGATCGTTCGGATCAAGCGCCAGCGCCTGCTGCGCGAGCCCATCGGCCTTTACGTTGTCGCCTTCAGAGTTCCAATAGACAGCCAGGTTGCGATACGCCAGGGCCAGCGGATACTCGGCAACTGCCTGCTCCATCAGTCCCAGGCCTTTTTTGAATTGGCCTTCGTGAATGGTCATTTTGCCCAGACCGTGCAACGCCACGGCGCGAGACATCGGGTCAGCCTGCATTCTTAGGATGGCGTTGAAAGTTTGCCGTGCACGGATCCAGTCGCCCAGATGATGACGATAGACCTCGCCCAGGTAGCGCAACGGGACCGGATCAGCGGGGTCCATCTGGTGGGCCAGTTCGTACAGGCGCTCGGCTTCTGAATACTTGGCGGCGTTCTCGGCGCGTAGACCCGCGTTCATAGTGCGCTCAATCTTGGCGCTCATCACCGCGTCGAAGATCGGACCGTCTTGGACCTCGGTCACTTCGTTGACGCCCAGTTTCTTCAATTCCTTGCTTGCCTCTTTCGCGCGGCCGGGGAACATGCATTTCTGGTCGTATATGGCGCGAAATTCCTGGATGGCAGCCTTATTGTCACCGGCCTTGGCCTTCGCCTTGGCGCCTTCCATCTTTTCTTTCAAGGCGCTGTCACGTTTCTTGAATTCGGTCTCCACCAGCTTTTCCACCTGGTCCACGAAGAGCTTGCCGTCTTTGCTCTCGAGTTTGCCCACCAAGGTGCCATCAGGATTTGCCAGAATCAGTACCGGCACCTTGCCGTCCGGCGCATATTTTTTCCCGATATCGCCGTGCACGTCCGCGATTCCCAGGGTCACGCACTGCGCAGCGTACATCGAGAGCATCCGCGAATTCAGCAGGCTGGATTTGGAAATCTCGTTCTGTGACGCAGGCATCCAATAGACCAAAAGGCCGTCTTTCGGCGCCGAAGCAACCGACTGTATGACTTTCCACGGCACCGGATAGGTGGTGGTAGTCGAGCCGCCGCCCATGCCGCCCATGCCTCCGCCCCCGCCGCCACCGCAGGTGGCCCAGGTTTGGGTAGTTACTATGAAGACAATCAGTAGAAGGGACAAGGGACGAGCAATCCATGTTTTCATGCGGAGATTATAACAAAGGCCTGTGGTCCGGGAATACTTAAGAAATGGGCCTGAATCGATGGAAATTCCACACGCTTTTCGTGTTGCCCAAACCCGTGTCGCACCGGCGCCCTCGCCGGTGTTCGGTTGAATCGCCCAGCTATACTTGAGTTTTGTACAAGAAGAAAGGAGGAAGGTGCCCAATGATTTCCACTACCTTCAATCGCAGAGATTTTTCCCTGGGGCTCGCAGCATTCTTCTCCGGGCTCGGTCTGGTCGGAACGGCATTCGCATCGAGCGCCCCCCGCAGGGGGCCTTTGGCCGGACCCGACGAAGTTTCTCACGCCGGTGAAGCCATTCATCAGGAAGTGATTTTCCAAGCCAGCCGGAAGCGCGTCTACGAAGCGCTTACCGATGCAAAGCAATTCAGTCAGGTCGTCCAACTCAGTGCGGCCGGCATGTCTTACGGAAATGCGCCAGTGGAAGTCAGCCGTGAAGTGGGCGGAGCGTTCTCCTTGTTCGGCGGCTATATCTCCGGACGGCATATCGAGCTGGTGCCCAGTGAACGAATTGTCGAGGCCTGGCGCACGGGCAGCTGGCCTGCGGGCGTCTTCTCGATTGCAAAGTTCGCGCTCACCGACCAGGGCCCGAGCACGAAACTTATTCTTGATCACACCGGTTTCCCCGCTGGAGCAGGGAAAAGCCTTGCCGAAGGATGGCACGCAAACTATTGGGAACCGCTCGCGAAGTTCCTGGCAAAGTGAAATCTGTATGCGGATCATCTTCGGCGGACCGCCAGGTGCTGGAAAAACAACGATCGCCCGAGAAGCTTTGTGGAAGTGACTAACCTGGTCGTTGTTGACCATACTCGTGTGGCACCGGCGCCCTCGCCGGTGTCCGGCTTTGTGCTTTGTGTTCTGCTAAACTTCGCACCGAAGGTGTCTGACGATGATCCTGGCAACGTTGTTGAATGTGTTTCTGCTGCTATCGTTTCCTCATGCGTCCGCTGTGAAAGATCAACCCAGCCCACCTATCGTCCAGTCCCCAGGGGACACTATTCCGACCGTTGCTTTCTGTGAAATGGCGAACCACCCGGAATTGTATTTCGATAAACCGGTACGCCTCACTGCGGTCTTCGGGCAGGCAACGGAAGGGCAATATCTGTCCGATGCCGGGTGCAAGCTGAGCTACGATGATCAGATCGGAGTGGGTTACGTTGCCGGCGACACGGCGCAACAGGCCCTTCGCGATAAAAGTATCGACCTTATTCATTCGCGCGAATATGGCAACCGGGCCAGCGTGACCGTGGTCGGCATTCTACGAAATGCGTCGCGCAGGGATTTCGCGTCGTCCCGGTACCGCTTCGACATCGTCACCTTTGAAAGTGTTTCTCATATCACGGTGCCATATCAGGGAGAACTGCAAGCGGGCAGAACCTACGTGGCCGCCGTGAATGGCGACGGGCGCGGCGGTTTGTCTCTGGCCAATCCCGTGCGGATGCTGCGTATTACGCGGTTCGCGTCGAATGGACGAGCCTGAAAAGCTTTCCCGCGTGGCAACAACTCCGCGCAGGTGGGCGTGAGCGCGAGATCATCTTCAGCGTTCTCACTGACGACATACACCAGATGACCGCAAATCGCTGGAACAGGACCATACGATGCAAGATTGTGCGGATCAATTGAAGTGAAACAGGGCAGACGCTACCATGCCTGTTTGGCACAGCCGCCCTCGGCTGTGTTGGGCGCGAAAGGCCGCCTTCGACTTCACGCAAAATGCTGGCTGTCGCACAGCTTTCTGACGTTGTTGGTGAAGTTTTCGTAAGCATGCGCGTCTTTGAAATTTCGTGTATTGAAGATGAACGCACAGTCCACGCCATTGGGACGCGACATGGCATAGGAACTTGTTCCGGCCATGCTGCCACTGCGCTCCGCGCCTGGAGCGCGTCCGCCCAATCCCCAGGTGGCATGCTGTCCGATGAAGCGCGCCAGCGTGCCCGCCGTTGTGGCGAGGCCGCCTCCACTGTCCATTAATTCCGTTACGTAACCTTCACCGCCGTAGGGATTGGGGACGATCACGTCTTTGAAAGGAAACAACGCGCTGGGCCCGGTACCGCCGTCTTCGTACCAAACTTCCCGGGGCATCCGCTCACGCGCAGCCGTGTGTGCCAGATAAACGTCAGACGTGCCGTCGTGGGCCAGCGGCACGGCGCGCACGAATTCGATGTAACTCCTGCCTGAGACCTTTTCCACGACCAGCCCTAGCAGCATGTATCCGATGTTCGAATACGAGTTCCCGCTGGTCGTGTCAAAGTTTTGTGTGCCCGGGGCAAACTGCAAAGGCTGGCCGTACATGTAGCGGGCCATGTCCATTTTTGTCGGCAGGCCGGAAAGCCGAAGTTCCTGGGCAATCTTGCGGATCCCGAAAACCGGGTCCCAGTTTGAGCTGGGAATCTTCTGCCCATTCTTGGCGGTGAATGCGCCGTGATCGTTCCAGCCGCCGGAATGGTCCACCAGGTTTTGCACGGTGATGTCGTTAATGTGCTGCGGCGGCCGCTGCCCCGGCACTCCGGGAGCGTGGATATCGAGCAGCGGGAATACGCGAGTCTTCATATCGAGCTGGCCGCTGGCGCGCAGGGTCTCAATCGCCGCGCAGGTAAAAAGCTTGCTGCAACTCGCGATGCGGAAAAGATTGGTTGTCTCGACCGTAGGATGTTCCGCGCCGTTGGTGTAAGCGTGATTGAACACCAGTCTGCCCCGAAGCGAGACGGCAAGCTGCCCCGCGCTCACCCCCGCGGCATGCATGAATTCACGCGCGCGCTCATCAAACGCGGCCAATGCCGGCGCGTCCGGCCCGGTCACTCTCCACGCCGGACCGCCCGGCGCAGCGGCATAACGCGCCACAGCAAAACGGCTGACGGCAAATGCCGACGCCCCGGCACACAGCTTCAGCGCATCACGTCGCGTGATCATGTTCGCTCCCAGTCTGCGGTTGGCCAGCGCCGCGCGCAACAGTTCTTCTCTAATAATGGCGGGTATTATCGGCTGAAATTCGCGCCTGTGCAACCAGGCCCGCAACCAAAAGGCCGTTACCACAGAGGACACGGAGGAGAGAAGGAAAGAGTGAATCCCAGCTTTCCTCTGTGTCCTCTGTGGTGAAGAGGTTTTTTTGGGTTTGGCTAATTGCTAACTGCTAACTGCTTTCTTCCGGCGCGAACATCACCAGCAGAACCAGTTCCTCGGTAATGCTGTGGAACCGGTGCTCCTGTCGCGCGCTCACAAAAATTACATCGCCGGGGGCAACCGGACGGTCTTCTCCGCCAAGCATCATGCGCGCCGCTCCGCGAATCACGTAATAAACTTCGTCTTCCGTATGGGGTTTTTGCGGGTCCATCGCGTCCGCGGCCAGCACATACAAACCGCAGCTCAGGGCGGGTACGCGCAGGAATTCAAGATAACGCTGGTCGGCAGCAAGCCGCTGGCGCAGCAGTTCATCTAAAGAGAAAAATGATTGCATAGGGTCCTCAAATCGAAAACCGGGCACTCGGCTTAGCAGCGCTATTTATCGTTTGCGTGCGTCCCAGTATCCACCCAGTATCCCTTACGCGCCCTCACTTCGTACTCCGGTTTGTGTTTGACCTTCACTTCCAGCGCATGGGGCCCGGGGTGTGGCGACTGCGGACGGAAGCTCAGGACGTAGTAGTTCGGCACATCGTTCGCGATGGTCAGCAGGTGCCGGGCGAGCGTTGGTCTGTCCTTGAAGGCGAAGTACTCGCCACGCGTCAGTTGCGCCACGGACTTGGGCACATTGCGTTTGAAGCCGTCTCTTGCTGTGAGGAACGCCATTCGCGCCAGTCGCAACGGTGGCAGCAGATCACTTGCGCAGTCCAGTGCCTGAACGCTGCGATTGCCGTGCGCGTCCGGATCGGCGTTTGGGTCGCGGCTCATACAGCCACCCGGCGCGTAGGGTTCGTTCGAGTAAGCGGTTCCTCCCGGCGAAGGCAGCTTCCCCGTCTCGTGGTTCACCTCCGCTCGCGTGGTTGAAAAACCGAAGCTATAAATTGAGGTATTCGTGTCTTCGACTGCACGAACAGCATCTTCCAGGCTCATTTGGCTACCGACGTCGACGGTCTCGCTCAAGAGCAGCACGGCGCGGCGATACTCCGGCGGCTGCTTGCGCAGCAGATCAATGCCGAACTTGAGCGCGTCCAGGATGGCCGCGCCCGGATCACCCTGTTGAAGGGTGGCCATCGTCCTGGACGCCGCATCCGTATTGGTGGTGAAGTCCTGTGCGAGGCGAGGTGCGCTGTCAAAACCGATCACCGCCACGCGATGCGGCACGCCGCCAATCACCATATCCAGCAGCGCCCCAAGGCTGCTGTAGTGAGGCAGGTGCCACGCGCCATGGCCTCCGGTTTGCACAATGATGGCCAGCGCCAGGGGCTGCGAATCAGTATCGGCCTCCAGCCGCACCGGCTGCGGAACACCGTTGTCCGTCAGGATGAAATCATCAGCGGTGAGCGAGAAGACAGGCTTGCCGGCCTTGTTTTTCACCAGCACCGGCACGAGCACCAGATTCGAGCGCGTCGTGAGGGTTGGGGCCTGCGAGGTGGAGGAGGACTGACCGCTATCTTGCGCACGGGCGGCGTTCAAAGAAAACCAAAGCAACAGCGCAACTGCATGAGCGAATCTGAATCGATTCATCTTCATCCTGAGGCCTTCGCTTTCCCATTCTACCTAGTCACCCACCGATTTTTGACTTTATCCTGACCGTCTCGCCGGCCAGCGATGTGTCCGCTTCGAGCGCGAGAAAACGTACGCGGCCGGTTGCGACGGTCCGGCCGTCGGGACCGGCGACCGAGGCTTCCCAGACCTGGGTGCGGCGTCCGCGCATGAGCGGGCGCGCTGTAACCAGCAACTTTCCTTCACGCATGGCGTTCAGGAATGACGTGTGGTTCTCCAATCCCACCACGGATTGTCCTCTGGGCAAGGCCGCGAGCGCGGCACCGGTTGAACAGACGGTTTCAATGACCCCGCAGTGCACACCGCCGTGCACGATGCCGTACGGCTGGCGATGAGTGGGACCGATCTCCAACTCAGCCACCACTTCCTCGCCGGTGGCCCGTAGAAAGCGGAGACCCATGGCGGCGTTCCAGCCGCCAAGCGAGGCGTTGAGCGCGGCGGCGTAATCGCCATCGACAGATTCGAAGGGTTTAGTCTGCTGGGCCGGTTGCTTGGTCATGGCTGGGATATTTTACTCCGGCAGGCGGCCCTCCCCTCCCCTTTCTCGCCGCGGCAAAAGCCTCGGGCAGGACTTTGACTTGCTGCCCTGACATAATTTGACGACCAGGTATCCAGCATCCTCGCATCCTGCAACGCACAACACAGGTATAATCACGCTCACTGATGGCGCTTACTCCTGGCACGAAACTCGGCCCCTATGAAATTCAATCTCCTCTCGGCGCGGGCGGCATGGGAGAAGTCTATCGCGCCAGAGACACCCGCCTTGACCGCACCGTCGCCATCAAGGTTTTGCCTTCGCATCTTTCCTCTGACCCGGAATTGAAACAGCGCATGGAGCGCGAGGCCAGGGCCATTTCTTCGCTGAACCATCCGCACATCTGCCAGCTCTATGACATCGGTTCGCAAGACGGCACCAACTTTCTGGTCATGGAATATCTCGAAGGCCAAACCCTCGCCGAGCGCCTGGAGAAAGGCCCGCTACCGCTTGATCAGGTTCTGAAGATTGCAACGGAAATCGCACAAGCTCTGGAAAAGGCGCATCAGCAGGGCATTATCCATCGCGACCTGAAGCCGGCGAACATTATGCTGACCAAAGCGGGCGCAAAGCTGATGGACTTCGGATTGGCAAAACCGGAGTTGTCGATTGCCCCGAAGGCCATCAGCCCGCTCACTCCTTCCACTCCGACGATGAGTCTTGCGTCGCTCACCTCGGTTACGTCGCCGCTCACGCAGAAGGGTTCCATCGTCGGGACCTTTCAATATCTGGCCCCGGAGATTCTGCAAGGTGCGGAAGCCGACGCGCGCAGCGACCTCTTCAGTTTCGGATGCGTTCTCTACGAAATGATCACCGGATGCCGCGCTTTCGAAGGGAAATCGCAACTCAGCGTATTCACCGCGATTCTGGAAAAAGATCCGGAGCCCATCACTGCCAGCCAGCCGCTCGCCCCGCCTATGCTCGATCTCCTAGTTCGTGCGTGCCTCGCCAAGGATCCCGCCGACCGCTTCCAATCCGCGCACGACATCGCTATGGATCTGCGCTGGATAGCGGATGCCGCACCGACCGAATCCGCAAAGCCGTCTGCGCAACTCAGTAAGTCATGGACCGTCGGGCTGGGCGCTCTTCTGCTCGGCCTCGTCGCGCTCGCCGGTTTCGCCGGATACCGCTGGGCAAAATCCTCCGAAACACAGCTGTCGATCCATGCCGAAATCCCTGCACCCGACAAATTTTCCATGGACACTACAGGAGACGCCGGCGGCATGCCCGTGCTCTCTCCACAAGGCGATAAGATCGCCTTTGTCGCTCATTCCGGTGAGACTAAGCTGGTGTTCGTCCGCTCGCTGAGCGGTGACTCGGCGCGAGCACTCGACGGCACTGCGGGTGCTTCGCATCCTTTCTGGTCGCCGGATGGACACTACGTCGGTTTCTTTGCCGGTGGTAAGTTGATGAAGATCCCCGCCACTGGCGGTCCGGCTGTGGCCGTAGCCGATGCTCCCAACCCTCGCGGCGGAAGCTGGGGCGCCAACGACGTGATCGTGTTCGCCCCGGATATTCAAACCGCTCTGCTAAAGGTAAGCGCGCAGGGGGGTGGCACAGCGGTCCCGGCAACGGCGCTCGATGGAACCAGGCATTCCACCCATCGCTGGCCGTGGTTCCTGCCCGACGGCAAACATTTTATTTTTCTGGCAACCAGCCATGCCGGAGGCGATCCCAAACAGAACGGAATCTACTTCGGGTCTGTCGACAGCACGGACACTCATCTGGTCATAGCGACGGATTCGGCGGCGCAGTACGCATCGGGTTATCTCCTCTATCGCGCCGCCGCGGCGCTGGTGGCGCAGCCTTTCGATCCGCAAGCCGGCTCCCTCTCAGGTACGCCGACTCAGCTGGTGAACAACTTGCGCGACGACGTCGGCGTGTGGCGGAGCATTTTCGCCGTTTCCCAGAATGGGGTGATGGTCTACCAGCTTGGCAGTGCTGACTCGGCAAAGAGCCACCTCGTACTATTCGACCGTTCGGGCAAAACGCTGGCGGACTACGATCCTTATGAGGCCACGATTACTAACACACGTGCCCTGCTGGGTGTGCGCGATGTCCGTCTCTCTCCGGACAACAAGCGGGTTGCATTTGCCAGCGGTGATGGCATTTGGACTCTCGACCTCGCCCGCAAAAGCAGGACGCGCATCACTTTCGACGAGCAGGTGGCCCAGGAACCCGCCTGGTCTCCAGATGGCAAGACGCTCCTGTTCGCGCTGCAAGTCACCACAGGCGGCGGCAGCTTCGACATCCGCTCCAAAGCCGCGGACGGCAGTGGCGCCGAGAAGACACTATCTGCAAAGCCGACCGCCTACGTCTTGCCAGGCTGGTCGCCCGATGGAAAATATCTGACCTATCTTTGCTGCCAGGGCCAACCAATGGTTTCCCTTTGGATACTGCCCGCTACCGGAGACGGACAGCCGCTTGAAATCGTAAAGCCGCCTTCGCCGAAATCCAAGCTCTATACTTATCGAATTTCTCCTGACGGCCACTGGGTAGCCTATGATTCCGACGAATCCGGACAGAGCGAAATTTACGTCACGAGTTTTCCGGAGGGAAAAGGTAAATGGAGAATATCGTCCAATGGCGGAGCTTATCCGGTATGGAGTGGAGACAGCAAAGAAGTGTTCTACAGGGGTCTTACGGACGATATTCTCGTCTGCCCAGTGGTCCCGAAAGGAACGGAGCTCGACGTCGGCACGGCCCAGCGCCTATTCCACGCCGCGCAGCCGGGCACCGGCATATCGTTCGACGTCACCTCCGATGGCAAGCGCCTGCTGGTGAACCACGCCGAAGAAGCCGTCCAGACCCCGCTCCAGTTAGTCACCAACTGGCCCGCGGAGTTGAAGAAATAATTCCGCGGTGGAGACTTGGGCCCCGGCCGCAAGCGTGGAACTCTAAGAGCCGGAACACCCGGTAGTGGCTCAGTTTGAAATCAAGGCCACCAGATCGTCAAGCGTCCAGGCATGATTGGTCAGGCCAGATTCCATGGCTGGCGTGACGCGGAGTGTTTGGTGGATGCGGACGAAATTGCAATACATGAAATGAAGAGCTACGGCATGAGCGTGGTTTTCAATTTTCTTGCTGAATCCGTTTGTCAGGCGCGTGAAGCGACGCATTCCCATTCTCATGGTCAAGTTCTGGCGTTCCACATAGCTGGTGGACACATGCTTGGGGTCGGGATTACCACTTACTGTTTTCATGTCACAGCCGATACATACAGCGGGAGAGTACCGCGCTTCATTTTCGAGCGAAGCACCGTAAATCTTATGCAATTGGGCATAGTCGCAATCCATTCCGAATGCGCCTTCCACTGCTTCGAGGTAGGCCTTATGTCCGTCAGTGGTTATCTGGACGCGGCCTTTGATTCGGCTAGCAGTATCTTGCATGAAATCCATTGCCCAATCGGCTCCTCGTCCGCCAACGAGATAGCTGACCACGAGCTTGGTATCAGCATCAATTCCGACCCAAGTCCAAACGTCACCCCAACCAATTTCCTTCTTTTCGGCGCTAACGTTTTTCGCTTTTGCGCCGATATAAGACCATATCTCGTCGCACTGGAGACGGCGCACTCGAACATTGCGGACATTTTCATCATGGAACTTCATACAAGCAAGACCGATATCGACCAGCAATTTAGTGACAGTGTTGCGAGCTACGCCTGTCATGCGGGACGTGGAACGAATGCTATTGCCCTCAACCAGAGCAGCCAGAACTCGAATACGGTCGGCTTTTTGCAATGTGTTCATACTGAGCATTATGCTTGAGCAAACAAAAATAGTCAAGCATTTTTTTCGATTTGTTTGGGGTTTTGCTCTTGACTATGCTAATTTTGCTCTGTCACAATATTGTGACAGAGCAATTCCCCCAAATACCGTGTCTGTTTTCTGTTGACAAATGGAGCCGGAAATCGCAACTTTTGGGCCTCAACTAACGTCTAACTAAGCAAGGGACACGAAAAATGGACCTAAACGTAAGGGCGTTTCGGGTGGTGCAGGAAGCCACTCGTGGGGATGTGCCTACCTCCGATGCCAAGAAAGCAGCCTCCAGTAAGGGGGGCCTGATCGGCGGTCCCTCACGTGCTAAATCAATTAGCCGAGAACGCAGAGTTGAAATCGCTAAAAAGGCGAGCCGGGCACGCTGGAAGAAGTCGGTAGCCCAGTAACGGATACACCAGGTTTTTGTAAGTCTTGTTGAGGAAATGAAGGTTAACAAAATGGCTGCAATGGCGCTTCCAATTCGCGAGTTAAGCGCAAGTGTCACGGTCGATGCCGCAAGAACTCAGGTGCAGTGTTTGGACATTGCTGAGTCCTCTCTTCGGTCTGGCATCGTTGTGTCGATCAAGGAGCTATGGGCGGCATGGCGGGTTGACGTGTGCTTCGATAAGCTAATGGGTTCACAGCGGAATCTCGTTGGACACCTGCAAGGGCTGGATACGGAGAACTTCTTGGCCGAGGATTTCATTAAGCTTTACACCGATTTGAATAATCTCACGGCGACCACATATTCAGTCGTCGATTCAGCAAACGAAATCCCAAAGTATGCTGACGAATGGCGTCCGAAGCTAGACGCGATCGCTGAAATGGCGGCACATGTTGATAATTTCGCCGAGTCGTACAGGGTTGCTGCCGACAGCACCTGCACTTCTCTTCTAGCAACTATCGCGGACAATATTATGGCCCAAGCTGCCGTCCCGGCACATTAAAAGGGAAACGGTTCAGCAGAGGTGAATTGGAGTTGGCGAAATGCACGTTGGACTTCAACCACCCCTACTTTCTCAAAACCGTTAAACGGTGCGCCGAAGATCCATCTTTCCAGCAGGGCATTGAACAAGCCAAAGCCAAAATTGAGAATGAGCATACGAGCTGTAACAGGGTCGTGCAGGACGGAATGGGGAAGAAATATCCCCAATGTCACGGCAAGATATGGAAATACGATTGGGCTCCTGAAGGTCAGCGGTCTAGGAACAGGAAATGCTGGCGAATGGTGGTTATCTGCCCAAACCCCACACGTCAGCCTTATGAGCTAATTGCGGGAGCAGTCTACGAAAAACGGGCTGACGAACAACTGAGCAACAAGCAGCTAGCCCAAATCTATGCTGAGATTCTGGCCCCCGGCGCGCGGGCGGACCAACGAGATCGTATTCCAGATGAATTTAAGTTCAATGAAATCACAGACAGCGAGGGCGTAGTCCACGTTGTATGCCTCGAATGCGCCACGATGGTCATAGAATCAGCTGACCAGGCAGCGGTAGAAAATGCCGAGCTTCAACATCAATGCGAACCGCTATGATTTCAAACTGAGCCACTACCGAACACCCGGTGTCGTTGACTTGCAGTGCGCTGCAAGCTACGATTCTCGACTCGCGGATGTTCTAAATGATCGGCCAAACCGTCTCTCATTATCGCATCGTAGAAAAGCTTGGCGG
>PLJN01000105.1 GCA_003140235.1 Acidobacteriaceae bacterium
CGATCACGGCGATCACCCGATCTTGTTTGGTCTGGCTCCGCCGGTGTGTTTTCCCGTGGCCAGATCAACTTCAAATGGCGCTTCTTTGTCGGCTATTGCGTCCCAGCCTTGTCCGTACAGCGTGGCTTGGTCGATCCGCGAGATCGAAAGGCCTTCCCAGGAAAGCCGCTCTGTGGTCCACAGCAAGCCTGCCGGACCAAACGCGCTGATGGTGTGAAACCCGACGAACAACAGTAGCTTCTGTTCTGGAAGCGCTCTTACGTCCACGACTGGCTGCTGCTCCACGCGCATCCACTGCGCTGGGTCGGACGCGTTGACGACATATCCGTAGCCACCGGCGACCACGCACAGTGAGTCGGCATTCGGACAAGNNGTAGATAGCGTTGACGACCTGGTCGGAATCAAAGCCAAGCGAGAAAAAGCCGATCCACGCATTTCCCTGCTTCGGCACAACACGCAAGTAAGAACCAGTGCGGTCGCTCTCTTCCAGCTCCGCGGGAAACTGGTGGAACGTCTCCAGAGGATTCACCAGGCCATAGCTCTCCAGTACCCGGATTTCGTAGTTCTTCGGAAAAGTAAAATCCTGGCGAAGTGGACGCAGCTTCATAGAGCACAGAGGATCAGATGTTTGGCCAATTGCTATTTGCTATTTGCTTTCCGCAGATGCGTCTGCGTCATACGATCATGCCAGCCGAGCGTGTCCTCGTCCACCAGCGCCCAGGCAAATCCCAGTCCCAGCGAGACAGCCGAGAGCGTACTCGCCAGTGCACGGCCAGTGCGCGCGACCATCGAGGCCGGCTCTCCGGCAAAGGTGCAGAGTTCAAGTTCAGCCATGCGCATGCCGGGCGTGGCCTGTCCGTAGACCAGAAAGACGCATTGAAACACCAACCACAGGCAGCCGCCCGCAACCGCTGCCGAAAGCAGTGCAAGATTGCGTTGCGCAGGCATTCCGGCAAACATCAGAAAAATCAGGGCAAAGAGCACGCTGCCAGCGAGCACGATTCCCGAATCCACCAGGCCAGCAAACATACGCGGACGCAGCGCCGCAGCTTGTGGTGGCAACTCCATCGCTTCGTGAGACCTGGGTTCTTCCGCTTCCAGTTGAATGTCGGCGAACGACGAAAGCAGGTCCATCTGCTCCGGCTCGTGCGCGTAGAGAATTCGTGGCGTGTCCAAAACCGGCGCGGCCAGCTCCAGCTCGTCAATCAATAGCGCGCCTCTAGACAAAGAAGACGAAGAAGCTGAAGAAGCGGTCGACTCCGCCGCCAGTGATCGCGGGAACTGTATCAGCTTCGGCGGCTCGGGACGCACAACGGTCAACTGAGGCGCAGCGGGTTCAGACCGCAGAAGCACCGCAGGGACTTCATCCGGCGGAAAGTCCAGGCTCATGGTCGCAGTCGGATCATAGCGATGACGCTTGGCCCGGTGCTGTCGTACACGCGAGACAACTTCCTGCCGCCAGGCTTCGTCATGACGGTCGGCGGCTTGGACGCCAACAGCGGGGCGCGGCAAAGGCAAAGACGGCGCAAATTTCTGGTCGCTGACAGCCGTAAGGCTACCGCCAACGCCCGTCTCGGCGCGCTGTGTTCCGCGTGCTTTCTCATGCACGCAAGAGGACGATTTACCGCAAACAGGGCATGCCATAGTCACGTTGCGAGCTCGCCAGAGTCTGGAAAACGGCATCTCCATAGAATTGAAACTTTGCCTTTCGAAAACCGGCGTGTTAACTTCCCACAGTCCGGTCTAATTACAAATGCGTTGCCATCTTAAGTTTGTTATCACGGCCACCCTGGTTTGTCACTTGTTTCCGGGGATACCGCTAGTTATCAGTCAGGCGCTTCCCCAGGCCCCGACGACGCAGAAAACCGCTTCAACCCCTGATCAGGCGCGCACCAAATTCAATTTCAGCGCCACGGAAGGCGAGCCGGTCAGCGCGAGTTTTAATGAGTTGGAAAGGGTCGGGGACACCTACACCCTGCGCGGCAACGTCGCCATCACATTCCGGGATTACACGCTGCACGCCGATACCATCGTCTACAACTCGGCCACCGGCGAGACCGTAACCACAGGCAACGTTGCGCTCGACGGCGGCCCGCGCGATACGCATATCGTCGCCACGCATGGGACGTACAACGTCCGCACACGGACAGGAAAGTTTTACGACGTAACCGGAACCACGGGCGCTCGCTTCAAAGGCCGTAATGTCGCGCTGACGTCTTCCAGTCCGCTGGCGTTTGCCGGAACCATGATCGAACAGACCGGCACCGACACTTACGTGGTCCATCACGGGTCGGTGACTTCCTGCGAGATGCCGCATCCCAAATGGATTTTTCGCGCCGAGCGAATCGTTCTGGAGATCGGAAACTCGGCCCGGCTCTACAACGCCACGTTTCGTCTGAAGGGTGTGCCGCTGCTCTATCTTCCATTTGCCGCGCCGCCGGTGGAGCAACTCGGACGCCAGACCGGCTTCCTGGTGCCGAGCATCGGCACGTCGTCGAGCAAAGGCGTTTTTGTTGGCGACTCGTTCTATTGGGCCATCAATCGCAGCATGGACGCCACCGTAGGCGCCGAGTATTTTTCCAAACGCGGCTGGGCATTGCATGACGAATTTCGCGCCCGGCCCAGTGAGAAGTCATCGCTCTCTCTGAATTATTTCGGCGTGATTGACCGCGAAGGCCAGGGTGGCCAGGACGTAAAGCTGAATGCCGAAGCAATTTTCCCCGGAGACTTTCGCGGCGTGGCATCACTCAACTATTTGAGCTCGCTGGTCTTTCGCGAGGCGTTCACTCCAAACTTTTCCCAGGCAGTCGATTCCGAGGTCAAGTCGGTCGCATTTCTGTCCAAGACCATTGAAGGCTTCTCGCTCAACGCCTACGGCGCGCGTTACCAGAATTTTCAAAGCACCACCAAGAACGACGTAGTCTCGATTCTGCACGCCCCCGGGTTCGAATTCTCGAGTGTGGACCAGCAGATCGCGTATTCGCCGCTGTACTGGTCCTTTGACGTGGCCCTCGAGGGCTTGCGGCGCAGCGAACCGGGATTTGACACGCCGAACCTGGTGGGCCGCATTGATGTCCAGCCGGACTTGTCGTTGCCGGTCTTTTTTCACGGATGGACTTTCCGCCCCGACGTAGGACTACGCAACACTTTTTATTCAGGCGAGCAGGTCGTGCAGGCCGGTGTGAGAACGCCTATCCAGGAATTTCTCAACCGCCAGGCGATAGAAGCGACGATCGAGTTGCGCCCGCCAACCATCGCCCGCGTGTTCGACCACACGGTGGCCGGAAGAAAAGTCAAACACACCATCGAGACGAAGGTCGTCTACCGCAACACCAACGGCGTGAACGGCTTTGCCAATGTCATCCGCTTTGATTTCCGCGACATTCTCAGCAACACCAACGAATTGGAATACGGCATGACCCAGCGCATCTACCTGAAGCGAACTGACTGTAAGGACGAAGCAGAAACGGAAGCAGATACGAGTAAAGCTGCCGGAGCCAACTCAGAAGCAGCGCCTTCCGGCTGTACTCCCGCCGGGGCGAATGAGTTTATTTCCTGGGAACTGAAGCAGAAGTATTTTTTTGATCCAGACTTTGGGGCGTCATTGGTGAATGGCCGACGCAACGTTCTGGCGACAACGGTGGACTTCGCCGGTATCGCCTTCCTCACGGAGCCGCGCCGCTTCTCTCCGTTAGTCTCGCGCCTGCGCGTGAACACCACGCACAATAGCGACCTGGAGTGGGAACTCGACTACGATTCCAAAAAGGGCCGCATCAACGCCAGCACTTTCTATACCAGATTTCACGTAAAAAACTTTTTCGTGGAAGGCAGCCACGCGTATCTGCAAACGCCCGGCGAGATCGTCAAAGACCCCACCACGGGCTTGATCCTTCCACCATGCGTCCCCGGAGTCGTCACAACTTCGTGCGTGCCTCTCAAGTTCAATCAGTTCCGGGCGCTGCTGGGCTACGGCAGTCCCAGCAAACGAGGGATAAGCGCCGCCGCCAGCATAGGCTTTGATTCAACTTTCCACTTCGTACAATATTCCGCCGCGCAAGCCGCCTACAACTGGGACTGCTGCGGTATCAGCTTCGAATACCGCCGCTTCGCCTTGGGATCGGTACGTAATGAAAACCAGTATCTGTTCTCATTTACGTTAGCCAACATCGGGACGTTTGGACGATTGAAGTCGCAACTGCGATTGTTCTAGAGCTTCTTCAGTGCTCCCATGCTTGTGTGGTACAGGCACTCTTGCCTGTGAGATCAATTATCCAAAGTGACAACGCCACCGGTCCTATTGCGGGCAAGTAAAGTCGGGGTTCACTCCTTTAAAGCAAGTGGTTACATTCAGAGCTGCGGGAGCGCTCGAAATCCCGGAATAAGTGGTTGCCTGCCCCGTGTAGGTGGTGGTTCCCAGCAGCGGGACTTGGCCTCCGCATTGCGTGAATGCAGCTAACGCCGGCCCGTTGATGCCGGGGTTATTGGGAGGCGACGGAGGTATCTTGCTCCAGACAAACAAGAAAGGATTAGACGCCTGAGTAAAAGCCTGCTGGTTGGGCTGAAGGGGAAGGTTAATGACCGCAGGCGGGATGTTGTACTTGAATGGGTTGGCTTCGTTGAAGGGAAGCTGATTGTTATGGCAGATAACGCTGCCCGCTCCACTCAGAGTGATGGTCTTGATCCCACTCGAGCTGTTCGCTTGAAAGACCACCATGTACTGGTCGCCTGGGTTGACGAATACCGTAGCACCGTTCCCGCCCGCCACATTCTGGGTCGTACCGGTCGCCGAATCCAAAAGGGCCCATCCAGTGGAGGGTGGATTCGGGTTGTTGTTCTGGACCGGCCCAGTGTTACACGCCGTAAGAAGTAGAGCGGTTATCAGGATCAGGATTTTGTAGCGCATTGAATAGCCTCCAACTCTTTAACTAACTTGGCCAGGATTCCCATCTTGGCTTTGAGTCTATGGATTAGTGCTGGACAGGGCCAAAACGTTTCACCAGCACGTCACTTTATTTGCCAGATATCGCGGGTTTCGGAACCTGTGAGAAAGCGATAAGGCGCTGCTCTCGCTTTGCGGGATACACTCCGGCCCATTCGACTACGCTCAGGGCAGAATGGGAGGGATTTGTTCCGCGCTTAACGGCACGACTACGCAGTCCGTCGCGTTGCTCCGTCCTTCTAAAGTCATGCCCTGACACAAAGCGCGGTAAGTCACATCAGCCTGAACAACCGGAGCTTGATCCGCCACTGGAGTGGCACAGGCCCGTAGTCCGGACGGGAGGGCTTGCTGTCTTTAATCGCTTTACGGGCAGCATTCAGAGTTAGCCCAGTTCTCGCCAGGTACGCTGATGCCACGCAAGACCGCGCGCGCATGATTCCCAGGAGTAAATGCTCGTTGTCGATCCAGTAGTCTCCCAATCGTGTCGCTTCCCAGGCGGCCTCGGCCAGGGCATGTTTGGAATCATTGGCAAGCGGTGGTCCAGTGGGCACCTCGGGCAGAGTCGAATGTTTATACGGACAGCCACTGTAGACAGGAAAGCGCTCTCGTAGCTGGAAGATGGTCTGCACCCGGGACTCTTCGCTGAACAACAAGCCTCCCAGCAGATCTACGGAAGTGATCTCCGCGCGCTCGGACAGGAGCGTGATCGCACGGGCATAAAATATCGCCCGTCTGGCCGACGGTGTATATCGCTCGAACATTTATGTTGCCGAGTATTCTAGAGCTTGTAAGGCTCACGGCGCCTCGCAAGTAAAATGTCTTGGACGGCGGTTTGTATCAGGCCGCTGGCTTCAGCCGTGCCGCAAAGGGCGCAGATAGAATCGGGCTTTAGCCCCTGCCAAACGCCGCCTCATTGAAAATCGTCGTGGGGGAGAAAGCGAGAAAGCAATAAGGAACGTGTCTTTGGGTTCATGTCGCTGCTCCCGCTCTGCGGGCTGCGCTCCAGCCCATTCGACTACGCTCAGGGCAGAATGGGAGGGATTTGTTCCGCGCTTAACGGCACGACTACGCAGTCCGTCGCGTTGCTCCGTCCTTCTAAAGTCATGCCCGATACAAGTCTCGAAACGGATGCGGGTGGCGCCCATGCACGTGTGGCACCGGCGCCCCCGCCGGTGTTTCGGGCTAAGACCCCACTGATGTTCGCGGAAAGCGGCAGCGTGCCCAATAACGCATATCTGGCCGATCTGTACTAACTCGTGTCATTCTTGGGATATCTCAATCAACAGACTTCGGAATTGCCTGGCGGTGAAGCAATAACTTTGAAAAAGACGGGATAACCGCATAAAGGCAGCGACGGTCCGTCTTCTTCCTAAACATTCTCTCGCAGTTGTCTCTACCTCTGATTACAATGATGCCGTGTTTGCTTGTTAATTAGGATCATTTGCCCAGTTTTGCGGTTGGCAATGACCTACGAAGCAGTAATTGACTGGATCACCCATGCCGACTTCAACAAATGGCGCCACTCGTAAGCTTAACTTCCCGATATTACAGCGCGTGAAGCTCACCCATTTCTCGCTCTATTCGCTGAAGGATTGCATCGAATTCAACTTCGATGACGGAATCGTTTGTTTAGCCGGAGCCAACGGGCTGGGTAAATCGACCTTTCTGCAGGTAATCGGATACGGCATGACAGGCGTAGTGCCCAAGCCATCTCAAAAGTTTTCGTCGGTGGATGACTATTACAGAGACATTCGCACATTCACACGGGAGTATTTTGATGGTCGGTTGCTGCCCGAACACCGGGATATTGCGGAGATCGAGTTGGAGATGTTGGTAGGAGACAAACGGGTGACGATCACTCGTGGCTTTGTGGAATCGGAGTCTCTTCGTGAACTTACGGTAGTGGCCAATGGGAACAAAGCTGATCATGAGTCCGACTCACCCGAACAACGCCAAATGGCCTACGAGAAACTGCTGACTGAGGAAACGGGACTAGAATCTTTCCGCGAACTCGTTTTTCTGCAATCCTTCGTCCTCACTTTCGATGAGCGCCGTCATCTGCTTTTTTGGAGCCCGAAGGTGTTGGAAACATGTCTCCTAATTTTCCTGGGAGTTAACAAGGGACAGCGTGCCAGCGTGGAAAAGCTCCGCCGCGAAGTCGAGAAGTCAGAGTCGCGCGTACGCAATCTGACTTATGACATCAAGCAGACTAAGGATCGCCTTGTCGATATTGAGAATATGCGCAAGGGCACCAAGGGCAGCAAGAAAGAAACCAAGACTTATGAGGAATTTGAAGACCTAAACGAGCGCGCAAAGGAAGCGGTGGAAGGTGTGACGCTGCTAGAAAGCAAAATACGCGACGCGAAACTGGCCATTGCTGATAGCGCGGCACGCTCCTCAGCATTGCGCAACGAATACAGCGCGGAGTTCACCAACCGACTCAATGCCAAGAAATCATCACGGCAGCACCCGTTTGTTCAGCAGGCCCTATTGGAACAGAAGTGTGCTATCTGCGGCGCGGCCGGACCCCCGGTGGCCAAAACCGTGAAGGCAAAAGTGTCGGCAAATCAATGCCCATTTTGTAGTACGGATCTCCCTACCGGCAAGGAGGATTCAAAAATGATGGCGCGATTGAGAGAACTGGATGCAGCGCTATCCCGCGAGAAGAAAATCCTTGATTCAAAGTCATTGAATGTAAGCCAGCTAGAGACGGAGCGACTGAAACGGGTGGAAGAGCGCAATGGCATTGAAAAAGAGTTGAAGGAATTCGAACAGAAAAATCCAACTGTGATCAGACGTGGCGGCAAGGCTCAGAGTAACTTCGCCGACCTGAGAACAATTTACGAGCAGCAGATTCAGAGTATAACGCGTCAACGGGACGAAGAGCGGCTTCAGGGAAAGAAAATCGACCACGATTACCGAACGGCGCAGAAAAAACTGGAACAGCAATACTTAAACGCGCGCGAAAAGTTTGTGCCACTCTTTAACTCACTGGCGGCGCTTTTTCTTGGCGTCGATCTGGATATTTCACTGGAGACCCAAGAGAATGTCACCCTGATCCTGGAGATCAGAAAGACGAAGCGGCGAAATGAGTATCAACTTTCGGAGAGTCAGCGATTCTTCATCGACATCGCATTGCGGATGGCCTTTGCGCAGTTTGTTTCACCGAAAGGAGCCGGCGCGCCGCTCTATATCGACACGCCAGAGGGCAGTCTTGACCTTGCTTATGAAAACCAGGCCGGACAAATGATCGCCCAGTTTGCCCGCGAGGGACACAAGGTGTTAATGACGGCAAACATCAACACGTCCCAGTTGCTCAGTGCCATCGCAGCGAATTCCCGCAAGTGCGGATTTGGGATTCAGCGCTTGTACCGCTGGACCGAGATGTCGGCGGTACAGGAAAAACAGGAGGCCAAGTTCGATAAAACGTTGGACGAACTGGAAAAGACTGCGAGAGGGCGTTCGAAATGAGCGATCCTGCAGCTTATTTCGACATGCTGTCTCTCGGCGAACGCATGAGCGATCTGATAGAGGGATTCTCAAGACCAGAGCTGCACTTACTCAGCTATGCATCTTGCTTGCTCTCCCTTTACGAAGGCCATCCGGTCGCTGATTGGGGCTATGAATTTATCTCTGCAGATAACGGTCTTCCTTTTGCACAGGAGATCGACATGGCAATTGACATCGCTCTGGGCCTCGGGCAGGTTTATCCCAAAGGTCCTCTCATGCTGCTGAGTCCCGAGGGCGCCACTGAAGTTTCAGAATTGCGCCAATTGGAAGGCAACAGAACTCGTGAGCGGTACTTGGCGGGAGCAGCTGACTGCCTGCTTGTGTTCAATCCGGGAAACGTCCGCGAGGCCTTTAATTACGACCCCGCCATAAGCTTTCTGAAAGACGGACGTCACACAGCCTGGGTGCTTACTGACCCCGTGGTCGAGCGGTTTTATGCTAATTTTCACCAACTCCGTGAGGCGCTGGCGTACGATGCGCACGACCTGTCAGTTCCACTGGTAACTTGGCTAAAATATTTGATCCAAACTGGCCGAACTCATGACAGTTACAAAAGTTAATCTCGAAACGCTGCAAGCGCTTCTAACGAATGAGCCTTTGCTTGCCGCTAAAAATCAGTTTGGGGAGCAGGGCGTCTCGCGACTGAAAAGCATTCTCTATTTCCTGAAACGGTGTGCACGCTATGCCACGGTCAACGAGAAGAGCAACCTAACAGTTTTTGCGTTGATGCAGCCGGATTCATTGGTGGACACATTGCGTCTCAACCACGCAACTGCGTTTCAATACGGAGTTACCGTCTTGGGCTCGATCCATAGCTTGAGCATTGAGATTCGCGAGGACGGGTCTCCGTTCGTATGGCAAAGCATTCCGACGCAAATTGGCGGGGTGATCCAAACGGGCATCGTGTATCAGTTGTTACAGAGTGTGGAAACATTCTCCGTCAATGGTGTGGCCATGCCGGTGGGCAAAGTCATTGAAGACGCAGTCAGCCAGTTTTGCCTAAATTATTTCACTGATCTCAAAGAGGCCTTGGTGGCCTATCGAGATTCCATGGCCAGAACATCAAAGTGTCATCTTCTCCGTCAAGCCTGGGCGGAGCAAGACCGGCTGTGGTTTGTGAACGAACCTGAATACCGGCTGAGACGGGCGTTGCACAACTACTTATATTCTTATCTTCGCCATGATGACATCGACCTGCGTGAGGAACAGAACGTGGATGACAGCCATCCGGTTGACATTAAGATCGTTTGGCGGATGGAAAACCGCTCGGCGATCATCGAAGTAAAGTGGATAGGCAAATCCATCAACCTGGCGACCCGCAATATCACAGCGGATTATGGCGATGCGCGAGCCCGCACAGGAGCGGACCAGTTGGCCAAATACCTTGAATCGCATCGGCAGGAGGCAGCGAAAGAAGACACTCGCGGCTACCTGGTTGTATTCGACTGCCGCAGAAAACTACTAAAGCCGTCCGCGACAGCAGTGACTAAAGCCAATGGTCTGCACTACCAAAATCGCGACATCAAGTACAATCCAAAATTCCATAAGACCCGTCAGGATTTTGAAGAACCAATCCGTATGTTTCTGGAACCGGTTTGCGTATGACGGTCACGCGGGAACTTACAAAAGAACCCACGGTCACCAATGCAGCGGATAATGCTACATTGGCTAGGCACCGCTGGTATCCAATCAAAGAGGGCTTCAGCCCGAGGCTTGTCACCGACTCTTATCTAGAATTAGGCACCGATTCAAAGAAGCGGGTTCTGGCCATCGAGCCGTTTAGCGGGTCCGGGACGGCTCCCGTGGAATGCACGCGCCTGGGAATAGCGTGCTTGGCATTTGAGGTGAATCCCTTTCTTGCGTTCATCGGTCGCACAAAGCTGCGGCAGGCTGACCCCAAAACTTTGCGCGCACAACGCGAAACTGTCCTGAAGGGCCTCCGCCGAAAAAACGTCTCGCGATTGGAAAGCATCTCAACTTTCTGCGAGGGGAACGGCCGAAAGAAGTGGCTGTTCAACCGAAGTGTTCTGAGGACGTTCGCAGGCGGCTGGAATGGAATCAAGAATTGTCCGCCGACTCTGCGGGCATTTTACCGCCTCGCACTTCTCCGTGCGGCAATGGACAACTGCAACGCATATCCGGACGGGAAGTGCTTGCGATATAAACGACTAAAGAGCTTTGACTGTTTTGATTCGGGATCGGTGATCGCTCAGTTCGAACACTATTGTGATCTGATTGAGGAAGATTTGGACTCGACGCGGTTTGATTCGAGTCTGTCAAGCGTTGAGTGCATGGACTCGCGTGAGTTGGCCGACCGTGTTCCAAAACAGCGCTTCGATCTTTGTGTGACTTCTCCACCTTATCTGAACTCTTTCGATTACTCCGACGTCTACCGACCTGAGATGTTTCTGGCTGGGCTTGTCACCGACAACAAGCAGCTTATGCGCATTCGTCTACGGACGGTGCGCTCCCATGTGCAAGCAAACTGGAAAGCGCCGATTAAAGCCAGCTTTGGCACCATCTATGCAAAGATTCTGAAGGACATTCTTAATCGCAAAGACGAGCTTTGGTCCGCGCGCATTCCCCAGATGATTCAGGCCTATTTTGAGGACATGGAAGAGCTACTAGCTGCACTTACCGAGCGCGCCAATCCAAGTGCATTACTTAAAATCGTAGTCGCCACTTCAGCCTACGGGGGAGTTGTAGTGCCGGTGGATCTCATTTTGGCCGAAATTGCAGAACAAGTGGGCTGGGAGTTGCACGATGTGCAAGTCGTGCGACGTCTGCGCAGCTCCGCTCAGCTATGGAAACATGAAGATCGGGACAAGAAGGTACCCGAGTTGCGGGAGAGCGTGGTTATCTTAAAGTTTCCGAACGGCTCCTCTGGTGCAGTCCCGCACAAACGGTTTGGGTAGAAACACCTCGAATCGGCATGGCAGGGTACGCATCCTCGGGATCTTTCGACGCGCTCTCAGTCGCTCCGCTCCTTCTCGCTTGCTCAAGATGACAGGACTTGGACTGCATGGCTTGAGCGTTGGGCTAGTCTGTGTCGGGCCGACGGCGCTTGGAGCGTGGCATGGGCGGGCTGAATTTATTACGTTGGACGATGCCGGGCCTTCATCCGGTAAAATCCCCTTACGCATGAAAAGACGCCCCACCCTGATCTCTCCTCCTCTCGACTGGCAGATGAGCGCCGTTCCAGTCGGGGCGCCGGTGATTCCGGTGATCGCCGAACGCGGTGGCACGCAGTTGAAGACGCCGCTTCCGGTGCTGCTGGTGGATACGCGGGAGCAGAATCCGTTTGATTTCTCGCCTTTTGCGGGCTGGTTTTCCGGGATCAAGGAGAAAGCCCTGAAGTTGGGTGATTACTCCGTTGCCGGCCTGGAAGACGTTTGCGTGGTGGAGCGCAAAGGGCTTGGCGACCTGGTGAGCTCCTGCACGTCGAACCGCGCGGTGTTCGTGAAGCGGCTCAAGCGGATGGCGCGAGTCCCCCACCGCCTGCTGGTAATTACCAGCGCGCTGAGCGAGGTGAAATCAGAATACGGACATGGCGGCAACCCCAACCGCGTGACGGTAGTGGGTCATTTTAAATGACCCACTACCCGTGTGACTCAGTCGTTGACTGCCGCCCGGAGCGAGCGTAGCATCAGGGGCACTCTTGCTGGAGCGTGAGCCAGGTCGCTTCGGGAAGATTAGCGCGGCATCGTAAAAAGTCCGCGCAGACGGATTACCGACTGATGGTGCAAAACCATAAAGGAGCACAACCGTAATGGCTACTAAGAAAAAGAAGAAGGCTACTAAGAAAAAAGCTACAAAGAAGAAAGTGACGAAGAAGAAAGCGGCGCCACGCGCCAAGGCCAAGGCAAAGCCCAAAGGCAAAGCAAGCAAAGCAAAAAAGGGAACAACGAAGAAGACGAAGAAGACAACGAAAGCGAAGGAAACGAAGCCGAAGAGCACCGCCAAGAAGAAATCGGCCAGCTCTCTTGCACCGGGCGGCGATGCTGGGACCAAGGGCACTGGCAGCGCTGGTCTTGCACCAGACGGTGGAGACGCCGGAACCAAGGGCACTGGCAGCGCCGGTCTTACGCCAGACGGTGGAGACGCCGGAACCAAAGGGACTGGCAGCGCTGGCTGACGTAGTTGGTATTGCAAAACGCGGGGGCCACGCTTTTGCGAGCGTGGCCTTTGTTCTTGTTTTCCAATTTGGGGCCGGGGGCGGTGTTCGACGTTTAGCTTTACAATTCAAACGTATGGATTTGGCAGCAAACAAAGCGATAGAAACAACGGAAGCGACCGAAGCGACGCAATTGAAGGCAGCGCGGCTGGGGGAGATCCTCTCCGGGCTTGGTCGCACCTTGATCGCCTACTCCGGCGGCGTGGATTCGGCTTACCTGGCCTATGTGGCTTACAAAGCGTTGGGGACCAACATGCTGGCAGTCATCGCGGATTCGCCCAGTCTGGCCCGGACGCATCTGCAGGACGCCATTGCGTTTGCGCAGGAGCAGAAGATCCCGCTGCAGGTTATCCAAACTTTGGAGATGGAGCGCGCCGAGTATGTGCGCAATGATGCTGGGCGATGTTTCCACTGCAAAGACGAATTGTTTCAGGTGATGCAGCGGTTTGCGGAGGAACGCGATTTTCGCTCGATCGCTTATGGTGTGAACGTGGACGATCAGGGCGATTTTCGTCCGGGGCAGGCGGCCGCGGGCAAGCATAATGTGGCGGCGCCATTGCTTGAAGCCGGGCTTACCAAGAGCGATGTCCGTGAGCTGGCCCGGCTGGCTGGGTTGCGGGTTTGGGACAAGCCGGCTTCGGCGTGCCTTTCATCGCGCATTGAATATGGGCGGCCCGTGACCAGTGAAGCGCTGTCCGCGGTGGAGCGCGGTGAAGATGCGCTGCACGCTTTGGGATTCAAACAGGTGCGCGTGCGGCATCACGGGGAAATTGCCCGGATTGAGATTGCGCGCGAGGAACTGGAACGCGCTTTGGCGCTGGAAATGCTCGCGGAGTTCACGCGGATTTTTAAAGCTTTGGGATTTACGTATGTTGCACTCGATACAGAAGGTTTTCGTTCCGGATCGATGAATGCTCTTCTTGGTACTGATTTGCCGGGAAACGCACGGCTGGTAAAGCTGCGTTCGTGAGCCCGGCGGGGCGTTCTTCTATGAGATAATTTCAAATGGCGTTTTCGCGATAAGGCGGGTAATCATTGGCACAAATACGGTCTTTTTCTTTTAACTTACTTTTCGCTCTCTTGCTGCTTGCGGGCGGTTGCAAGGCGCAAACCACGCCTGGAGCGCTGGACGGCGAAGTCACGCGCAGAATCCAGCTGGAGATTCGCTCGCGGTACAGCGTTCCGGGGCATATCAACGTTGTGCTTTCCGCGCTCAAGCCCAGCTCGACGCCGGGCTATGACGAGATCACCGTGGATTTTACCGGCGGTCAGCACCCCAGCACGTATCAGTTCTTGATTTCCAAGGACCGCAAGACGCTGGCCCATCTGGAGACGATGGACATTTCTCAGGATGTGATGGCCAAGATTGGCGTGAAGGGCCGGCCTGTCCGCGGGAACGAAAGCGCCAAGGTTACCGTCATCAATTTTGACGACTTTCAGTGTCCTTTCTGCTCGCGGATGCATGCCACGCTGTTTCCCGGGCTGCTGAAGCAGTATGGCGACAGAATCAAGATCATTTACCGGGATTATCCGCTGGTGGAGATTCATCCGTGGGCGATGCATGCCGCCGTGGATGCCAATTGTCTGGCCGAGCAGAGCTATCCTGCCTACTGGGATTTTGCCGATTACATCCACGCGAACCAGCGGGCGGTTGCCGGCACGAATCCAAAAGAGGCGTTCGCCAGCCTGGATGCGGCGGCGCGAGATCAGGCGACCAAACACCATCTGGATGTTGCGCGTTCGGACGCTTGCGTGAAGAAGCAGGACGAGGCTGGCGTGCGGGCGTCCATGGCCGAAGCGGACACACTCGGTGTGGATTCGACGCCAACATTGTTTATCAACGGTGAGAGAGTGTCGGGCGCTCTTCCGGAAGCTGAAGTGCGCGCCATGCTGGACCGCGCTCTGGTCGACGCCGGGCAAAAGCCGCCGGCGCCAGCCGGGAAGAACTAGTCCATGACAGTTTCGGAACGCAACACCGTATCAGAATTTCGTAGGAGGCAAAGTTTGATCCAGGTGCTTAAACCGTGGAGAAATGTGCTGCTCGCCGCGCTGGCGCTGATGTTCATGGCCAGCAGTTGCAATCATGGCGGCGACAAAGACGTGGTGGCCAAAGTCAATTCCTACAAAGTCCTTCGGTCGGAGTTGGACCGGGTCTTCAACCGGCAGATTGCCGGGTCGCCGCGGAAGCCGACTCCGGAGGAGGAGCAAGGGCTGCGCTTGTCCATTTTGGGCCAGTTGATCGGCCAGCAGGTCTACTTGCAAAAGGCGGAGAAGCTGGGCGTTGTCGCGACCGACGATGAAGTAGAGAGCAAGATGACAGCGGAAAAAGCCCCCTTTACCAAGGAAGAATACTCCAAGAGACTGGAGACTGCCGGGTATACGGAGGAAGAACGCAGGCAAGAGATTCGCCAAAAGCTGACGATGGACAAGCTGCTGAACAAAGAGGTGCTGTCCAAGGTCACGATTTCCGATTCGGATATCCAGACCTTTTACAACGAGCATAAAGCGGAGTTCAACATCATTGAGCCGCAATACTATCTGGCGCACATTTTTGTAAGCGCACAGCCCAACGCCCCGGCGGGACCGATTCCGAACAAAGCGCAGAACGAGGTCCAGGCAAAGGACAAGATAACCAAAGCGTACCACCGGCTGGAAAGCGGAGAAGAGTTTGCAGCCGTAGCGGCCCAGTATTCGGAGGACCTCAATACGGCCCGCAGCGGCGGCGAATTGGGCGTTGCTCCTGAGTCCCAGATCAAGTCGCCCAAGGACACAGACGCGGCCACTCGTGATGCCATTTTAAGATTGAAGCCGGGGCAATTTACCGACATTATTCCGATCAAGAACCCCGCCACTCAGACGGTCCTGGCTTATCGCATTGTGAAACTGATCGGGAGAGAAGTCGCCGGGCAGCGCGAGCTCAGTGACCCCGCTGTGCAGCAGTTGATCCGCAATCAGTTGCGCACCCAGCGGGAACAGTTTTTGCACTCGGCTTACGAAGAAGTCCTGCGCGACGGAGCCGAGATCCACAACTATTACGCTGAAGAGCTTTTGAAAAACGCCGGTCACAAATAGTTTTGGTTTGCGTCGGACGCTGATAAATGATCTGGTGAACGCAGGGCTATTCGATTTCCACCAGCGTCTGGCCGGCTTCCACGAGGACTCCCTCAGGCGCGTGAAGTTTTTTCACCACGCCTTTCTTGGGAGACTTCAACTCGTTCTGCATTTTCATGGCTTCAATGATGACTACGCCCTGGCCCGCGTCTACTGACTCTCCGATCTTTACCAGTACACGCACTACTTTCCCGGGCATGGGCGCAGTAATTTTTCTGGGACCTGAGCCGCTTGCTTCGCTGCGGCGACGCGAGCGAAATGAACGCGGGTCGCGAACGATGGCGCTGAACTGCTGGTGTCCCACTACGATGGTGGTTTCACCTGCGATGATGTCCTGCTTCACTTCGTGCGACTTACCGTCCACCAGAAGAGAAAGCACGTTGGTCTGGATGCTGGTCACATCCAGAGCGAAGGAGCGGCCGTCAATCTTGCATAGCCAGTTTGGTCCTAAACGCACCAGCTCGACCAGGCGCGTTTTTTCTCCGATGGTGACTTCATAGATCATTCGTTCCGGAGTCCTTCCACGCGGGCCACTTGCTTCCATGGCGAACTGCCGGGCTTTTCGCCGCTTCCACTCTGCGAATTGCGGCCGTTGCTCGTGGCCGAATTGGCGGCAAAGAGCGCTGCGGAAATGGCTGCAATTTCGGCTAGTCCATTTTCGTCCGCCTTCGGCTCGGGTCGTGAAGCCAGCAAGCGGTCCAGGAAGCCGGTATTGATTCTTCCGGCAACAAAGTCCGGGTGCTCGAAAATGCGCCTGATCAGCAACAGGTTGGTCTTGATGCCTCCGACGAAGTATTCATCCAAAGCGCGTCGCATGCGGGCAATTGCGGAGGCGCGATCGCTCGCGTACACAATCAATTTCGAAAGCAGTGGATCGTACTCCAGCGGCACGCGCCAGCCTTCGTAGACTCCGCTGTCTTCGCGAATTCCCGGGCCTGATGCCCTCAGCAGTTGCGTAATTTTCCCCGGAGAAGGAAAAAAGTTGTTGTCCGGATCTTCGGCGTAGATTCGGCACTCCATGGCGTGGCCGCGCAGAATGATGTCCTCTTGTCGGAAGGGTAGTTTTTCTCCGGACGCAATCCGTATCTGCAGATGGACCAGGTCCAATCCGGCGACCAATTCGGTGACCGGATGCTCCACCTGTAACCGAGTGTTCATTTCCAGGAAATAGAAATTACTGGCCTTGTCCACGAGGAATTCCACGGTCCCCGCATTGGCGTATCCAGCGGCTTTGGCAACCTGGACAGCGACCTGGCCCATGCGACTGCGCAGATCGTCGTCCACGGCCACGGACGGGGCTTCCTCAATGACCTTCTGATGGCGGCGCTGCACCGAGCATTCGCGCTCTCCCAGGTAAACGAGGTTGCCGTGTTCGTCGCCCAGTATCTGGATCTCGATGTGGCGAGGGTCTTCGATCAGTTTTTCAATGTAGACTTCGCCGTCATTGAAGGCGCGCTGGGCCTCGCTTTGCGCGGTTTCGAATGCTGCTTTCAGTTCTTCGGGAGTGCGCACCAGGCGCATTCCTTTGCCTCCACCGCCTGCCGCTGCTTTGACCATGACCGGGAACCCGATCTGCGCGGCCACACTGGGAGCTTCAGCCAGCGACAGTCCTCGCGCCGAACCGGGCACGAACGGCACACCAGCAGACTGCATGGCCTGTCTCGCCCTGGTTTTTGAGCCCATCAATTCCATCGCTGATGGCGGCGGACCAATGAACTTGATGCCGGCTTCTGCGCAGGCCCTGGCAAATTTGGCATTCTCGGAAAGAAATCCGTATCCGGGATGGATAGCGTCAGCGCCGCAACGTTTGGCAACTTCAAGGATGCGGGCAATATTGAGATAGGATTCAGCGGCGGTGGCCGCACCGATGGAGTACGCCTCATCCGCCTGACTCACGTGGAGGGCAGCTCGATCCACCGCCGAAAATACCGCCGCCGAGGCAATGCCCATTTCCCGGCAGGCGCGGATTACGCGAACGGCAATTTCCCCGCGATTTGCGATGAGTATTTTCTTAATCATTGCCTGGTCATTGGTTATTGGCGGAATGACGATTGTAACAATAAGCTCCCGACTTCCGGCTTTCGGCCAAACTGCACACTGACGCCCGAAAAAACAACGCCCCTCCCGAAGGAGGGGCTGGAAAGCAGGAAGCAAAGTCTTTACTTCTTTTTGGCATCCGGTGTGTCGATCACGATGCCACCGCTGTTTTTCTTGGCTGCCGCGTCAAGTTTTTTCTTGCGTGCGGCCATGGCTTTGTTGACCCAATCGTCCGCTATTTTTGCGTCGGCGATGGCTGCATCCGGGTTGCCGCACTCAGTATCAGCCTTGCGGCGATAGAGCAGGTTCAGATAGGCCATAGCGTCGTCATAGTCCTCGCGTCTCGACATGGCCTGTTCCAGCATCTTCAGGCCTTCCTCGATCTTTGGCCCGTCTGCGGCTTTGATCTCCTCGCACACCGGCTTGCCTTTGAGGGGTTCGTCCACCTTCAGTCCCACTCTGGCTTTGCGTTCGCCAATGTCCTTGTACGCGGCGGTCCAGTCGATCACTCCCACCGAGTAATAGGCTTCCGGATTATTGGGATCGGCGGCAATCGCCTTTTTGTAGTAGTCGCGCGCCTCATCGAACTTTTTCATGTTCATGTAGAGGTAGGCAATGCCGAGGAGACTGTTGGAATTGTTGGGGTCGCCCTTGAGGACGTCCTGATACTCGTTGATGGCGAGTTGGGCATTGCGAAGATTGTCAGGGTCTTCGGCGCCGGGAACAAATTGCTGGGCGTATGCCGTGGCCAGATACAGCTTGGCCACCTTCAGATCCGGATCGTACTGGATGGCGTTCTTGAAATGCTCCATCGCTGATTCAAACTGCAGGTTTTTATAAGCCACTACGCCCTTGTTGAGCTGGTCGCGGGCCCTCAGTTTATTGCATCCTGCCGTGGTCAACAGCGCGGCTGAGACGGCCAATGCCGCCACAAGTCGGGCGCTCCTGTTCATGTCTTCTGCTCCTTGCCGGAGTTAGGGTCTTCTTGGTTCCAAGAATTGCGTAAACGCCGCAGGGGCGGTCCATATACCCGCCCCGCGACTGAGGAGAAAAACTTCTACTGCCCCGATTCAATCTTCGCTGTCATCAAACCGATCTTGTCCACGAAATTGGTGCCGCGCGCGATGTCAATCACCCTGGCCACGTACTGGAATTCCACGTCCGGTTCGCCATTGACAAACATGATCCGTTCCGCGCGGGTCTTGAAAATGTTGGTCAACTGCTCGCCCAAAGTGTCCCAGGTAGCGTCAATCTGATTGATCTTCAGTTTCGTTTGACCACCGCCCGGAGGCTGAATGATCGAAACCACAATCGTGCGGTCATCCTGCGGTGGCGGCGTATTCGGCGGCGGCGGCTGCGGGACCAGGGCCTCAAGGCCATTCTGCTTCATGGGAGTAATAACCATGAAGATGATCAGCAGCACCAGCAAAACGTCAATCAGCGGCGTAACGTTGATGTCGCAGGATTGGCCTTTGCCGCTTCCGGATGTCATTGCCATAAACGTGTCCCTCGTATCCCGGCCCGAAGGCCGGGTGTTCAATTTGCTATTGCGGCGCCATGACGTTCGCGCCTTGTTTACGGTCCGTCAGCAGGCCTAACTGGTCCACCCCCGCGGCGCGAACACTATCCACCACATCCACCACCGGCTTGTACTTGGCCCGCGCGTCAGCTCTCACATAGATCATTTTGCTCGCGTTGGCCTTGCGGTTCGCCAGAAGGTCCTTGACTTTTTGGGTCAGGACGTCAGGAGAAACCTGCGCGGTGTCGAGAAAAATCTTGCCATCCCGGTTCACCGACACAATGATGGCGTCGTCCTTGTCCGCATCCTTCATTTCGACGGGATTGCTTGCCGGGGGCAGCTGCAGGGGAACACCCTTTTTCAGCATGGGCGTAATGACCATGAAGATGATCAACAGCACCAGCATCACGTCCACCATGGGCGTGACGTTGATGTTGGAGTTGACCTTGGCGCCCTCGTTTCTGACTACGATTGCCATAGTTTTCTCCTGGCCCTATTTCCGACCGGTTTTCTTCAGGAAATAGTCCACCAGTTCACTGGAGGAGTTGTCCATCTCGACGTCAAACGCTTCCACCTTGCCGGTGAAATAGTTGAACATCATGACGGCCGGGATGGCGACGAAGAGGCCGAGTGCGGTGGTAACCAGGGCTTCCGAAATACCGCCGGCAACAGCGCTCAAGCCGTTTTCTTTCAGCGTGGCGATCTTGTTGAAGGCGTTCAGAATACCGATGACCGTTCCCAGCAGGCCGACGAAAGGCGCGGTGGAACCGATGGTCGCCAGACCGCCCAGGCCCTTTTTCAGCTCGGCGTGGACAATGGCTTCCGCCCGTTCCAGGGCGCGCTTGCTGGCTTCAATCTGGTCTCCCGGAATTTCGGAAGAGTCACTGTGGGCCTTGAATTCCTGCAGGCCGGCGGTGACGACTTTGGCCAAATGGCTCTTCTTGTTGCGCTCGCCCACGCGGATGGCTTCATCCAGCTTGCCTTCACGCAGGGCGCCCGCGACTGCCGGGGCGAACTGGCGCGATTGCTTGCGCGCAGCGTTGAAGGCGATCAAACGATCAATCATCACGCCGATGGACCACGCGGACATGATGAACAGGATCGCCACAATGGTGAGGGCGGGCCAATTCATTGCTTTGAGCAATGAAATTGGATCGTTCCAGTTAATGGCGTGTTCGTCCGCCTGGAATACGAACATGGCCGCGAACTGCGCCTTGGCGATCAGAAAAGTTGTAAGGTTTCCGAAAAACATGAGTTAAATTTTCCTCCTCAGAAAATCTTTAGTACAGCGTCGCTCTCAGGAGCTCCGCGAATATTCCGGCCAGCCAGCAGCACGGCTTTAAAAGGACACGAACTCGAAAATTCCGGGATTTGCCGAGTGGCCATCACAGCCACTCCTGGTCCCGGCAAAAGCGGTCTCACACTTACATGTGGAACTTCACCAGAACCTGTGTTTCTATTTCGATCGGTTCACCACTCAACAGATAGGGCTTGTACTTCCATTGCCTTACGGCATCCATGGCCGCCTGCGCCAGAATCGGTTGCCCACTGACTACGTGCAGGTTTTCGATGTTGCCCTGTTTACTGATTGTAGCCGCCAATACCACGTCGCCTTGAATATGCGCGATCTTCGCCATCTGCGGATACAGTGGCTCGATTCGGGTTTTCAATTGACCCTCTGCGACGCCCGATGAAACTCGAATCCTCTCCGGTCTGACTGCCGGCGGCGGTGGCGCGGATGAGCCTGGAAGCCCGCCCAGAATACCCCCTACGGAGCCTCCGGGCACGCCGCCCACAACTCCGCCCGTAACACCGGTCGATGGCGGCGGGGTTTCGCTCTCTTCGATTTTGGTAATGGTCTTGGGTATCTTGCTGGGAGTGCGCAACTCGCCATTCACGATCTCACTCACATGTTTGATCACCGTGGGCGTCGGCGGTGGTGGTGGTGGCGGCGGCGGTGGTGGCGGTGGCGCCACCATGGAAGAATTCAGCTGGGCCAGGGGGAGAGCTTCCGTGATCAGCAGAGGCACCAGGATCATGACCCCGATCAACATGAACTGAAAGCCAAACGAAACAAACTTGGTCCAGAGCCGGGTTCTAATCCTGCCAGAAGATTCAACTAAACTGTCTTCAAACATTTTCGCCCTCCAATCCTAGGGGACTGTTCAATACCATTAGACACCGAAACCGTTCTTTTTGCTCCCAAATTGCCCCAGAACCTTACGCTTTGGCCCGGCCCGGCACGGGTCGTCCGGAGCGGCTGGAACGCCAATCTTGATAAGCCACCAGCATGGGCGCAGCCACGGCAATCGACGAGTACGTACCTATTAGGATGCCAATTACCAGGGCAAAAGAAAACCCGTGCAGCACTTCTCCACCAAAAAGATACAACGAAAGTACCGTTAAAAACGTGAGGCCAGAAGTCAGAATCGTCCGGCTCAACGTTTGATTGATGCTTCGGTTGACGATTTCAGCCAGGCTCTCCCGCCGCATCAGTTTTATGTTCTCACGGATACGGTCAAACACCACAATGGTGTCATTCATGGAGTAGCCGATCAGGGTGAGAATCGCGGCGATAACAGTAAGCGTTATATCGGTATTCGTCAAGGAGAATGCGCCGACGGTGATTAAAGTATCGTGAAAAACCGCCACCACGGCCGCCACACCATAAATCATTTCAAAGCGGAACCACAGGTATACCAGCATTCCCAACAGTGAATACAGGGTCGCCAGGAAGGCCCGCTGTTGGAGTTGTTTGCCGACCTGCGGACCGACGACTTCCGTGCCAAAAACATGGAAATCGCCGGCGTAAAAACCTTTTTTCAGAGAGTCAACTACAGCCGCGGGCACTCTGGCCTGTCGAACCTCATCCACATCCTTGAAGAGCCAGTCGCGCTGCTTATCGCGAAAATCCACAATCTGGTGGGCGATTTTCTCGTATTCCTGAGGAGTAACGTGTATCGGATCGCTTTTGACCAGGGCGTCCCGGACCGCTGCGAATCCGACATTGTTCAGGTCTTGCTGCCCTTGCGGCGCGGTACCGCGCAGCGCCTCGACAGTCAAGTCACTATCCCCGGAAACGTCGCCCGATTTAGTGGCGCGTTGCGGAAGATCAATCAGTTCTTCGTTCTTCCCTGCCGTGTCATAGCGCTGGATACGCGCGTTGTGCAGGCCGGCCTTGTCCAGTGCCGCACGGATCTGGTCCTCATTGGGCGTGCTGTTGAACTTTACGTACACCAGCGTACCGCCCCGGAAGTCCACTCCCAGAGGAACGTGGTGCCAGAACAGCAGGGAAAGCACCCCGGCGATGCTGAAAATCAGCGAGAAGCCGAGGAAGTACCACTTCTTGCCCAGAAAATCGATATTTGTTTTACCAAAAAATTCCACGTTGTAAGGTTCCTTAGACTAAATACTCAAAGCCGCCCCACGCTCTTTGCGGCTGAGGATGGCGTCAAAAATCACCCGGGAAACAAAGACTGCTGTGAACAGGTTGGCCAAGAGACCAAACGTCAGCGTGACGGCAAATCCGCGCACCGGCCCCGTGCCAAACAGGAAGAGGATCACGGCCGAAACAATGGTCGTAACGTGTGTGTCGATAATGGTCACCCACGCGCGCGCAAATCCCTGGTCGACCGCAGCAGCAGCGGCTTTGCCGTTGCGTAACTCTTCACGAATACGCTCAAAGATCAGAACGTTGGAATCCACGCCCATGCCTACCGTTAAGATCACACCGGCGATTCCCGGCAGCGTCAGAGTAGCGCCACTGAGTCCCAGGAACCCCAACAGGATGACCAGGTTCAATATGAGCGCCAGATCGGCGTTGATCCCCGCAAACTTGTAATAGAAGAGCATGAAGACCATTACCACGACCATGCCGACTATCGCAGCCTGCACACCGTGTCTAATGGAATCGCTTCCGAGCGAAGGTCCGACTGTACGTTCTTCGATCGGTACCAGACTTGCCGGCAGCGAACCGGAATTCAGCAATGTGGCAAGATCGTTGGCGCTCTGGTCGGTAAATCCGCCGGTAATCCGCACCCCGCCGCGAATCTCCGTTTTGATTGAGGCGGCTTCGCGGACTCGATTGTCCAGGACAATTGCCAGGTAAGGGTCGTTGCCAACCTGTTCATTGTGCGCTGCGGTGAAATTGGCAAATTTTTCTTCCGCATCTCTGGTCAGAGTGAAGTTTACGTCGGGACGATTGCCTTCGTCGCGGCCGGTATCCGCGCTCCGGATATCAGTACCGCCCACCACAGGCACCTTCGCCACGAGATAGACACGTTCCTGCGCTCCACTCCGCGCGTTTACGTCCCTGCCGGGCAAAAGGACCGTGTTGAGGGGAAGAATGCCCCCAGGAAAACTCTGCAGGGCTTGCTCATTACTGTCCCACCCGTCAAGCTTGCGAAAAGCCTGGCGTACTTCCAGCCGGGCGGTGGATTGAATCAGAGCGCGGATGCGGGCAGTATCGTCTGCGCCAGGCAGTTGAATCAGAATCTGGTAGTCGCCGAGGCCATGCTCCTGGATCGTGGGTTCGCGCACGCCCAGCGTGTCAATTCGATTGCGGATGGCGTCTATGGATTGGGCTACAGTGCGGGTCTTGATGTCGGTCAGCGCCGAGGACTTCATCGTGAGAACGTAGGTATTATCCGCACCCAGGGAAGGAGGGTCATATTCCGGCGCAGCGGTCACCAGATCACGAAGCTGCGTAACGGCGGCGGGCGCGAGTCCTTTGATCACAATCTTGTCAGGCTGATCGTCCGGATCGGGCTTGCTGATGTCGGTAAAGATGGTGTGGGTCTTCTGAAATTCTTCTTTCAACGTCTCGACCATATGGTCGGACTGGGCGCTGACGGCTTCATTGACCTTGACCTGATAAATAAAATGGACTCCACCCTGTAAGTCGAGCCCGAGATGGATGCTCTCCTTCAGGCCCGCCATAAGTCCGTGCTCCTTGATGGCCGCAGCGCCCCTCGACCAGTCATTGCCCAGAAAAATCAGGGACGTAAAGACCAGTAAGATTGCCAGAATGACAAAGATTTTTGTTGAGATGTTCTTTTGCATTTCTTGAAGTTCACTTCTCTGATTTCGTTGGTTCGTCTTCGCGCGCTACCGAGACAATCGCCGACTTGGCAACTTCCAGCCGTAAATTGTCCGGAGGAACGCGCAGGTGAAGCGAATCGTCCTTCACCGCGATGATGGTTCCGCGGATGCCGCCGCCGGTGGTGACCTTGTCGCCGGTTTTCAGCTCACTGATCATGGCCGCCCAGCGCTTCTGCTTTCGTTGCTGCGGCAGAATCAGCAGAAAATACATGATGCCGATGAAAAAAATCATGGGCATCAGCATGGTGGTTAATCCTACGCCGCCGCCCGGAGCTTGGAACAACATGGTGCTGAGTTGGCTCTGAATCATAATTTCAACCGCTTATTTTCCTGGCTTGTTGTCTCGATATCTTTAACTCTTTTCACTGATCGAGCTACAGCCGCACACGCACCTACGTGCGTAAGCGAGGCTGCAAAACTGATTGTCACCGCTGATGACTACCGCCTGGGCCCCCAGCACACGGCCTTTCTGATGCCGGAGTAAAGTAGGAGGTTTTATCGCGCTGATCAGGGGCGCTCAGGCCCTACACACATTCCTGAGAGCAATCCTGAGTGGTCTCCAAGTGGTATAGCATGACGTACAGCGCGCATAGTGTCAAGGTAGTAGGCCAAATTATGAATGCTGTTTAATGTGCCGGCGAGCGGTTCCCCGGCGACAAACAGATGGCGAAGATACGCGCGGCTGTATCGCGCACACACTTTGCAATCGCATTTTGGATCAGCCGGTGACTGGTCCTGCGCGTATTTTGCGTTCTTGATATTCATGCGGCCTTCTGAAGTAAAGAGCAGTCCGTGACGCGCCGCCCGCGTGGGTAAAACACAATCCATCATGTCCACACCCATCGCCGCGTACTGCACAATTTCCTCGGGATATCCCACGCCCATTACGTAGCGCGGCTTGTCTTTGGGAAGCACTTCCAGCGCAGCAGCAATCATCTCTTTCGTCTGCTCCCGCGGTTCGCCCACGCTGAGACCTCCGATGGCGTAGCCGGCGAAATCCATTTCTATGGTCCGCTCCGCTGACTCGCGACGCAGATCGGCGTGCATGCCTCCCTGAACAATTCCGCACAAGGCCTGGGTTTGCCCAACATGATTTTTCGCCCATGGCACTTCGTGCTTGTGGGCGTCAAAATAATCTTTCGATCGCCGGGCCCAGCGCAGCGTCATCTCCATCGATTGCCGCGTGCGCTCACGGTCGGCGGGATGTTCCGTGCACTCGTCAAACGCCATGATGATGTCGCCGCCCAGAGCAATCTGAATTTCAATGGAACGCTCCGGAGTAAAAAGATGCGACGAGCCATCGAGGTGCGAGCGGAAGGTGACTCCATCTTCCGTTACTTTGCGGAGCGCATTCAGACTGAAAACCTGGAAGCCGCCGGAGTCGGTGAGAAGAGCGCGGTCCCAACTCATGAATTTGTGCAGCCCGCCAAGATCGCGGACCAGTTCATGTCCAGGCCGCAAATAGAGGTGGTACGTGTTGCCGAGAACAATCTGTGCGCCCAGTTCCTCGAGCACGTCCTGAGGAACGGCTTTCACTGAGCCGACGGTTCCCACCGGCATGAACGCCGGCGTTTCCACGTCGCCATTAGCAGTGGTGATCCGCCCCAGCCTGGCCGGACCGGAATGAGCTTCAATCTTGAAAGGGAGAGTCACACCGATATGGTAACGAATGACCGCGACGAGCGGAGAAATGCCAAGTTTGAGGACGGTTACCTGGCCTTCGCGGCGTAGCGTTCTGCGACTTTCGCCGGATTCACAAAAGTGCGGGTCACCGTGCCGCGTCCAATTTCCTGGACGCCGTTGTGCGCAGTTACGCGGAAGACGAAGAAGCGCCCGTTGCTGGATTCCAACGCGGCTTCGGCCTTCACGCGAGCCCCAATTGTGCTGGGTGCGCGGTGCTCAATATTGATGGCTGTCCCCACGGTGATCTCTCCCGGTTCGCAAAACGGAAGCAGCGCGTTAAAGGCCGCGATTTCCATCAACCCTATCATGTTGGGGGTGGAGTAGATCGGCGGCAAGGTCTGGTTGTGATGATGCAGCGTGTGCTCGTGCGCTACAGTTTGTTCAGCTTCGCCTCGTATGCCATTGGGAATGTCCTTCGCCATGCTGACAATCTATCAAAACCGAACCAACACTGAGCACTGGCTCCCAACTTCGGTTCGGACGGTTTAGTTCTATCTATCAGTTTAGCTATCAGTATGATATCGTAACGATAACAGCGAAAATGGAACGGAAATCATTTCTATTACGAATCGATCCCGCGCTCTGGGGCTACCTTGAAGCCTGGGCCGAGGACGAGTCGCGTAGCGTCAACGGGCAGATGGAATACCTCCTCCGTCAGGCCATCCAGAAACGCAAAGGGACCAGCAGCAGCGACAATCCTGCGCCGCTTGAGCCCGAACCCTGACGGGGCACAATCGCGCATAACACTCCATTCTCGATAGAATGCAGCCAAAGGTTGAAGAAGATCTTATTGGGGAGTTGAATATGTCCACACTTGGATTCATTGAATACAGAGACGCCAGTCCGGAAGTGCGCGCGGTGTATGACGACATCATGGCCACGCGCAAGACGGACTGGATCAATAACTTCTGGAAGGCTATTGCAAACGATCTTCCCACGTTGCGGCGCACCTGGGCGAGCATCAAAGAGATCATGGGGCCGGGGTCGCTCGATGCGCTGACCAAAGAGATGATCTACTTAGCCGTGAGCGCGACGAACCAATGCGGCTACTGCATCGCGTCGCACACGGCGGCGGCTCGTAAAGCGGGCATGACGGATGCGCAATTCGCGGAGCTGATGGCGGTGGTCGGCATGGC
>PLJN01000120.1:0-806 GCA_003140235.1 Acidobacteriaceae bacterium
GTCGAGGTTGTGCTCGATGATGACCACCGAGTTCCCCAGATCGGTGAGGCGGTGAATGACCTCCAGCAGTTTGTTGACGTCTTCAAAGTGCAGCCCGGTGGTAGGTTCGTCCAGCAGATAAAGTGTTCGTCCCGTCTGCCGCTTGGATAGTTCTTTGGCCAGCTTCATGCGCTGCGCTTCNNGCGCTTCGCCGCCGGAAAGCGTGACGGCGGACTGGCCAAGTTTGATGTAGCCCAGTCCAACGTCTTCAAGCGTCTGCAGCTTTTGCCGGATTTGTGGGATGTCTTCCAAAATAGGCAGCGCGTCCGACACGGACATCTCCAGCAAGTCGGCAATCGACTGGCCTTTAAATTTCACTGTCAGCGTCTCATGGTTGTACCGCTTGCCGCCGCAGACTTCGCACAGCACATAAACGTCGGGAAGAAAGTTCATTTCAATGCGGCGCTCACCCTCGCCCTGGCAGTGCTCGCAGCGTCCGCCGGACACGTTGAAAGAAAAGCGCCCGGCCTTGTAGCCGCGNNTTGTCGATGTTCTCCGCGCCGGAAATCGCTTTGTGTGCTCCGGGCGCCTCACGTGAACGATAAAGCTGTTTGGCCAATGCCCGGTACAGAATGTCGTTGACCAACGTTGATTTGCCCGACCCGGAGACGCCGGTGACCACGGTNNTCGCGCGATTCCGGCAGCATGGCGTACAGGTCGCGAATGTGTGTGAATACGCCGGTGTACGTTGCAGGATTGGAACGCGGCGTCCGGCCAATGGGCGACTGGTCAATGCGTATGACCTTGTCGATGTTCTCCGCGCCGGA
>PLJN01000120.1:876-11482 GCA_003140235.1 Acidobacteriaceae bacterium
GCAGATTGTTGGCGCGCGCGCCCAGCACGGTGACAGCCTTGCCGTTGGTGGCTCGCGGCTCAAATCGCGCGGCAATCATCTTTTTCCCGGAAATGTACTGGCCGGTCAGCGATTCCGGGTGCAGCATGATTTCAGCCGGCGTTCCGGACGCCACCACTCCTCCGCCGTGCAGCCCCGCTCCCGGCCCCAGGTCAATCACGTAGTCGGCGCGACGGATAGTCTCTTCGTCATGCTCNNTGCTCCACCACCAGCACGGTGTTGCCGAGGTCGCGCAGCGCTTCCAGTGCTTGCAGCAGACGGTCATTATCACGATGATGCAGGCCGATGGACGGTTCATCGAGCACGTAGAGCACGCCGCGCAACTTGGAGCCAATTTGCGTGGCCAGCCTGATCCGTTGGCCTTCGCCGCCGGAAAGCGTGGCTGCCGATCGATCGAGCGAGATGTAGCCCAGACCAACGGCGTCCAGAAACTGGAGCCGTTCGCTGATCTCATGTAGCACTCGTCCGGCAATGGTCCGCTCGCGCTCGTTGAGTTGTATAGCAGCCGCGGCCTTCACCGCACGTGAGACCGGCTGCGCGGTAAATTCAGAAATCGAAAAGCCATTTACCTTCACGCCGAGGCTTTCCGCGCGCAGCCGCTGGCCTTTGCACACAGGACAGGTCGTCGCCGACATGTAGTTCAGCAGCCATTCGCGATAGCTTTCTGAAGTCGAGTCGTCCATGTTCTGCTTGAGAAAGCCCACGACGCCGCGAAAGCCCACGCGCGGCGCTTCTTTCTCTCCCGGACCGTAGAGCAGAAGGTTTTGAATGCGCGGCGGCAGTTTCTCGAGTGGCGTTGTCAGATCGATTTTGTATGCGGCACCCACAATCTCCACCATGCGTTGCAGATATGTGGAACCGGACGCCGGCCCCAGAGCGCCGTCCAGCAGCGGCTTGGACCAGTCCACAATAATCTTCGCCGGATCAAAATCGTACTTGCTGCCCAGACCGTTGCATTCCGGGCAAGCCCCATAAACACTGTTGAAGGAAAACGACCGTGGCTCGAGCGCGGGAATATTGATCCCGCAATCCGGGCAAGCCATGCGCGACGAGAACATATGTTCCTCGCCTCCGACCACCGCCACTTGCACCAGACCATTGCCCAGCCGCATGGCCGTGGCCACCGACTGCTCCAGGCGCTTCTCGATGCCCGGCCTCACCAGCAGGCGGTCGACCACGACTTCAATCGTGTGGTTCTTGCGTTTGTCGAGCTGGATGTCTTCCAGTTCTTCGTCCAGATGGCGCAACTCGCCGTCAATCCGCGCGCGGACAAAGCCGTTCTGGACCAGCCGAGCCAGCTCGACTTTGAATTCCCCTTTGCGTCCGCGGACAATCGGCGACATGACCATCACTCGGTCGTCGGCTTTGAGCTGCATCACGCGATGGACAATCTGTTCCGCCGATTGCCTACTGATGGGCTTGCCGCACTGCGGGCAATGCGGAATGCCGACCGAGGCATAGAGCAGCCGCAGGTAATCGTAAATCTCGGTGATCGTCCCCACGGTAGACCGCGGACTGCGCGAGGTCGTCTTCTGTTCAATGGAGATCGCGGGGCTCAGTCCGTCAATCGAATCCACGTCCGGCCGCTCCATCTGGTCCAGAAACTGGCGCGCATAAGCGGACAGCGTTTCCACATAACGGCGCTGGCCTTCCGCGTAGATGGTGTCAAAGGCCAGCGAAGATTTGCCTGATCCGCTGAGTCCGGTAACCACCGTCAACGCATTGCGCGGGATTTCCACCGAAATGTTTTTCAGATTGTGCTGGCGGGCGCCGCGCACGGTGATCGTCTTGATGGCCATGGACCCCTGTAATCTGGTAAAAAGTCGTCGCCGCCCTCACACTCCAAAGCGACGGCCCACAGACGGGCCCAGAGGGTAAGCGCGCAACTCTACATCCGTATCTTAATAGTCAATATCAGCACAGGTCAATGCACGGTACAGTGGTTTTTAGCATCAAAGGGTGAGTGACAGTTGCCCGTGTTAGTTGAAATCGAGCCCAGGGATCGTATTCCATGAGAACACTGCTGGTTGGTTCTGCTGTCTGCTTCACAATCGTTGCGTCACTCGCATTCGGCATTGGCTGTGGATATCTGGTAATCGCCGCAATCCTCAGGCTTGTAGGACATCAGCCCCCACCGCGGCAAGCCGCCCACACCGGAGCTATCGTGGCAGCGTCATCTTCCGGCGACTGATTTTGTTTCTGCCTAAAGTGGCGGATCGTCGGGCTTCTGTTGCTGTTGCTGCCGCCGTCTCAGCGCGTCTCTTCGACGCAGGTCTTCCAACATCTGTTCTTGTGTTCTTACCGGTCCCTGCGGTTGTACCAGCGGAGGCTGCTGTACCGGCACCGCTTGTTTGAGAGGAGGCGGATCACCGCCTTCTTCCTCCTCCTGCACCTCGGGTTGGATGGGACGGTTCTGACCGAGGTTCGCAGGCATCGCGCCGCCACCGGAACGAAGCGTCAGAATGACTCGTTGCACGATACTGGGGTTGTCCTCGCGTCCGATGACCACGTAATCAAAACGTGAGCCGTGCAGCAACTCAATCAATACGTCATCCACCGGCGCAGGCCCGGTGTGGATGGCAACTCGTTCACTGCCGCCCGGCGCGCCTTCAAACTGAATACCGGTCTTATTATGGATGGCGGTCAGCACGCTCCCCAGCGAACTGTTCGGCGCTTCGATGGTCAGCAGTCCGTCGCGGTAACTCACGCGAGGTTGTAGCGCGGTCATTTCCTCCGGCGTCTTCTGCGGCTCCGGCTCCTTCGCTGGCGGACCAATCGGCGTGGTGCTGGGCGTGGATGGCTTGTCCGTACTCACGGGCAGGCTGTCCTTTGCAGACTTATGACCAGCGGCGGGCTTGGCCGCCCTTTTCGGCGGTGATTGGCTAGGCGCTATCGCCGGCAGAAGCAGCAATGCGCCGCAAAATGTAAGAAGAAAACGCAACATGAATTTAGACCGCACTCGAGATACAAACCCTCTTTAATGATTTTACTCCTATTGCTAGAACGTGACCGGCTGCAACTCTTGCTATCTTTATCTGATGCCGTCCAAAGATGGCGGGCGGCGAAAAAACGGTACAATGCTGAAGGAAAGTTCACCACGATGAAGCAATCCATCCGGAAGACTGTCCTGGCACTCGCGATTGCAATCGCGGGCAGTCCGGCATGGTCGCAAACCTGTCAAACGGCGGACGAAATCCCCAAGCCGGTCAAGACGGCCCTCGAAGCAGCGGCCCAGAAGACTTTTGAGCAAGCCAGCTTCGGTGACGTGGACGCCATGCACGCGAATATCGCACCCTCCGCACAGGCAAGTTTTGCGGGGATGGCTGCGGCCGTCAAAGACAATAAGCCGGTGCTCGTGGGCACTACGCCGCAATTGCGCATCTCTTTTCTTTTGGATACCGGCGCCACGCCCAGCCCCGAAGGCAAGTTCTACTGCGGAGTTTTCGGGGCCGCGGGAGCCACCGCAAGCGCCGCTGAATTCGACTTGCCTGGATTGCCCGCCGGTAAATACGGAATCGTGATTGAGGACCTGCAGGGCGCCAAGGGCCCCTATGCACTGACCACAATTTTTCAGGACGCGGGCGGCTGGAAGCTGGCCGGGTTCTATGTGCGTCCGGAAACGGCCCTGGGTCATGACGGTCTCTGGTACCTGCGCCGCGCCCGCGAATACAAATCACAAGGCCAGATGCACAATGCTTGGTTTTACTACGTGACGGCCTGGGACCTGATGGCGCCCGTCACCTTCATGGACAGCAACCTGTTGGCGAAAATCACCGAAGAGTCCAACAGTATCCAACCCAAAGATGTTCCGGTCGCCGGCAATGTGGTGAATTATTCCGCCAACGGCAAGACCTACAAAATGAGCGAGATCATTGTCTTCCGAACCGAGACCACTCTCGATCTCTCGATCAAGTACTCGGTCGCTAGCACCAAGGACATCGCTACCGCCCAAAAAGATGCGCGCGCCCTGGCGGACGCCTTTGTCGCCCAATATCCGGAGTTGCGAACCGCGTTCAATAATGTGTGGGCCCGCGCGGTTGACCCCGCCGGCGGAGTCGCGGTGGGAGTGCTGAAGCTCAAGCCTTAGTCTGTCCTGAAATCCCGATCCCGCAGAGCGGGAGAGGGAACCCTATTACCGCAAGGCCCTTCACAGCGATAGGGATCCCTCGCTGCTGCTCGGGATTTCAGAAGGAAAACAATACATACCGCCCGCCATTCGTCAAGACAATCACCAGATTCATCACCACCAGCATCAAGTCATAGTGCCAGCCGTCAGTCCCGTGCTTTCCCCAAAAACCAGTGTGCCATACGAACATCTTTTTCTGGATCGCGCCCAGCATGAGCACGATAAGCCCAGCGGCGGCAAGCTGCGTCAGAACGCCGAAGGCTACACCGAGAGCGCCGGCAAGCTCCGCCGCGCCAAGAAAGATGGTGAATCCCTTGCTCATGCCAATGGTCTTGCTCCGGGCCACGGGGTCCTTGAGGTGGCTCCATCCGCTGCTGGCGAAGATCAGTCCTACCATGATTCGCAAGAGCAGGAATCCCAAGTCGGCAAAATGGGTGAGTTGCGAAAAAACGAGTTGCGGAAACATAAATTCCCTCCGCGCAGGCAGGCTGCCGCATGGCTTCAGTATAGATGTTGGCGTCACGAGAATCTGGTGGCCGCGAATGAATCCGAATTTGGCCTGCCTGAAATGATTCGCGTTCATTCGTGTAATTCGCGGCTAAGGTTCTTCGCCGCCTTTAATCAGCGCGTCAAACTCACACAACAACGAAACCAGGTCACCCGCGTCGGGATCGCCGTCAAATTCCCGAATGGCCTGAACAGAAACGTCGCTGCTGTTGGGGAGTTCTCTTTCTCCGCTCACCGCTCTGCGAGCTTGGGGAATGAATACAAACTGCAGCCACTGCGAAAAGACCATGGTGTTTATGCCAAACGCGCCCATATTGTCGAACTTGTCTTCGGACAGAGGAGTGGATTGCCAATAGTTGATCCGCTTGAGCTCGGATTCAATCTTGTCTAAAAGCTCGGCTGCTGCGATGGCTTTGCTCATAGTTGACCTATCATGCTTGCGCCAGCCAGGATTGTCCCACAAGCCAAAACACTCATGCACCGTAGTTACTGGATTTTACGGGGAAAGATCGAGTATCCTGCATAGTTACGGAGGCCAACCATGAAACGCATCCTGATTACGCTTGCCTTGTGTCTAGCCGTTGCTTCAACCGCGCTTGCCCAGCAGACCGCCACCGACCCTCCAGCCACGAAAGAGGACGTTCAAAGATATCTAGACGTCATGCATATGCATGAAATGATGCAGCAAATGGTCGAAGCCATGTCCGGGTCTCTGCACAAAATGGTCCATGAGCAATACCTGAAGGACAAAGACCGGCTCCCACCCGACTTTGAAGCGCGTATGAATAAGATGATGGATGACATGTTCAAGGATTTTCCCTGGGATGAAATCATGCAGTCCATGGTGCCCGCTTACACGAAGCATTTCACTAAGGGTGACCTCGAAGCCCTTACCACGTTTTATTCCTCGCCAACGGGACAAAAAGTACTGCGCGAGTTGCCGGCGATTACGGCAGAGTCCATGGAGCTCACGATGCCCATCATGAATGAGCACATGAAAAAAGTGATGCAACGCGTCGAGCAACAGGTGGCCGAAATCATGAAGGAAACACAGCCTCCTCCGGCCAAGCAACGTCCCGCCGTCCGCAACTGACAACTGCCGGCCCCAAATTCGGAACCACCAGCTGTGACGGTTGCCGTCACAAAGGCCCCTGATAGAGGGCTTATACTTCCCAATGGCCTCGCAGGAAGGGCGGCACTCATGAGCGCGGAGAAAAAAAGCGCAATCATCTTGGCGGCGATTGCGCTCAGCGAGGGCTGCTGGGTCTATTTCAATCTAAGACCCAGTTTCAGCGGGTTCATGCGCTACACCGGCTTTGCTTCCAACGACGCGGGTGCGGTCGGCTGGATTCTCGGTGTCATCGTCGCGATTGGCTTTATTGCCCTCGCGGCCCGGCTGCCCTCTGTGCGCCAGAACTTGTTTCGTCCTTCGTTCCTCAAACTCCTGGCCCTCGCGGTGGCCGTGACCGCCGCACTCTGCGAGGAGTGCATCTTCCGCAAGTGGTTCATGGATTATCTCCAGCATGGCGGGACCGGCGTGGCACTTCAGGTACTGGCGTCGGGCGCGGTATTCGGTCTGGCCCACGGAGTCTGGGGATTCTTTCGCGGCAGCCTGGCAGCCGGCATTGGCGCCACGCTGGCAACCGGAGTATTAGGACTGGCTCTGGGCGTAGTCTACGTGTCGAGCCATCGCATCGTTGCTCCAGCGATTGTCGCCCACTTCCTGATCAACCTGTTCGCAGAACCCGGCCTGGTGCTGGCAGCAGTCAAGGGCGAAATGGGCCGACGCAACGCGATATCCTGAAGCGTTAGACCTGAAGGAAGCTCTTAGCTCATAGCCATTGCCGACGACCCGCCGCGAGGACAAAGCGGGTCGGCGCCCAATAGGTCCCCGGTGTGGGCGAAGGCGCGGGCACGCGATCCGCCGCAAATCTGGCTGTATTCGCACGAGCCGCAATTTCCGTGGAACCGGTTTGGGGAGTGTAGCGCGCGGAAGATTTCGGAGTTGCGGTACACGTCCGCCAGCGAGGTGGTGCGCACGCTGCCGCAGCGCAACGGCAGAAATCCGGAAGGAAAAATCTCTCCCAGGTGCGACACAAAAACAATGCCGTGTCCATCGCGAATCTGAAATCCCTGATAGACAGAAGACTTCTTCATCTCCGACGCGGCCATGCCTGCGGCCTGCATTCTCTCAATCGCAATGCGCCGGTACGAAGGAGCTTCGGTCGTTTTGATGACAAAAGGCGCGTGGGGAACAAGATCGAGCACCCAATTCATGATGCGCTCGCCTTCCAGCGGCGGGACTTCGTTCAAAGCCGTGCCCCGGCCCACGGATATCAGGAANNTGCGCAGCAGTTCGTAAATCGACGGCAGATCGTCAACCGTTTCTTCCGAGACCAACGTGTTGATCTGAATAGGCAGTCCGAGTTTTCCGGCGTGATGCGCAGCCCGGATGGTGCGGTCAAACGTTCCGGGTACGGCCCGTATGGCGTCATGCCGGGCAGGGCTTGATCCATCCAGACTCAGCCCGAGACTTTGAATGCCGTGGGCTTGAAGCTTGCCGATCGCAAGGTTGGTCAGTTCAGCAGTTGCGCTCGGCGTGATAGAAACGTCCAGCCCCAGCCCGCAAGCGTAATCAATCAAGGAATAAAGATCGGCGCGGCGAAGCGGGTCGCCGCCAGTAAGGATCAAGTGCGGCAAAGGCTCGCCAAAGTTCACAAGCTGGTTCAGAAAGGCGCGGCTCTCCACAGTCGTCAGCTCCAGCGGATGCGCCTTCGGCATCGCCGCAGCGCGGCAGTGCTTGCAAGCCAGGCCGCAAGCCTGGGTCATCTCCCAGTAAACAAGCAAAGGGTTTCGAGAGAAATCGCGGGCCACCATCCGGCCCATGGGCGGCGTTGGCGTTTTTCCTGGGACAACCATGCTGGCCTTCCTTTCAGCGATAACGAAAGACCAGCATAGTTCGCGGCAACCAGCGATGGCTGTGACGGCGGTCACGTTCGGCGTCGTGGGAAACGGTGCGTTGTGCGCCCTCATTCGCGCCCTAAAGAATGAGTTCTTCTACTGAAGAACAAGTATCAGGGCACGACTTTAGCAGNNCGACGGACTGCGTAGTCGTGCCGAAAGCGCGAAATAGAAATACTTCCGAACTGCCGCAGGCTTGGCGCGCAACGCAGTGGAGCGCCCTAAAGCACACCCGCTTGATGCCGCGCGCATCGCGCAGATTAAAGCATTCGTGGAAACATCGATGCAACAGCTTGGTATCCCCGGGGCTTCGCTGGCGCTTGAAGCCTAGGAGGAGGAATTCAGAGCTCGCGTTTAGGTAAGTTTCTTGATGCTTCTGCGAAACTTTGCGACCTCATCCGCATGCTTGTCAACGAACTGCGGGGCGGCAAAAATAAGAAAAATGATCGGCTTTTTGGCGGTGATGAGATCCACTGTCCACTCGATGGTTGTTCCATCCACTTCTCCGGTGCCAGATTCGGTAATGACGGGCATTTCATTCAAAATGTACTTTTTGGCGGGTTTTGTGATTTTCTGGTTCTTTATCGTCTGGTCCAGCGTAGGGCGAAGACTTTTGAGGGCATCATCCCCGGTTAGGCTCTCAATAGCCCACAAGACCACTTGTACCGAAGAGTCCGGGGTGGCAATAGTCAAAACGTCACCGTCGGGCTTGGCCGTCCATCCGGCAGGAAGTTCGAATTCAATCCCGGCGTCAACATGTTTGAAAACTTGAGGAGTGGCAGCTTGCGTTGCAGCCACGCTGTTTGCCTGCGGGAACGTCGAACGGATCACAGCCGGAGCCATCGCACGGAATGCGTCGACTGCGTTCCTGCCGGCTTGCTGTGTCGCGGCGGCGGTTGAGAGAAAAAGAATTATTTCTAAGACCTTCACGTGAGTTCGACCTAAATGGGAGTTGCCTCTGGACTTCGGAAACGACGAGTTATTATACGCCTGCGTCGCCGGTCGGCAAGTTTGTTTGTCAGGCCGTCCCCTTTCTTCTACATTCGCGGGATAAAAAACAAATTTGCCCAACGCGTCGCAAGAGATAAGTCTTTCCAACGCGGCCTAAAAATAAGTTCTTCCAGAAAGAATAAGTGTCAGGGCATGACTTGGCCGGGGTCCCCGGCACGCGCGGTCTTCGCGTGCTGGGGTGGCTTGTGCAGGACGGAGCAACGCGAAGGACTGCGTGCCCTGACAACTCATTCTCATCGGAAAGACTGATTTTTGAGGCTGCGAATGAAGGACGCGCGTGGTCGACGACACAATTGATTCTGCGATAATCCAGCCCCAGCGGGGCGGCAGAAGGTTAACGGAACGAAGAACCCCCACCTTGCTGCCGCAGGCACGTGCGCAGGCGAAGCTGGAGCGCCTTAACAAATGCCTTTCGCCGGTAGCTTGAAGGACGCGATCTTCGAACACTCCAGGAGAGAGAGGAGAGGTAAAATGTCGGCGGAGCGAAGAGCATAGTATGTTTTTGCAAGAGGGAAGTCGCCGAGCCATGGTACGGGTTGGAGCACTTGTCCTCACGATCGGTTTGGAAGAAACGCATCGTAAGAGACGACGGTCGATCTCGCCCACGCCGTTCGCTCTTGTTTGGCCAATTGCCAATTGCTAATTGCCAACTGCTCTCTTTTTCTGGCACCCACGTTGTTGTGGTGCGGAGAAAAGACAGAACGTTTTGTGCCGACACGAAGGGCGGGCCACCCGTCGGCGGGCTAGTAGACGGAGTAAACCGCTAGTTTCATTTGTCCCTGTGCCCAACTGCGTTTTGGCGAGTGACAGCCGAATGCTATACTTCGCGGCGATATGAAGGGCCGGCGGACTTTCTTATTGACGACTGTGACTCTGTTGCTGGCCGTGGCCTGCTCGAAGCCGGTCCCGATCGTGGTGCGTGTTCGTCCGCCCCATGATTGGCCGGGCCAGAGCAGGCTCTCTTTTTCCACCATCCGCTTCTATGTCAACGGACGCTCGGCGGAGAACGCCCACATCGCGGAGCGGCGGGCAACTCCGCGGCCCGGAGAATCCGCTTCGGTGGACCGTTTTGTCTGGTCGTTTGTTGTGGCGGGCGTGCCCTCCGGCCAGCCCCGGCCCACGATTACCGCCGACCTTATGTTCCCCTGCGGGTGGCGCCAGCTTGCGCTCGACTCCTCCATGAATACGGATGTGGACAGCGTCTACACGGACGCGGAAACCTATCCCCCGGCAAGGGGGTACGAGGACCTCTACATCCGGGGCCCTGCCGATGAGGCGCTCAAATCGGCGGAGACGGTTGAACTCTGGGTCGATAACAGCTCGGGCGAGGCTGGCAAACTCACCCTCGGACAAATGACGTTTCCCGTGCCCGCGCATCAAGCGTCACACCTGGTCGGCTATCTCGAATCGTGTCCGGGGGCCACCGAGGTGAAGATGAACGGCGTCAGCATGGGCATGCTCGACCGGGAGAAACTCAAGGCGACGCATGAGGTGGTGATCGACCCAGGGGCCAGCCAAATCTATAAGCTTGAGGCGCACGACTACTCCTCACTCGGAAGCTCCCGTCCGCCCGTGCCCGCTTCTTTTTGCGGAAGTCACATGTATTTCCTGTCGCACTATGTCTCGGAGAGCTTCATGTTGCGCCAGGCGCCGCTGGCCATACGCGTCTTCGGCGAGCAAGGAGGCCGCATCGAGTACGGACTCACCTACGCTGGGGCCTGCCATTGGTAGCGGGGGATTGTTCTTAAACTGATTTCCTTTTAGCGTCAGATCGGCGGGTGGCCCGGCTTGCGATTTTGAATTCTCGTTTTGATTTTTCGGACCTTACGACATCGAGGGTGCGAGGGTGCCCCATCTTTTGCGGAGAAGCCGGCTTTTGTTTTTTCGGCTTCGGAGCAAAAGGTGGGTTGCTAGAATGCCAGCGGACCGAAGGGCATAATATGTTTTTGCAAGAGGGAAGTC
>PLJN01000063.1 GCA_003140235.1 Acidobacteriaceae bacterium
TCCCGGCTGATTCATGTTGAAGACGATCATTGGCAGGTTGTTGTCTTTGCACATGCTCACCGCGGTCAGGTCCATCACCTTGAGTCCCTGGCGCAGGATCTCCATGTAAGTAATCTCGTCGTACTTGACGGCATCTTTGAACAGCACCGGGTCGGCGTTGTAGACGCCTTCCACTTTTGTGCCCTTCAGCAGCACGTCGGCCTTGATCTCCATGGCGCGGAGCGAGGCCGCGGTGTCGGTGGAGAAATAAGGATTACCGGTGCCCGCGGCAAAAATCACCACGCGGCCTTTTTCCATGTGCCGCAGAGCGCGGCGGCGGATGAACGGCTCCGCAACCTGGTTCATCTCAATCGCGGACATCACACGCGTGTGAACGTTCTGCTTTTCCAGCGCGTCCTGCAGGGCCAGCGCGTTGATGACCGTAGCCAGCATGCCCATGTGGTCAGCGGAAACGCGGTCCATGTCCCGCGCCTGCTCGGCCACGCCACGAAAAAAATTGCCGCCACCGCATACGATTGCAATCTCCACGCCCAGCTCTTGTACTTCTCTTATTTCAGCAGCGATGGAATGCATGCGTGCGGTGTCAACGCCAAAACCTTTGTCTCCGGCCAGGGCCTCGCCGGAAAGCTTGAGCAGAATCCGTTTGAAAGTGAGCGGCATATTCGAATTCAGTATACCGCGTGGACGGAATACCCTCCATGAGCCAAGCTCATCATGGGAGAAAGACAATCATCGTAAGCATGAAGTCCATTGACGTTTATTCCCCATAGGGAACATCTTTCGGAACTGGATTCACACTTTTGATAGAGTGGACTACCAGCTTCATTCGGTACCCACCGCCCAACCGACCCCACGAACGTATGAATAGCTGCTTGAGATCTTCAGGAACGGAAGGATCCTGAATCGGTGGTCCATACAACTCGCACTCTAACAGGACATACGCTCGACTGGACTCCGTCAGCAACTCTTCAAGCCGCTTGCGGTTAGATTGCGATCGCAAATGAAAGTCAACCCAGGCATCGTTATTTTCCTCTTTGCACTGAGGATCGCTAAAAATTCTGCCTTCCAGCCCTTCATAATAGATGCCCGATACGAGTACCTTCCGGTGCGATCCAGGCTTTTCGACTGAATGCCAGGCAGTACAGAGCGGTACCCCAACAGATTTCTTAGGCGCTCCGATAGACGGCATGTTCAATGTCATCAACAACAGCCAGATACCGATTCTCGTAATTGTCGCCAAGAAAGCCTCTTTTTGATTCTCTCACTCTCTGCAAGGCTAACGCCATTTCTTGACCTTCGGCCAAAGATCAGTCAGCGATCCGAACTTGGAGCCTTTGCAGATGAAGACCGGAATCTCCCTCTCCAGAGCATACGGATTGTCTTTCGAGACTCCAACAAACTCCACGTGCTCGAATAATTCTTCCAGCACTTCCTGCTTATCATCGAGCACAATCAGGCAGTTGCCGGAATAGCCGCGTGGTCCCCACAGAAAATATGTCTGATGGCCGCTGAGTGCCGGCGGCAGCCCATAGCGGCGGCCCAGAAAATCGATGGCTCCGGCCTGGCCGTAGTCCTGGGCGAAAATTCCGCACCCGGCGCGCTCTGCCGGAGGCAGACTGTTCCAGGCTTCGGCGACCCTGGCGGTGATCTCTTCCCAGCCGAATTGGTCGGCGTAGTGTTGCGGAAGCACGGCGGCCATGTGGCTGTGTTCGCTGCGCGGTGCTTTGAAAGGCAGCTTGTCCATGTACACGAGGAATTTGTCGACAGGCAACACCGGCACGATCAGCGGCGCCAGCCATGCGCCTCCGGCAAGAAGCACGACTACGATCACCGGCTGCAGCCAAAGCTGGCGCGTTCGCCGAATGCCGCTTTCAATCATCACCGCGCCTGCGGCCAGGAGCATGGGGTAGATCGGCGCCAGATAATAGTTCTTGCCGTCCAGTAGAACGAACGCCGTGAACGCCGCCAGGTAGCACCATCCGAGCAGGCGGTAGGGCGCAAGCCTTTTCGAGAACAGCAGCGCGATCAGGCCGGTGATCCAGATGGGGGCGGTTATAGGATGGAGCAGCAGCACTTGCTGGGCAAAAAACTCCAATACAGGAAGTTGAACGTCGCGTCCGTCGGCGCGGATGTTGTGCATGAGTTCAAAGAACGGCCAGTGATTGTGCACGTTCCAGAGAATATTCGGCAGAAAAATCAGAAACGCAGCAATGGCGCCCAGCCAGATCCACTTGCTGGCGAAAGCGCGGCGCTCTTTGGTCAGCAGCAGGCCGAGCACAATTCCAAACCCCAAAATGGCAATCGAGTATTTTTCTTCCAGCCCGATACCGGCAACCACGCCAAACCACAGCCAATAGCGCGCATCGCTGCGCCGGATGGCCAGAATGGCGAAGTACACGCAGCCCATCCACAGAATCGGTTCGAGACAATTCGTCGTCAGCAGGCTGCCGGCGGAGAGATAGATCGGCGCAACGATCGCCGTGACCGCGGCCAGGATCAGAGCAAAACGCTTCCCACCGAGTTCGCGGGCGATCATTGCGGTGAGCACCACCAGGGCTGCGGCGGCGAGTGCGGGAATAAAACGCACGCTACGGAGAGAATCGCCGAGCACCATCCGGCAGATTTTGATCAGAAAAGGAATGAGTGGCGGCTGGTCAACATAGCCCCAGGCCAGGTGGTCGCCGGAAGCCATGTAGTTGAACTCGTCGCGAAAATAGCCATAGCGATTATTGAAAAACCAATGGAACGCAAAGGTGACCACGGCCATGAGCGAGACGATCCACATGCCACCGGAGAAGAATGATTGCTGGATGCCGGACTGATCGTTGGTCAAGGCGACATGGGGCAAGTCGGCGGAGGGCAAGCTGGCTTTGGCCGGCCCAGTTCCTGCTGTTTCTGGCATTACGCTATGCTTGATGAAGTCTGCCCTTCGCGTCAACTACTGGCAGAAAACAAAGCCCCCACCAAAGGCGGAGGCTTGCGGGAAAACCCGTGATCTTAGTTCTTGGCGGCTTCGGTCTTCGCTGCGGCAGCTTCGGCTTTGCCGGTATCGGACTTGGCGTATTTGCGGCGGAAACGCTCGACGCGGCCGGCGGTGTCCACCAGTTTCTGTTTGCCGGTGAAAAACGGGTGGCAATTGGAACAGATTTCCAGGCTAATACCGCCCTTATGCGTGGACTTGGTCACAAACTGATTGCCGCACGCGCAGTGCACGCGCACATCGTTGTATGCGGGATGAATGGCTTCCTTCATAGATCCTCTCGTGGAACGCTTTATTTTAGCGGATTTGGCCGGATTTGGCTATTTGCCCGCGGACCGATTGGATTCTAGTGGGGCAAAAACGATTCAAAGGCGCTTCATTTCGCAAACAGGAACCGCACCGCGGCCATTCCAAAAGCCAGCGCAAATCCATAGCGGAAGCTTTCCAGTTGGATCACTTCTTTGTCCCGTCTGCGCAATAGGGATCCGACACCGGCCATCATCACGCCCGCAAGCACAGGGCTCACAAACAAGCTGATGCCATGGAGCTTCGAGGGATGGACGATCGGATGGGGAAAGAAGATAAGGCTCAGTCCGCCGGCCAGACTGCCCAGAGCAACGTAAACGAAGGCGGCGACCCATGGGTTCCTAAATTCCAGCGTGTTAAAAAACCTGGCAATTCCCCGGAAAGCGAGGTCCATGAGCCCCTCGGCGACGCATTCCAGAAGGAAATACAGGAGCGACCATAGCAGCGCGATGAGGAATTGAAATAAGAAGTGCACCATGGGTTTGGTTGGTGGTGGGTGAGGGTGCTGCCCCCTCCCGGCTCGCTAATCTGGCGATTTCCGGAGTTTATAAGACTCCGCTGCACGGCTGGTGCTACCCACCATGTTCCGGAATCGTATTATGGGGTCGAAGGTCATAAGAAAATTCTAGCAAAACCTTTGAAACACAGAGGAAGGAGGACACAGAGAACTTGCAATTGCCAAAATTGCCAAAATCGCCGGAATATCAATTACCCGATTACCCGATTTTGGCAATCACAAATCCTTAGATCGGATCAATCTCTCCATTCAGAATCATCGCTTCCGCGATCTTGCGTGCGCGGGTGAACGTCTCGTCCGTTCCCGGCTCGCTGGGTTTGCGCGGGTTTTTCAGGATGTTCACCAGCTCTTCATCGAACAGGCGGCTGATGAGTTCCGGCGTGTGCGCGACCGGCTGACCGTTGTCATCGGCAATCGGGACTTTCGCCGTGTGCTTCATGCGTTGCGCGATCACCAGGCGATAGATACGGTCGGTGGCCAGGTCTTCCATGTAACCGTCGAGCAGGCTCGCGCCCCGTCCGTTGAGGACGCCGTTGCGATAGCGGATGACCGTGCGCACGGCGGCGCAGGTGCCGGCGATGGTCTTGGCGCCTACGCCGTGCGGGATGGGACGCAGATCGGGATAGCGCGGCGAATCCGGCCGGCGGAAGCTGAGTTGGTTCGGATTAGGAAACTGGTTGACGGCGATTTCGTTCTGGTCGGGATGGCCGGTCCAGGCGCCATCCATGCCGGCGAGGGCTTCGTTCTTCTTGTCTTTTTCAAGTACCGCCAGCGCGCGGGCGTTGAGTTCGGGATCTTCACGGCTGGGAAACAGCGCGGTCATGCCGCCAATGGACATGGCGCCGCGCTTATGACAGATTTCCGGCATCAGCTCGCGCAGGTTCTGGAAAAACTTTACGTCATGCGGAATGGTATTGCGGTCGGGGAGGACCCAGTCGGAATCATTTAGATTGAAGTGAATCAGGCTGGCCATGTAATCCCAGCGGCCTAGATTCAGCCCGATGATGTGGTCACGCAGATTGTAGAGATATTCTTCCATCTGATACGCCAGCGGATGCGCTTCTACCAGCGCCATGCACTTGATGTAGTCCGCAGGCCAGCCTTTCAGCGCGGCCAGCGCCTTGAACAGATCATTCCACCAGAGCGCTTCTTCCGCGGACTCTGATTTGGGAATGTAGAAGCTGAGCGGATGCTTGAATTTCTTTACGTCCTCGGGAGTGATCGCAAAGACCATGCGGCAGACGTCATAGAGCGATCCTGACGCCAGTTCTTCCGGCTTGCCGGGAATCACGCCTTTCTGGTTCAAATGCAGGCCGCGAACGCGTGTCCAGATCACGGTCTTGCTGGGCTGGATCGTCATCTGCTTGTCGCGCTTTTTGTCGAAGTAACTCAGTTCGCCGCGCAGAGCGCTCAGGCTGTTGGTGATGCCGCGCTCCAGGTTTTCCCAGAAATTGGCTTCCGAGTCTTCCAGATCAATCATCACGCCAGGCGCGCCGGAGTTGAGCATCTTCACCACCAGTTCGCCATCATCTGCAGGGCCGGTCATCTGGTTGCGCTGGTCCTGGCACCACTCGGGCAGCGTGATCTTCCAATCCGTCTGCGTGGCCGGAGAAGGCGGCAGATGGTTAGGCTTTTTGCCCGCTAAGGACGCTTGCAGAACTTCTCCACGACGGCGGACCAGCTCCTGTTGCAGCGGCGTGAACTGCCGGTGCAGCGGCAGAAAAAACTCCAGAAACCCCGCGGGCAGATCTTCCGGACGAAGGCTCGCAGGCTTGTTGATTTCAAATCCGCGAAGGCCGGCAGCAGCGGTGGGCATGATGTTCTCCTTGCGACGTAAATAGACAACAATTCTGCCACAAAACCGCTGCGTTGGCGATCAAGACGTAAATTGCGGCTTACTGAAGCCTAAAGGGTGCAGTTGCCTGTGCATAAGGTGTGGACAAGCCGTCCCGCACCCGCGAAAAAGGGCCCGCGTCATGGGCCTAACGGTGTTATTTTTAAGCAGAGAGTATTCATGGCATCGTCCCCCGTGGCACAATCCGAAACCGAATGCCCGATCTGCCGCGGCACCGGATGGAAAAACATTCAGGTTCCGGGGAAGTCCAACCGCGTTACCCGTTGCAACTGCCGTGTGGACGCCCGCACCGGCCGGCTGCTCAAAGCCACGCGCATTCCCGCCCGCTACGAGCACTGCTCGCTGGAAAATTTTGAAACCGGCGCCAATTTCCATGAGTCCCTGACCGTGGCCAAAATGAATGCCGTTGTTTTTGTCGACAAGTTTCCCATCGAGCGCACCGGATTGCTGTTCACCGGGCCCATTGGCGTCGGCAAGACGCACCTGGCGGTCGGTATTCTTCAGGAACTCATCCGCAATAAAGGTGTGCAGTGCCTGTTCGTTGACTATCGCGAGCTGCTGAAAGAGATCCAGAATTCTTATAACCCCAGCGTGCAGACCACGGAACTGGAAATTCTGCGTCCGGTATTCGACGCCGACGTCCTTCTGCTTGACGAGCTCGGCGCCATCCGGCCAACCGAGTGGGTGTGGGACACGGTGAGCCACATCCTGAACTACCGCTACAACGAAAAGAAGACCACGCTGATCACCACCAACTTCTCCGATCTTCCATCGCGCAGAGAGGAGAAGCCTCGTAAAGCGTTTTCAAGAAAAGACGAAGCGACACACGCCATGGCTGAAGAAACTCTGGGTGACCGCATCACGGAGAGAATGCGTTCGCGCCTGCACGAAATGTGCCGGATCGTCGAGCTTGAGGGCACCGACTATCGCATGCAGATCAAGAACCGCAACTTCCAGTAATCATCTTTCAAGCTTTGCAGGAAACTTGACCGAAATCGTAACGATGCACAATATGTCGCAAAATTGAAAGGGGCATGTGCCTCGCCTCGAAAACTTTGTTTCGGCGTCACTTCCCGTGCTTGGGTGCGGTACACACCAAATTCGAACTCTGCCGCTGAGAGTTGGTCACGTTGGGGGATATCACTCGGAGCACCATCCATACCTCATAAGCCTGGCCGACCTCTCCCACCGACCACTGCTCGCTGACTTCCCGAGTGCCTAACACGCCGTTCCTTTTGAGCTTCAAAAACAGCCCCGAATGAAACTCCGGTCGCGCCTGTTCCCGAAATCGTGAAGCGATTGCGCCATCCTGGCGATTCCGGCAATTTTGACATTTCTGGCAATCTTCCTCCGTGTTTATACTCGCGTCTGCAACTTTGCGGTGAAAATTGCTCGCGCATTCCATCCCGTTTTCGTCTGATCGTTCTTCCGCAGATCAGTCGGCGGATTTCTTTCTCCAGTTTCCCGCTGCGCCTGCGGTCTTTCTGCTGCGTGGAGCAGACCCATCCGCCGAGCCGTACGCTGCTAAGACTGCCAACTTGCGCAAACGTTTGCTGCGGCTATTGTCACCGCCGGAGTCGCAATCCAAACGGCTGAATCTACGTGAACGCGTGGCACGGATTGACTACTCGCTGACCGGGTCTGATTTCGAGTCCGGCGTACTACTCTACTACGTCCTGCGGCAGGAATTTCCCAGGACGTATCAAAAGCGCCTGCGCCTGCGTTCTGCGCCACTGATCAAGCTGAATTTGGAAAACGCGTACCCCCGCGCTTACGTCACCACCAAAATCGGCCGGCTTACCGGACGGTCCCGTTACTACGGCCCGTTTCGTTCGCGGAACGTCACCGAAAAGTTTCTCAACGACTCGCTCGATCTCTTCAAAATGCGCCGCTGCACGTTTGAGTTGAATCCTGATCCCGCGTTTCCCGGATGCGTTTATTCGGAAATGAAGATGTGTCTGGCGCCCTGCTTCAAAGGCTGCACGGACGAAGCGTACGCGGTCGAAGTAGCGCGCGTGCAGGCTTACTTTGATTCCTGCGGGCAATCGCTGCTGGCGGAAATGGAAGGAGAACGTGAACGATTGTCCGCCGCTCTGGATTTTGAGGCCGCAGCGCAGCAGCACGCGAAGATCGCCAAGGTAAAAGGCATTCTTTCCGCTTGTGACGAGATTTGCCGCCGCCTGGACCAGCTGGACGCGGTGATTGTGCAGCCTTCGTCGCAGCCAAAATCAGTTGCGCTATTTCGCTTCCGCAAAGGCGAATTGGCCGGGCCGGAACCGTTCATGGTTGAGACGGGGGATCCAAGCCAGTCGCTGGAGAACCGCGTGCGCGCCGCGCTGGAGCAGTTCACTCCTTCCGGCGCGCACTCCGCGCAGCAGTTCGCGGAAGAGTTGGCGCTGCTCAAGCGCTGGCATTTCCGCAGCCACAAAGTCGGAGAAATCATCCTGGCGAAAGAAGACGGCGAGTTGCCAATGCGGAGGATCGCCAACGCAGCAACTCGGACATACAAGGGCGAGAAAAACCTTGAAACCACAGAGGACACAACGAAACACGAAGGAGCAGCGCAATCCGGCCTTCTGCCTTTGTGAGCCTTTGTACTACGATGTGCTTTG
>PLJN01000053.1 GCA_003140235.1 Acidobacteriaceae bacterium
ATTGTTGATGCTCGATGAACCCACGCTCGGGCTGGCTCCAATCCTGGTGGAAGAAATCTTCGCACTGGTCGGCAATATCGCGCAGCAGGGCGTAACCATTCTGCTCGCCGCACAGAACGTGAATTACACATTGCAAGTTTCGCAATACGGTTACGTGATGGAAGTCGGCAAGATCGCACTGGAAGGTCCGCCGGAAATGCTGGCCAACGATGATCACGTGCGCCAGGCCTATCTCGGCGGTTGATCGCCGAATCCTACAAACACCGGCTCGGGAACCAGCGCAAGGCCCCAAAGATTGAGCACGCGCTGTTGTATTTCATCTTTCAGCGCGATGATGTCCGTAGCTTTGGCGCCGCCGCGGTTCACGATGGCCAGCGAATGTTTCCGCGAGATTGCTGCAGGGCCACGCGTATAGCCTTTTGCAAAACCAGCTTGCTCGACAAGCCACGCGGCGGAGAGTTTGATCATGCCGTCTTCAGCGGGATACCACGGCATGACCTTGCCAGGAACACGCTGATGAGCCAACGCGTCAACGCGCTCTGCTTCGGGTTTGGTCACCACCGGATTCTTGAAGAACGAACCGGCGCTGCGGCAATCCTCATCGCCCTCCACAAGCAGCATGGCTTTGGAGTTGCGGATACTGCGAACAGCCTCGCGCGTCTGCTGCAACGTGGCAGTGCCGGAGCGTCCGGCAAAGTATTTCTTGAGATCGGCATATTCGATTGTCGGCGTAGCGCCGCGGTTGAGCGTGTACGTGACTTGCATCACGATGTACCAACCGTGATGCGTGCTGTTGAAAATACTGGTGCGATAGGAAAAGCCACATTCATCGGGGTTCAAGTCAATCACTTTGCCTGTGGAAATTTCCAACACGCGCACGCTGGTGATGGTCTCCGCGGCTTCCTGGCCGTAAGCGCCAACGTTTTGCACTGGAGTGCCACCGACAGTCCCCGGAATGCCGCTCAGGCATTCCAATCCCGCGCAGTGCTTGCTGACTGCCAGTGCGACCAGACTGTCCCAATTTTCGCCGGCGCCGGCAATGATGGTTGGATTCGTCGGATCGTTGCGGAATTCCAATCCGGAGATGGAGACTTTCAGCACCAGACCTGGCCAGCCTTCATCGGACACCACAAGATTGCTGCCGCCGCCGAGCACAAAGAGCGGGAATTGTCCTGCAGCAGCTACGCTGACCGCATCGAGCACATCCTGCTCGCTGCGGGCGTCAATAAAATAGCGCGCTGGTCCGCCCACGCGGAAGGTGGTTAGCGGGGCGAGCGAGATGTTGTCCTGGATAATCAATGTTCAAGAGTACCGCAGACATTGCCGTTGGGGGAATCACTTTATCCTTGGTAGAATGAAAGAGAGCTAACGGAGGCAACAAGAATGTATCCAGAGATGATGGTAGTGCCGATGCGGCAGGAACTGACTTCAGCCGGCATCGCGGAAGCACGCACCGCTGCGGACGTAGAAAAAGCCGTATCGGAAAAAGGAACGGTGATGGTGGTCGTGAATTCCATTTGTGGATGCGCCGCAGGAAGAATGCGTCCCGGTGTTCGCGCCGCGATCCAGGGTAGTGTCCGTCCCGACCGCATGATTTCAGTTTTTGCCGGCCAGGATATGGAAGCCACTGAGGCAGCGCGCAGCCACTTTACCGGCTATCCGCCTTCTTCTCCGTCGATTGCCATTCTGCGCGATGGTGAATTGGTTTACATGATGGAGCGCCGTCAGATTGAACCCAGCGGCCCGGCTGATATCGCAGCCGCGCTCACCCAGGCGTTTGAAAAGTTCTGCGTTCGCACCGAAGCGAAATAGTCGTTCCTTGTTTGGTGGATTCACCAGCATCGCTGCGGGTAAGAAAACCGTAGCGTAGAGACGTGGCACTGCCACGTCTCACTCTGCACCTCACAAAAATCGTTGCCCTGTGATCGCTGTAATGTCAGAGTAGACTAGCCGCATCCTGGTCTAATAGCCACAAGAGCTTGCCGTTTTCAGGAAGCACTTTCTGTGCGGGAAACTGGCTGGTTTCGGGATTCAAGACGTCTTTCAATATCTGGGCCTTGTCGCCACCAGCAACTAGAAACATCACCTCGGCCGCATGATTTAACACCGGAAATGTGAATGTGATCCGGTATTGCTGAAATTTCTCCACCCAATTGGCAACGACCAGCCGCACGTTTTCGTCCAGTGCCTTGCTGTCGGGAAACAGAGAAGCTGTGTGCCCGTCCGGCCCCAGCCCCAGCATGATCAAGTCAAAACGCGGACAGTCATTTAGGCGCAAGCCAAAAAAGCTGCGCAATTGGTCCTCGTACTTCTGCGCCGCTTCGTTGGCGTCGAGCTCTGCGAAAACGCGGAAGACATTCTGCGGTGGCACAGGGACTTTGGATAGCAGGGACTCGCTTGCCATGCGGTAGTTGCTATCCGGATGGTTGGGCGGAACGTGGCGTTCGTCGCCAAAGAAAATGAACACTTTGCCCCAAGGCAGTTGAGTATGGGGATTGCTTTGATCGTTAGCCAGAAGAGAGTAGACACCGCGCGGCGAGGAGCCTCCGGACAAAGCCACGCAAAACCGTCCACGTTCATGAATGGACTCATGAGCGCAACGGCGAAATTCGTCGGCTGCCGCGCGGTAAAGAGCGGTTGTATTGGGAACGGTCTTGATCGTACGAGTATCGGGCATGGATCCAATCAGCACAGCCGAGGGCGGCTGTGCTCCACAGTGTCAGTTGGCCTGAAGCGTCATACTCACTATCCCTTTGGAATCTGTCGCCAGGCGCGACCATCGCGCGTGATCAGTTCTTCGGCCTCTTGCGGTCCCCAGGTTCCGGCGGCGTAGTT
>PLJN01000073.1:0-164 GCA_003140235.1 Acidobacteriaceae bacterium
ACGCAAAGAGCGCAAAGAAAAACCAGAAAAGATTAACCACAGAGGTCGCAGAGGAACACGGAGGAAAACCAAACGGGGGGAATGGGAACGGCGGTTTGTATCAGGAAGTAGCGGGTTGTATCACGAAGCAGCGGTTTGTACCAGGGCACGACTTTAGCGAAGCG
>PLJN01000073.1:228-23932 GCA_003140235.1 Acidobacteriaceae bacterium
GAAAAGGGGTTTGCCAGTCTTAGATTCAGGAGAAACAAAACGATGGATCTCTTCCAATTAGAAACGTTCTTATCAGTGGCCCAGACGGGAAGCTTTTCCGCAGCGGCCAAAATAGTACATCGCACGCAGCCAGCGGTAAGCCAGTTGGTGCGCCGTCTGGAAGAAGAAGTCGGCGAGGCGCTGTTCGACCGCTCGTCCCGCGACGGCATGCTGACCGACGCCGGCCGCGTCCTGCAGGAATACGCGCAAAAAATGCTGAACCTGCGCCGCGAAGCCCGCGCGTCCCTCGAAGAGCTGCGCCAATTCCAGCGCGGCACGCTGGTACTAGCCGCCAACGAGTTCACATCGCTCTATTTGCTGCGAGTGCTCGAAGACTTCCGCCGCTTTTGTCCCATGATCAAGATCGCAGTCCAGCGGTCGCTGGCCAGTTCGATCAGCGAACAGATCCTCGACCACACCGCCGAGATCGGCGTGCTGTCGTTCCGTCCGGAAGATTCGTCACTGGTATCCATCGTAGTATTTCGCGACGAACTGGTCTTCGTGGTGCCACCGGGACACCCTCTGGCAAAATCAAAGATCGTGAACATACGCCAGCTGGGCGCCGAGTCGTTCATCGCGCACAATGTCGTGTCTCCCTACCGGCTCAAAGTGCTGGAAGCATTCAAGCGCCACAAAACCCCGCTCAACATCGGAGTAGAGATGCCGACCATCGAAGCCATCAAACGCTTCGTCGCGGCCGGAAACGGTGTGGCCCTGGTTCCAGGCATCGCTGTAGGACCAGAATTGGCCCGCGGTGAATTGATTGCGATCCCAGTGAAGGAACTCAAGCTGGAACGCAAGCTGCGAATCGTCTACCGCAAAGGCGGCCAGCTCTCGCACGCGGGCCGGGCATTTCTAAAGGTCGCGGAATCTGTTGGCTCGACCACCAAGGGGCCGTACTCGTTTCAACCGGAGAAGTGACCGAACGATGACGATTGTCTTTTCACTGGCGAGGGAAATCCCGGACATCATCCACGGAACGAACGGGAACTCACGTTCGGACGCTATTCTTTCAAAATTCGCAAGATGTTCATTCGGAGCATCACAAACACAAGCGGCCTAAGGACCGGCAGATACTCTCGTGTCTATGGAGTTGAAGACCCAATCTCCATGTACCTTGGGTCCCATTTCTTCTCTTTCACCCTGGAAGTTTTCAACCACGAGACCTCGCTTAAGCGGTTCGTCGTTCACGGGCACGGGTGGCCCTGGTCTTCGGCATCTAGGGCACGGTATCTGCTACGTTAATCACGACAAGGCTGGGTGCATCACAAATGCGTGGAGGTTCAAGGTCCTGTTGGGAATTCCCTAAATCGTTCGCCAAAGGAGGCAAACCCCGGAGACCTCCCTCCTCTGAGTTCGATATCCCAAGAGGGGCGGCTGCGCTAGTATTCGGAACGAAGTCTATATCCGGGAAAGGCCGAGACAGACCGAGCTTCAATCCCGGTAGCATGGCAACCATGGTGGAAAAATCACGGTTTGGATGAAAAAGATCGAGCATAAACGGCGATTCGGCAAAGATGTGCAAATTAATCACGTTGCTTACGTTGGCAGACGGCAACCACTGCAAACCCTCTAATTGCAGCAGGTCGCTTCCATGAATGTTGTAAGAAAGAACATGGGCGCTTCCGAATTTATCAGGCACCGTGACCTTATCGAGATCATCACCAATAAACACAGGTTGGCTCCTAGGGATCATGAGGCCAAGTGCACTCATGGACGAAGGTTTATCCAGCACAAATTTGTAATAGCTTTCCTGTGCCACTTTAATTGATGTGTACTTTTTCGCATCGATTACGGCATGGGTTGCTGCCTCGACAGGCAATGGTTGCAACGGATCTTGGGATTTCGGATCAATGCCGGTCAAGTGATAGATGCCGGGAGCGCATGGTATTTCTCTCGTCCAAGTACCCGCACCAACGATATGCTCTTCGATGTCCGCGCCCATCACCTCCACGCGGTTGTCATAAAAAACAAAAATGAAAGGACCATGAAATATTACATTCAGGCGCGATGGCGCTGGGGTCGGGGTTTGCGTTTGCTTGATCTGAGACGGGACCGATCGCTTTGGTTGTTTTGCCATATATTTCCTCCCAATTACTGATTCTTAAAGTGTGGTGATTAAGGTATTTCGCCCGTGGAAAAGCACGTTCAACTCACCAGACGGTACGGACCGGCTCGTCTCCTGCATCCGTATCGTTGGACCACAAAGTGAAGCCCCCGAAATAGCGGCGAGCGCTTGCCGTCCCCGGCGTCTTTTCAAATCAAACATCGTCACTCCTGCTAAAGCAGCTCTGCTATGAACGGCCAAAAGCGGCAAACCCCGCCCAGTAGTAAGGATGCGAAGTGGACAGGTCCTTAGTCATCTGCACGCACGCCGTCCGAAGCGCCTGACTTACCTTCTCGTTCTGCAGCAAGGCAGCATAGAAGTGTTGTATGAACCTTCTGGTCGCTGCGGAATCCACGTTCCAGCGCGTCGCGACAGCATGTGGCACTCCAGCTGCGAGGAAAACATTTACCAATCTGTTGATATCTGAATTCCCTGCGTCATCCGGCCCTCCTGTGGAGCACGCTGAGAGGACAACTAGCTGAAGCGCGGTCAGATCTAAGAGCTGCAGACGGGTGGCATCAACCCAGTCTCGGGGCTGAGCTGTACCTCCGCTAAGCACTAGACCGGTGCCACCCGCATTGACGAGGGCGTGCCCGACAAAGTGGAAAATGGTACTGTTGGCAAAATGCTCACGAACCATCTTGAAGGTGGCTTCGTCATTGCGAAGCACTTTGGAGTTCTTAAAACTGGCTGCAACCAGAGCAGCCTCTTGCGCCGCGTCTGGGATTGGCAACAAGCCCTGATCTGGGTCACCTGACGCGGAGGGTGGCGCGACAATCAACGCCGACGTCTGAGATGAAAATCGATCGCCGCGTCTAAGCCTCCTGTAGTAGCCAAAACCGGAAGACGAAACAATCGCAAAACGCCTGCCCAGATACTCACCTTGGCTGTCCACGAGAGCTTGAAGCGGCAGTTGGCTGAGCACGCCGTCCGTTTCGATGATTAAGGCTCGTTTCGGAGAAAGGACTTCCTCGACCGGCTTAATTAGCCAGCCAAACAGAAGATCGCCATTATGGCGGAGTGCTGAAATATCCGAATCGGCATCAGCGCATTGTTCGCGGAATCGCCGGGCCGTGGCTTCCAATTCTCCGGCAGGAACTTTGACGAACTTTGAGGCGCTTCCGCGGTTATCATGCACCCAAATAGCAATCCCATCTCCGAACACTGCGTAGGAGAGGAAACTGTCGTCTGCGAGTGAATCGAAATCGCCGGCAGCGTCCCAGAGGGTCCCAGCATCCCCGGGCGACCGTAGTATGGCACCAGACTGCTCGGTCGTTGCTTGTCCGTATGGCGATCTCAATCCCGCGTTCCGATACGATTCCCAGATACTGAAAGCCTCATCAGGCCGCCCCTGATCCCATTTGAGTCGGAGTAACCCCCGATAAGCTGCTTCTATACGTTTTTCCCATGCCGCACGTCCAAGTTCGCTGCTCAGGGATCTCCTGCCCGACTCGCCCTTAGCAACGACCAAGCTGAGCGCATCCTCGGCATCCCGGATGCTCCCTTGCTTTGCATAGAGAAGTCCCAGTGTAAGATAGAAATCCAGTTGCACACGAGAGTTTTCAAGGGTGTCTACGCTTGGTCTGACGGGCAAAAGCAACGCCAATCCGTGGCCGAATGCGCCTTTCTCCAGGTCCAGTTTGGCGAGTTCGATACGACTGAATATCCAGTAAACGTCGGGTCCGCTTGTTGTAGAATCCGGAATCCGGGCCGAGTCCATTTTTTGAAATTGGACCTCTGCTTCTGACGTCTTACCCGCCTCCGCCGCAGCCTTGCCAAGCAGCAAATGCGCCATTGAATGATGCGATTCGTCGCGCATTAGTGCATCAAGTGTCGCAGCCTCCTTGCGCAAAACGTAAGTTAACTGAACATCTCCGGAGCGCTCCGAGGGGAACGTCAGATCTTCATAAAAGCTGTAGGCTCTTACCGGTGGGAAAACACCTTCCCAGTAATAGGACAGACCTTGTGTGTTTTGTGCCCATGATCTGGTGGGGCTGCTTCTTAAGGACCACTGAGCTGCAGCTGAGAAGCTGAGCGCACGTAAATGCAACGACTGGTATCTGTGTTCTCGTGTCTGAGATATAGCCGCATTCAGCGCATCTTCTGACTGCCCAAGGTCGTCTGCAATATAGGAGCAAACAGCTCTTTCCAAGAGCAGTTGGCTGTTGATCCAGGTGAACCTGTGCCGCTGCAGTTCAGCGGAAAGGGGAAAGACGATCTTTAGGCACGCTTTACCATTGGACATGCGGTGCAACGCGTAGACGAGTTCAAGTTGTGCACGCGCATAGCCGGCATCACTCTCTGCGCGCTTGAAAAGGCGAGCTGCCCGTTCCGCCTCTTCACGTGCGGCCTCAAACTTGCCTGTTGAATTCTTCTCCATCGCGCCGCTAAGGCTCAAGAGTGCTTCCGACCATGAGCGAGAGGGAACAACCTTCAGCATCTCTGAAAGGAAGTAGTCCGTGTGGCGTTCCTGGAGAATCGTAGCTAACGTAGTTAAAGCTGCACGAGATTCCTGTGCGAGATCCACTTCAACGCCTGATCTGTGGACTGGAAAAGCTTGTGGGAGCCACGTTCTGAGGGCGAGATCAAGATAGTCCTCAATGCGAGAATCGGCTAATTTCCAAGCATAAGGATCTGCTGCCCCTACCCGTAGTCTGAACTCTTTCGGCCCAAGCAAAGGCTCTGCTGCTTTACGATCGTGCTCTTCAACTTTCTTGCGGATTTCCAAAAGGCGCTGGCGGGCTTCATCCGCCCATGGACCGGTCGAATCCACACGAAGGTAATGTTCCCAGTCTTCAATCGCCTGGTGATACAGAAATATCTGTTCGCACGCAATTGCGTGATTGAACAACGCTACGGCGTCATCCGGTTTTTTGGCGAGAACCTCCCCGAGCAATTCGATTACTTTGCCATAGTTGATGGCTTGATCCGTGTCTTGCGCTTTTTCAAAGTAAGCAGAGGCCAAATCAGTCTTCATCGACAAAGACTCAGGATCCAGGTCAAGCCCGTGCTTGAAGGTCTCTATGGCGGCTTCGTAGTTCCATTCCAACAGTTCAGCGCGGCCACGCATTTGCAAGAAGGAAGCGTTCCCCGGCTGCGCTGCCAGTTTGTGGGATATCAGGGACTCTGCATCCAACAAGGCTGGTGGACGATTCATGCGGGACCTTTGATTTCCGCGTTGAACCCGCATCGGGCCATGCGCAGCTCCAGGCATCCTTAATTCAATGGTCCTCTGCGCCGTGTACGCTTGGGCCAGCAGTACGTTCGGGTCCGGCTCTTTAGGACGCAGCCAGACAAACCACACTGCTCCAGCCACTGCGATCAGGCTGCATGCCGCCAATGCAAAGCGGGGCCACAGAAGAAGATTCCGTCGTGCGGTTTCCTGTTTCTTAACTTGGCTCTTGACCAAACCACCGCTGGCAAGCCTCTCAGCCAGACTGCTCTGCCATTTCGGTGATGCACTGGCCAGCGCTGCCACTTTTTCTTCCTCGTCCGAGGTCAATTCCACAGCCAAGTCCTCTGTAGCCATTCGCAAGAGTTGCCCACACCGCTTACACGCAGACGCATGCTGTATCTGCCGCCAGCTTGCATCGGCCGACGCCAATCCCGCCGCCACTTCCAGCCACGCGCTGTCAGGCGGACACGCAAGCGTCCTGGCCGGTAACGCTGACTGCGCTTTGCTGAAAGATGGCAATCCCAGTTCGTCCGACAGCAACATTCGAAGGCGGCATTCATCACAGGAACCAACGTGATGCATCGCCTCCTCCAAGGACCCGGTCAGAGTGTCGGCAGACAGGCCGGCCAGCTCCTGGATCTCCTGGCTGCTGAGGTGCTGGTCTCTGCCCCTCACTTGTTCTCTCCTTTCATGAACGGTTTTGCGGTGGCAAAGCCCTTTTCTTCTTTCATGGACACGGTTTTCAATCCTGGCTCCTGCGCAAACTTGGCCTCAGTGTTCAACTCGGCCTTCGCCAGCCTTGTCACGCGCAGGATGACGCTCTCGACGCCTTTCACCGATAAGCCGACCTGCGGCAAAGCGGAGATGGCCTTGGCGGTAAAGCCCTGACGATAGTACAGGCGGAAGACCAGTTGGTCGCGCTCTCTGCTTTCGCCCTGGGTACAGCGCTGGACACAGGCTTCAACCTGGTCCAGAAGGATTTCGCGCTGGATGGTAAAAGGACTGCCCTCACGCCGGGGGTCGCCTGAGCATTGAATCGCGGTGATTTCTTCTACCGCGGCGCCGCCGCCGCGCTTTCCGGCGCGCTGGGCGCGATAGTAGTCGTTGACCAGGTTTGCGGTGATGACCTTTATATATCCGTAGATGGCGTCAGGATGGTCTTCCTGGAACTCGCGCAACAGACGGCACCTCTCGGCGCAGAGTTTGAGAAACGTTTCCTGGACCAGGTCATCTACCGCGTCGGGAGAGTAGTCACCCCAGCGTGCCGCTGAGCGAAGCGCCACTCCGGCGATGAGCCTGCGGAAGTGCTGGACAAACGCCTGCCAGGCCGCCGTGCTTCCGGACTCCGCGCACGCGTTTATGATCTCGCGTGCTTGCTGCGAGGTAGATATCATGGTTTTAAGGTTGCGATTCTACACCAGCAATTGAGGTAAACAGCCACTAATCTAATGGTTAGCCACACCGACTAGAACGTCGACAGGTGCAGTTCTTGCAAGACTGTAACTGATTGTTAACAAGATACTTACAGAAGGCCATAATCCTTCACACCAACATGCGACAGGGCGTCATTATGGTTTTCAAAGCTTTTCGACCTTCGTTCCTTGCCGACGCGCCCACACTTGTCCAGATCACCCTTACCAAAGAAACATGCGGACATCTCGCACTCTCTCCGGTTTCGTCTTCAATTTTTGATGTGACATTTTTAATAGAGGTAAGGAATGTGACATTTTAATCGAGGTATGACATGACAAAATTTGTCCATTGACACTGTCCATAGTCTCGCATTAACATCCGCGCTCTTTAGCCAGAAAACCAGCCCGCCTCGGCGGATCGCGAGAAGATCTTTGAAAACTTAAGCGAGGAAGCAGTCAGCACTCAGCATTCCTCTCAGGCGAACCGCACCTGTTGATTCCCTGCTCCTTCCCTGCTTCCTTCCCTGTTACGTCCCTGTTAACCCCTGATAAGCCCTGTTCCGAATTGGCTCCGAAAGTCGCAAAAGGGCCATGGAATCGAGGTTTTGAATGTCTGCGGAGACCAAAACGCTAGTATTTTCGGTAGTGGTGCAGTTTGAATCCTGAGCCTCTGGAATTTGGCCACTGACCTGTGTAATCATCGGGGCATGTCAAAGTCAACAAAAACACCAAAACTCGAAATCACGGGCACGTCGGGGAAGATTCCCATCTTGGCGCAATGCTCAGTTTGTCTCGGTCGCACATCTTTCCATGCTGAGGGGAGCACAGTTACGGGTAACAGCAAGTCCCTTGAAGAACAGTTCCAAAAGCACGCACGGAGAGTCCACGCTAAAGAGGACTTCAGCCAAGCCGCTGCGCGGATCGTCCGGGAATCGACTAAGGACAAGTCCTAAGACGGAGACAGGAATCCGTATGTCTTGGACTTCGGCAGCTTTTCCAGCGCGGCAAAAACCTCTGTGTCTGTGAACTTGGTCGGCCAATCCAGATTTACGTTTATCCAGAACACTGGCTTCTTTGGGTCTGCTTCGTCTCTTACCACGCTTATCGCGCCAAGTGCAGAAAGCCGATTGATATCTCTAACGATGGCGGTGCGTGGTGCTTTTCGAGATGCGTAGTGATGTTTCATTGTCTCGGTCAAGTAGACAAATTCCACTTTGTCGGACGAATCAAGCAGCTTGTCAAGAAGCATCAACTGCCGCTTTACGATGACCCTCTTTCTTGTGCTTTGCAGACGAGTAAATAGATCCTGCATGAGGCTGCGAAAGATGTGTCTGGAAACCTCAGTTTTTATCATCTGAGCTAACCGATCACTCTGAAGAGCAATCCCCCTTAGAGCGAATTTGAGGAACTCAGTGAGGTTGTGTCCTTGCGCTCGAACTGCGGCAAGGGTCTTTAGATATGTCCTTTTTTCGTCATAATAGAAATTGGACATGGCGATAAAAAGCGAGTCCTTAAGACCAGCCCTTTGCAGCATGAGGGCTTCTAAGGCTCTTGCGGTCCTGCCGTTGCCATCAAGAAATGGGTGCATTGCGGCAAAGTGGTAGTGCAGCGCGAGCGTTGCGATTAGCGGATGATGATTCGGATACGTGGTCTGCACTTCGTGCGCTAGTTTCTTGAATGCCTTCTTGCACTCCTCTCCGCCGCTCACGCCTCTGTGTTTCGGGATGCCAAAGGTGACGTTTTGATCGGCAGTCCTAATTCCGCCGGGCTTGCAGTGATCCTCGTCGCAGCCCGTGACGATTGAGCGATGAATCTCGCAAATTAGCTTTTCGTTAATCGGCATATCGTTAGGCAGCGTTCCAATCCATTTGTATGTTCTTACGGCACAGTTCGCTTGTTTTTGTGAACGCGTAAGAAGCTCTTCCGGTGTCTGTGCTCTCATCGCGGTATCTAGCTCATTCCCGGCAAAGTCGGCCCCCTCGATTTTGGAAGTCCCGTCAACCTCCATCTTCAGCTGCATTTTCTGAAGTTCTTCAACCCATCTTCTTTGAAACGGCATCGCTTTTAATGTCATTACCGCAGCCTTTGCGTTAGTGAGTTCATCGAAGATCGCATCCTTGTCGTACATGATCCAATCAGTGGGTGTTTTGTAGTGTATAGCTCCTGTCATGTGTCAAATTATAACGCAATTTATTTTAAAAAATCAACATATTTATTATATCTGTAACTATATCAGAACACGATAGTTACAGTAATTATCCACTAAATTTATGCCATTTAATGCGTTTTTTATTGCAAATAATTTTGCATTGCTGTACACTTTATGTAGTGAATATTTTAAGCACGCAAAAGCGCACCCGAGTAATCGCGGCCCTGGTCGAAGGGACTTCCATCAATGCGACCTGCCGCATGACCGGCGTTGCCAAACACACCGTCCTGAATCTTCTGCGGGATTTGGGCTGCGCTGCCGCTGAGTACCACAACCGCATCGTTCGCAATCTGAAAGTAAGCCGCGTCCAATGCGATGAAATTTGGGCGTTCGTTTACGCCAAACAGAAAAACGTCTCCGCAGAGCAAATGGCCAAAGGCGCGGGTGACGTTTGGACATGGACAGCGATTGACGCAGACACAAAATTAATCATCTCTTACGCCCTTGGGGATCGCGGAGCCGGTACCGCCCATGCGTTCATGCAGGACATGGCCAGCCGCATCTCTTCAAAAATCCAGCTTACGACGGACGGACACCGCGTCTATGCCGATGCCGTGGAAAACGCTTTTGGGGCTGACATTGATTACGCCATGCTGGTCAAGATATATGGTGCGTCCTCCGATTTCACGGAGAGCCGCTATAGCCCTGCAACGTGTATTGGATGCCGTACCGGAGTCCTGAGCGGCGACCCTGACCCCAAGCACATCAGCACATCTTACGTGGAGCGGCAAAACCTGAGCATGAGAATGGGTATGCGCCGTTTTACGCGCCTGACCAACGGCTTCAGCAAAAAGCTTGAGAACCACGGTCATGCGGTCGCCCTGTATTTCCTGCACTACAATTTCTGTCGGGTTCACAAGACACTGAGAGTCACCCCCGCAATGGAAGCTGGGCTGGCCAATCACGTGTGGACGCTTGAAGAACTTGTGGGTCTACTCGACGCGAAAGCGATGGCCGCTTAAAATGATTGATCTAACAGCACAGGGGAGGCAAAAGCCTTTGGCCCTTCTTCCTGAAACTCGTATTCACGCGAAGAAGTGTGCGCGACTTCGTACTCACAAGTACCGCTGGCATCAAAAGTGGTCGTCGTCGGCGTGAGAATATTGGACATGTCTAGTGTGGTTTTCATAGGCTTTACTCTTCGTATCGACGATATTCTAGCACTCTTTGTGCTTTTAGGAAAGGAAATTTTCGGCACTAATTAACTTGACTAACCAAGGTTTTTCCCGTAAGATTGAGACATGGCAAAGTCACCTAAAACCCTTCAGCAAGCCATGCGGTACTTCAGCGATGAGCAGGTCTGCATTGATACCGTCGCCGCGATGCGCTGGCCAGATGGCCCCGAATGCCCTGCTTGTGGTCACAAAGAGCATTACTACCTGAAGACTCAGCGCCGTTGGAAATGCAAAGAGTGCTACAAGCAGTTTTCTGTAAAACTCGGCACCATCTTTGAAGAGTCGCCGCTCAGTTTGGACAAGTGGCTCCCTGCCCTGTGGATGATTGTCAATTGCCGGAACGGAATCAGTAGTTATGAAATTGGCCGCGATCTCGGTATCAGCCAAAAGTCGGCATGGTTCATGCTGCATCGGTTGCGCCTTGCAATGCGGAACGGCTCCATTATGAAACTCGGCGGCAATGGCGGCGAAGTCGAAGCGGATGAGGCGTTCATCGGTGGCAAGCCCAAGAACATGCACAGCAACCGGAGACGCGCTCTGGCGATTGCTCGTAGCTCCTGCCTGAAGGGCGACACTCGTCTGATCGGCAAGACCGCTGTGGTCGGAGTGTTGGACAGAGAAGCGCGGGAAGTCCGCGCAACCGTTGTCCGCGCCATCAATCGCGAGACTCTGCAAAATCAGATTCTTAATCATATTGAGCATGGCTCGAAAATCTACACTGACGAAGCATCCATCTATAGCAGCATCCCAAAAGAATACGTCCATGAGTTTGTGAATCACATGGAGAAATACGTCAAAGGCCGCGTCCACACGAACGGACTCGAAAACTTCTGGAGTCTCTTGAAACGCGGATTGAATGGGACTTACGTTGCCGTGGAACCGTTTCACCTGTCCCGCTATGTTGACGAGCAGGCGTTCAGATTTAATAACCGGAAAGACGCGAACGGAAACAAGCTGACTGACTCTGACCGTTTCAATTTAGCTCTGTCGCAAATCGCAGGGAAGCGTCTCACCTTCGCTGAAGTAACCGGCAAGACCGGCGATGCGACGTGTTTCTAATCCTTGGCGCGGGAAACGCGGGAAGCGGAAGCGCGCTTAGACTTCCGCGCTCTCGCTTTCTTGTCCTCTGCAATTCGCCTTTTCAATTCAGCGGGTGACACCTGGAGCACTCTGCCGAGGGCATTGGAGAATGCCGCGTATTCATCGGACGTTTTCGGGTTTGATTTCATGGCCTTATTATACTTCCCGATTACACTGGAGGATTGCCGTGGACAATGACGTAAAGCGTTTTTTGCTATCAGCGCTTGAGATACTACGAGATCACCAAAAGGAGATAAACAAGCTTCATGGCTCCGTGCGCGCTCTCTACGAATATGCGCGCGAGCGCGACCCCGATTCAGCCCTTGACTTAGGCTTAAAATCATCTGCGTACAAGAAGCGTGAATCTGGCGGGCGTTCCGGTGAGACGCTTCAACGGCTCGACGAGCTGCTGCGAGAGCTAAAGAAAGTGACATAATAAGTCGAATGTACCTGCAAATCCTTATCTTCCCCTGCGGTGATTGCAATTGGCCCGTCGTCGCACACCAGACTTCTGATATTCAGCGGGATCAGCAATGGTTTAACGGGATTCCGTTTGACCTTGCATGCGACCGTTGCCGCTGGAAAGGGGCTGCTCATGGCATAATGGCTCCAAAATTCCTACAGATTGAATGGAATTTTGAAATACGTTCTGTGCCCCGCATCGACAATCCACAACCGCCGTCCGGGGAATGAGATCAGCGAACAACATCCAGTGACCACAGGAAATGCAGACTATGTAACCTTTCACTGAGAGCCGCCTGGAGATGAGATGCACCCTATTGTCACAATAATCATTTTGGCCCCGATATTAGCTGTCGCGTGGTTTGTCACTGGCCGCTTCAAATGGTTCGTCATAGGCTTCTTATTTGCCTTGGTTTTGCACTGGTTCTTCTTCTGGTACGTTTTTTGTGTTGGGTTATTGATCGTATTTGCGTTAGCCATTCGAGACGAACAGTTGCGCGAGAGGATCGTTACCCGCGCACTTGAATACGAACCAGAAACCCCGATCCAGCAACTTGCCTACGCCCGCGATCACGACGGCCAGATGCAGCAACTTGCGAGCCGCCTAAAAGATACTTTGTGAAAACCTTCTATTCCCTGAATCCGTGCTTCGCCAAGTGCAGCATGAACCCTTCGACCACGTTCAGCATATGCTCGGCATCTCGGTCCTCGTACTTTTTTTCGAGTTCATGCAGAACTTGGTTTCTGTGGCCCCGGCTGATCGCCTGAATGTCCGTGAGAATTTCCGCGTACATTGGCTCTAACTTCTTCCAGTCATCGGTCTTGGTCTTGTACTCCTGCTCCATGTTCTTCTGGATGGCTTTAGCAATTCCCATCCAGTTGCGCGCGTCATATGTGATCTTCAGCCGCTCGGCCACTTTACGCAGGCCAAAATCCACAATCCGCATAAGATGAAAAACGCACGCGCTGTTTTCGCCAAAAGCGTAGCAGTGGCCTGCTCGTTGAAACTCGTCCCATGCTGAACGGAAGTTGTCGTAAATCTTTGTCTCGGAGAGCCACATCGGATGCCAGTACTTGACCTTGTGTCCCGGCAAACAGAAGCACACCTTTGCTTGCAGCTCCTCGTAGACCCTTCGCTGCAATTGCGCGAATGCGTCATTGATGCGGTCAAGGTTAGTGCTATTAACCGCATGGACAACCTCTTGTATTTGATTATTCGACAACGGCAGTTCCAGTTTTTGACAATTCTCATAAAGAATGACAATTGACGCTTGCAATCTCTCCTTCTGCGCCGGATTGAGAGCCTCTCGCGGCATCATCGCAAAGGCCTGGAACTCTTCTGAAAGTTTGTAGAAATCAGCAGCGGCATATTTCAGCACGTCATATAGGGACACCACCCCATGCAGAGCAGTATTCCACGGCGCTACTGGAAGCGCAGGAATGTTTGCCCTGTCAGTGGTAATCATAGCGAGATGTCTTTGGTTAGTCAAAGTAATTAATGCCAAATTTTCTCCAATGTTTTCAAAAGCTTACGCAGAAGTTAGCAAATACACTAGACCCTTGATCGTGCTCAAGCGACAAGAAAATGGCGAGGTGACATCCGGGGTTGCCACGTTCATGTTGCTAAACAAGGAAGGCTGGGCGTTGACGGCTGGCCACGCCATGATTGACGCTGCCGTCAAAGACAAGGACGCCAAAGAACGGGACGCCTATCAAAAACAGTTCGATGCAATTCAAAATGACACGACCTTATCGCCAGGGAAAAAACGGCATGAGATTGGAAAACTCAGGAAAAACTTTCAGTGGATAACTCACCTTTCATATTGGTGGGCTGCCGACGGCATCAATGTTACGCAGATTCACATTGATCCAGTCAGGGATTTGGCAGTCGCGAAACTGACTGGAGCTGACGTACTTGGTATAGCAACGTTTCCGCAATTCGCTCCGGCGAACGTCGAGTTGCTTTCGGGCACATCGCTGTGCCGTCTTGGATTTCCGTTCCACACTGTTAATGGGCGATTTGACGATGCCAGTCAACAGTTCAAGATCGACAACATGCCACAACTGGCCATGTTCCCCAACGAGGGAATCCACACCCGCATCATGCTTGCTGTCGATCAAACCACACAAAAACAAGCAAAATTCTTGGAGACATCAAGCCCCGGACTGCGTGGACAAAGTGGCGGCCCGATTTTTGATGTCAATGGTCGCGTGTGGGCCGTACAAAGCAAAACATTGAGTTTGCAACTTGGTTTTGCGCCTATAGTGAAACAGGGGAACCGGCAAGTCGTTGAGCACCAATTTATGCACATCGGCGTTGGATCGCACATCGACGAGATTAGGGCATTTTTTGGAGAATTCAAAGTGCCATTTGAATCGGCCCCTTAAAATTCAAACTGCACCACTACCGTATTTTCCCTGTAATTTTGCCTGTTAACGGAAATTTAGCAAATCGGGGGCTGAGGGAAGACAGTACCAGTTAACAACAGGGGCCAGATCGTGGGATCCATTGCCAGCCGAGCGGTAGCAGGCCGACCCAGGCTTTCGGTTACACTGGTTCTTTCCCGAGTTCCCTCATGGTCTTTGTCCTCGACAATTACGACTCCTTCACGTACAACCTGGTCCAGTATCTGGGCGAGTTGGGCGAGACGGTGGAAGTACGTCGGAATGATCAGGTCACCGTGGACGAGATCGACGCCCTGAAGCCCAGCCACATCCTTATTTCTCCGGGGCCGTGCACGCCGCAGGATGCCGGCATCAGTATTGATGTAGTCCGGCATTTTGCCGGGAAGCGGCCCGTTTTGGGAGTTTGCCTGGGACATCAGGCCATTGGCGCGGCGTTTGGGGGCAAAGTCGTCCGCGCGGGCCGGATCATGCATGGTAAAGTCAGCTCGATCGAGCATGACGGCAAGACCATCTTCAAACAGGCCCCCGCCCCGATGACCGCGACCCGGTATCATTCGCTGGTGGTGGCCGAAGAAGATCTGCCACAGGAATTAGAAATCAGTGCGGAGACCCATGAGCCTGATGGCACGCGCGTGATCATGGGATTGCGGCACCGGCGGTTTCCGGTGGAAGGGGTGCAGTTCCATCCGGAGAGCGTGCTCACTGACTCCGGCAAGCTGCTTCTGAAGAATTTTCTCGCGCTCTGAGTGGCACGAACTTTAGCCGCGAATCACGCGAATGGACGCGAATCTTGAACTGGAACCGGACAGTTAAGCTCGGCCCTGTGCGTTACTTTCCCCTGCGATTTGCGTTAGAATCAGCCGCAGTTTCTCTTTAAGTTTGTTCGTTTATCGTCTGTCGTTCTTAATTTTTAGAGTCTCTGGAGGCCAGCCTATGGCACATCCGCGACCGGAACTACGCTCGGCTCGGCGCTTCCCTCTGGGTTTGCCGATCTCGCTGCGGTTTCCCGGCGGTGACCAGGCGGCTGTGGACGCGCACACGCGGGACGTGAGTTCGCGAGGCGTGTTTTTCTTTGCGGACGCCGATATGGCTAAGGGCTCCGCTGTGGATTTTGTGATGACCTTGCCTGAGGAGATCACCCTGGCTTCGCCGATTCGCGTGCATTGCCACGGGAAGATTGTGCGGGTGGACAATTCCGCCAAGCTCCGCGGTGTGGCTGTGGCCATCGACAAGTACGATTTTGTGAATCATGAAGAATAAGGCCGAATTTCCGCTGATGCTGCATACCAAATCTCGATTTGCGGGATTCGCGCGCTGGACTGCGCTGGCCGTGGTCTGGTCTTTGTTATTGACCGTCTTGGCCTTGTCTTTGACCGCGCCGACTGCTGGCGCGCAATCGTCGAATGCACCTGTAGGCGAGTTGTTCCCTGTGGATGCAGACGCCCGCAGTGCCGCCTTGCAGGTTGGGACTGGCTTGACGGTTTCCAATGGNNTGTGTCCGGGAACGGGTCTTGGCGTAAACACGGTGCCGGGCAGTGACGGACTGTTGCTCTCCATGAGCGCCGGCTCACTCGTGGTCAACTACGCGGTGCGGGACTTTGCGGACACACTGGTTACGCCGGACTTTCGAATCCTGATGGCCGGCCCTGGAACGTTTCATTTTGCTCTGGGCGTGACCAAGCGCGGCGACACCTGTGTTAAGCCGATGCCGGGAAACACTTCCCGCCTGATCGTCTCCGAAGTGTTTGGGACTGGGACGTATCAGATCAAAGAAGACGAAGCGGTTTTGTTTTCCGCGGGTAAGCTGAGCGGACGGACGTCGGTCAACGCGGAATGCGGCTGCCCCGGAGCGGCGCCACCGATACAACGTGCGGCGGTGGACGCGAGCGAAACCTCCAATGCTCTCAGCCCCGCGGCGCCAGCGCCGCCGGACAAGCCGGGAGCAGTCAAGGTAGCGGTTGAGGCGCCGTTTGTTTTCAGCGCCAAGGGATCATCCCCGCCTTACAGCGTGGCGCGGGTCAATTATCCCGCTCTGCCGAACGTATTTTTATTGCAAGAAAAGGTCAAACCGAGCGTTCCCCGGGAGACGCCGCCCGAGGTGTCTGCAGTAGCCGCAAAAACGGAAGAGCCAGCCGTGCCCAAGAAAGAAAAGGAAAAGAAAGAAAAGAAGGGTTTCATGGGCAAGGTCAAGGGATTCTTTTCCGGCATGTTTCACGGTTAAAAGGCTGTCACAGCGGACGGAAATTCAGTAAACTAGAGGTTAGTCCAAATATCTTCGTTCTGCGGCCTAGTCTGCATCATCCGGAGACGCCAACTTTGGGCCGTTTTGCAGGAAACTTTTTTGGATCATAGGCCGTCTAAGTAATCTAGGGATATGTCCGCCATGGAAAGAAACGATCAATCGCCTCCCCAGTTTCGTACGCCCGCTGATCGCGCCCGAGGGGTTGCGCTTTCCAAGGACACACCGCTGCCTTCACTTTTTGGCGCAGGCTACGGGACTTATCAGCAACAGACCCAGAACTTTCTGCTTTCGTTTTTGACCCACGTTGCGCTGATCGCAGTGCTTCTTTGGGTGGCCCATATGGCAGGTTTGGTCGGACCAAAGGTCGCGGATATTTCGCACAACGTCATCATGGTCGGACCGCCGCCGGAGCTCTATCACATCGGCAAAGGCGGGCAAAATGCCGGCGGTGGCGGCGATGCCAGCAAGATACAAGCGTCGAAGGGAACTCCACCCAAGGCCGCAAAAACTCAAATTGTGCCTCCCCAGGTGCTGCCGCCTCGTGAGAGCAAACTCCAGGTCGAACCAACCGTGGTTGCCGACTTGAAGATTCCGCAATCGAATCAAATTGGCGATCCGCTTTCCAAACTGATGAACCCGTCCAACGGCAGCGGCGTCGGCGGTGGCATTGGCAATGGCAGCGGCGGCGGTGTTGGTTCCGGACGCGGCCCCGGCGTTGGCCCCGGAGTGTTCCGCTGCTGTGGTTCCGGAGTGTCCGCTCCGCGGGCCCTCGAAACCCCCGAACCTGAATTCTCTGAAGAAGCCCGCAAGGCCAAGTATCAGGGAGTTGTAGTCCTGGAGATCATTGTGGGCGCCGATGGCCGTGTGCGTAATCCGCGCGTCGTCCGTTCGCTGGGTATGGGCCTCGATGAGAAAGCGCGAGAGAAAGTCCTGACCTGGAAATTCGCTCCTGCCACCAAAGACGGCCGTCCGGTGGCCGTGGAAATGAATATTGAAGTCTCGTTCAACCTGTACTGAGACCACACAGTCTTAGACCCCGCCGCAAAAGCAGCTCATCTTTCATTTGATATTTGATTGTCAGATTTTGTTTCGAGGAACGAGTTCAGTCGCCGGTCTGTTCCAGCAGGCCTTGTTCCAGCTTTTCCTGACAGGCGATGCAGTGCCGTGTCCAGGGCACGGCTTCCAGACGCTTGGCATTAATCTCATCGCCGCAACTCAGGCATTCGCCAAAGCCGCCTTCGCGAATCCGCTGCAACGCGGTCTCCACCATTTGCAGAAGCTGGCGCTCGTTGTTGCTCTGGGAGAACAGGAATTCCTTGGTGTAGGAACTGGCAGCGCGGTCCGCGATGTCCTGGGCAGTGTCCTGGTCGGCAGTGCGACCGTCCTCTTCCGTCCGGCTCACCGTCTTGCGCAGTGCTACCTGGCGCTCTTCCAGCCGTTTTTTGAAACTCTCAAGCTTTTTCTTTTCCATGGCCGTTTGATAAGTCATTAATCTTAGCCGCCATTGCAAGCAGTCGTCAAATCTGACGGGTGATGAAAAGCAATTGCTATTGCGCCGGAACAGGGTCACAATGCCAAGGCACTGCCTCTATGAAGTTCCCGGTCTATCTGCATTTATTTGGCTTCTCCTTGCATCCGCATTTGGTGTTTGAGTCACTCGCATACACATTTGGTTTCCTGACTTTTAAAAAAATAAAAGGCCGCTGGGTGGGCCCAGTCAGCAACATAATGAAGACCGATCGTGGCAGCCTCAATTACGGCGCTGCTCGATTTGGATTGCGACTAAGCCGCTTTTCAAGGAACATTCTTATGAAGATGGGCGATGTCATTGCGGGTTTCATCTCCGGCCTCATGGTATGGCTGGTGGTGTTCATTCTTGTAGCGNNCGTTTGTCGGCGGCGGACTGTTTCATATCAGTTCAGTGGCCATTGAGTTTGTCACCGCATTGCTGCTGGCTGTGCTGGCAATTGCTCTGGTCGGAAAAATCAGGAAGTCAGCATTGGTTGCCGGCTTGGTGATCGCTCTAGCGATTGGGACATTCGTCTGTGCTAGGTCGGGGCCATTCGATCCCAAGCTTGAAACTGCTAAAAGATAGGGCCACGGAGCGAATTCGCGGACTCCGGCGACGGATGAGGATCAATAGGAGTTCTCGAAGGTGGCGGTATCTTAGGAAGAGCGCTTTCCAGGAATGAAGTGGTAAGGCGGCCAGGGGCCACTCATCACAACTTCCACTCCGGGCAAATGGCGAGTGGCCATTTGATAGCGGTTCTGATACTTCTCGACTTGTTTGTGGTCAATGAGGTGGGCAATGTCGATCAGCATGCCGCCGGAATTGACCTTACGACAACACACATCCTGGTCCAGCGGGCCAAAAATCTTGTGGACCTGGACGGATAGGGCCCGCGCCTTGGTCTGGCGTTCGCGCTGGCGAACTGCTTTTTCCCGCAGCTTGGTCAGGTAGTCGCTGCCCACAGTCATGGGCAACACAATCTCGGCCATGGCTTCGCGCAGAGAGCCGTCTTTGACCAGCAGTTTCAGGTGCATCTCGGCCTTGCCTTTGAGCCGGGCAACGCTTTCGAGAAATGCCTTGCGATTGAGCCGGACAGCCCGGCGAAGAGCGTCGTCTGTCTCAAAAACGGTGCCAAACCGGAACGGAAGCACCGTAGTGAGCTTGAAGCACTCGCTGACCACGTGCGCATGCTGCAGAAGGGCCTTTTGGGTGAGATCACCAGTGGGCACGTACTCGCTGACAATCACGGCAAATTCGCCGCTGGGATAGCCAAAAGTCTGGGCTTCGCCGATTCCTTTTAGGCCTTCCACCGGGAAGGGACGACGGGCGCGTGTTTCGCCCTGAAATGCCTGCTGTTCCGTGATGCAGTACGCGTACCATGCCATAGGGATGCTTCTCCTGGTGGAAAAAACATTGCGGGCCGGTTCAGTTTCAGAAAATCGGGCGAAGTTATTGCTGAAGAACTGATGATGAATTGCGGTAGCAGCATCATCAATGCCGACGGGTTTTTCGGCAACATTTCTATCCTAGTCCTGGCAGAGCATAAATGCAACTACTCCGCTGTATTGGAATGCTCTTAATTTGAAAACTCTAAGAGCGCGCCGGTTCGTCCGGCACGCAAGCTCGGGCCCGGCGAAAAACTATATAACTTGTTCATTTTCAGCTGCTTAGCATGAGGCACCCAAGGTCAGGGAGGCCGCTGATCACGCTTGCGGACCCTTGTTTGACGAAAGCATCCTTCGCAGCGACGACAAGACCCGGGATTAAAAGCCCGAACCAAGAAAGTCTTCTCATGTCACGGCCTTGAGACCGTCCTTTCACCGACAGAGCGCGATCCTTTCCGATCACGGCGATGTCGCGCGATCTGGCCTCATCTCACGGTCACACTCACATTGGTCGTGGCCGTAATGGACGGCGTGGTCGAGCTAGTAGCCGTCACGGTAATGGGGTAGAAGCCCGGCGGCGTGCCGCCGTGACCGCTGCCGCCAAGAAGCGAAGATGAGCCACCGCCGCAGCCAGCCAGCGCCAGCAGGACGAGCAGAGACCACCCAGCCACATCGCCAGCCGCAGCTTGGTAGCGTGGCTGTTGTACCTGTGCTGCCGTTGGTCGAGGTGACTGCGCCAGTCGTGTATTCGCCCAAATTTGGGCGGAAATCGCCGTGGATCTGCTGGCTACTTGCCGAGCGCTGATTGCTATTTGTGCTGTCTGCGCTTCTTCTTTTTGGTTTTGGTTTTGGTTCTTGGTTTCGTTTTGGTTTTCTTTCCGGCTTTGTCGCTGGTATTGCGGGCCGCGGCGCGCTGGGCCAGGGCGAAGTCGACGACACGCTGCATTTCGCTGATAGGCGCGGGCTTTCCACTCCAGATCTCAAACTGGCGCGCGCCTTGCTGTACGAACATTTCCGAGCCGGGAATTACATGCATGCCACGCGCGCGGGCCATCTTGACCATCTTCGTCTCGACCGGTGTGTAGATCATCTCGAAGAAATACCGGGCCTTCAGTTCCTGCTCGGTCAAAGGCATGGGATCGCGATTGCCTTCCATGCCCGCAGGCGTGGCGTGGACGATCACGTCGAACTCCAGCTTCTTGAGCATGGTGCGGTTGATGGCTTTGGCCTTGGCCTGCCGGGCCAGCTTCTGGGCCTGCGCCGAGGTGCGATTCAGGATGTAAACTTCCGCCCCGCGCTCCTTCAATCCGAAGACCGCAGCGCGGGCAGCGCCACCAGCGCCCAGCACCAGGATACGCGCACCCTGCAGGCGCATGCGTTGCTCCAGCGGCCGGACAACTCCAGCTACATCGGTGTTGAACCCGTAAAGCTTTCCATCCTGGGCACGTACCACCGTATTACAAGCGCCGATCCTGGCCGTGAGAGCGTCGGTCTTGTCGAGATGCTTCAGGATGGCTTCCTTATAAGGCATGGTGATGCTCAGGCCATGGATCGGTATGTCGTTGACGCACGCCAGCAGGTCGTCCAATGACTTGGCGTGCAGAGCCAGATAAACGGCATTTACGTTTTCCCGCCGGAAGGCCGTATTGAGCATGAGGGGCGAAAGCGAGTGCACAATGGGATCTCCCGCTACTCCGAAAACGCGGGTGGCGGCGTCCACTTGCTCGATGCGATAGGTCTCGCGCAAAGTGCGGCCGGCAAGCTGGCCGGGAGCGGTTTCTTCTCCCGGGTTGGCCGCCGCAAAAGTAAACTGGCTTCCCGCCCGGACGGCCAGCAGCCGGCTGATGATTCCCTGCTCTCCCATGCAGATACCAATCATGGAGTGGGAATGACTGTGCTTTTCCAGAAACTTCATCATGACCACATTGTCGTAAAGACAGTTGGCGGTGCTGACGATCTTGATGAAGTCGGCGGGGTACTGCTTCATTTTCTCGAAGGTCTCGTCGAGTTTCCTAGTGGCCCGGAAATTATGGTCGGAAAGAATTAGGTTGGCCGACCGCCGCAAACGGGCAAAGTCCGGCGCTTTAAGTTTGGATGCCGTCTCAAGCTCCACGTCCACCAGATGGCATCCCTGGGTAGCGGCTTTGACCAGGAGGTCGACTTGAGCGGCCACAGAACCGCGGAACTTGCCTCCATTGGCCGCCCGGCGGCAAGTAGCCACAATCAGGGCCTCAGGATGGTACTCGGTAAACGCCTTGATTTTGGCCAGCGCCAGCGCCGGCTTGGGCAGGTAGTCCAGCCGGAATTCAATAAAGGAGTTCTCGCGGACGATAGCGTCCGCCTTTTCCGCCATTTCGGAGGGGTTCGACGCCACAATAGCCACACAGATGCGTGGCAGCCGTGCCGGCAGAAACCGCGGGGTGTATCCTGTAGTTGTTGTGCTCATTGCAAAGGCCAGCCATCATACGTGAGCGAAATTCACAGATGCAAGCTCCGAATTTGGGCCGGGGGCCTGGACCTCCGTAACCGGACGTATCTAGCGAGTAACTAAGGCTTTAGTTGAACTGCCCCAAGTCCTCTGCTATGTTCCACTTGGAGTCGTACGTATCGGGGGAAAGTGTGTACCCGCGGGCGTCAGGGGAGGAAGTATGAAAAAAACCGGTTTCCTAATGTTGGTATTTTCGCTGCTGGCTGTGGGACAACAACCCCAGCAACGACCGTCCTTCCAGAGTACAACCCTCGCTGTGGCCAATCAACCCTCGACCAACGATCTCTATTGCTCAGGATTCATCACCACGGAGAAGGTCCCGGAATCGCGCTATGTTGTGGGTGGACTGAACTCGCCTGAACAGGGCCGGTACGCCCTGGCAACCGACAACATCTTTATTCATGGACAAGGAATTAAACCGGGTGACCGGTTTGAGTTTGTCCGCCACGTGAAGAACCCCAACCACTACGAAGCATTCCCGGGTCAAAAATCAGCGGTCCGCGCGGCCGGAGAACCCTATTTTGAATTGGGATATGCCCGCGTGGTCCGAGTGATCAAAAACACCGCCATCGCTGAGCCCGAGTTGAGTTGCGCCAGTATCCTGCCCGGAGACATTGCCATTCCGCTGGTGGAGCGGACGGCCCCGCCTTTCCGCAAAGCCATTCTGGACCGCTACGCTCCTTCCAACGGTAAAACAGTTGGCCGGATCGTGATGGCCAATGAATTTGACGCCTTCCTCGGCTCCAAGCAAAAGGCCTATTTGAATATCGGAGCCAACAAAGGGCTTCACCCGGGAGACTACCTGCGTGTGACGCGTACGTACGCTTATGCCAGCATTGATCCCAGTGAATCACTTTCCCTCAAGTCCAGACCGGCTGACGACACCCAGATCACCGCCCACAGAACTGATTCGCTCTCCGACCTGCCCCGACGCACTCTGGGGGACATGATCGTCTTGCACGTGCATCCCAGAAGCGCCACGGTCATGATCCTGACCGCCCTGGAGACAATCGACGTGGGCGACGCCGTGGAGGTGATGGCCGAGAGTGATTTCCAGCCGCTTACGACGGTCGCAACGGTCGCGACGAACACCGGTGTGGCCAGCCCGCCCACCATCACCTGCGTCGCGCGGCCATCCACCGTTCACCTGGACGAAGCTTCCACCATTACGTGCGATGCCATCAGTCCGGACAATCGGCCGCTGACCATTACTTTTACCGCCAGCGCGGGCAGAGTCGCCGCGCACAACAACGTGGCTATTTTAGATACCTCCACGAGCGGTCCGGGACAAGTCAGCGTTCGCGCCACCGCATTTGATGATCGCCAGCTGAGCGCTTCCACCGCGGTAATGGTGACGGTGGTGCCTCCGACTGCGCCTGTTGGGGCACAAAAAATGAGTGACCTCGACTTCAAGCCCAATAGCGCTTACGTCAATAATCGCTCCAAAGCCGTGCTGGATGACGTGGCGCTCAAGCTGCAGCAAGACCCCGGCAGCACCGTAGTTTTATCCGGTTCCTCTGCCGGGAAGGAACCTTCATCGCTGGCTACGCAGCGTGCCCAAAACGCCATGACGTACCTTACCAGGTCGAAAGGCATTGACGGCAAGCGGGTCCAGGTCAGGTCTGGAACGCAGCCGGGCCATCGCGTTGAGGTGTGGACGGTTCCCGCAGGAGCCAGTCCGCCGCCGAAATAGCAGTCTCGGTGAAGTTCCAGCCGGTGTCTTGTCGCCGGCCTGGATCGTGTGTCCGTTCAAGTCGCCGAGGTTGTTGAAGTTGAATACCACATAGGCGCCGGTGCAGCCGTTGCAGGTGGTGGCGCTTACATGCAGACGCGTGTCGAAGAGGTCGGCCTTGGCTATGCGCTTTCCTCCAGCGTAAATGTAGTCACTCCAGTGGCCTGCCTGGTCCTGCTCGGCCAGCACGTTGCCGCCAAAATAATAGTACTCGGTGAAGTTCGTGCCGGTGTCTTTGCGCACGCGGCCGACCGCGGGGTCGTAGGTGTACTTGCTCGCGCC
>PLJN01000037.1 GCA_003140235.1 Acidobacteriaceae bacterium
CCCATCGCCCGCTCCATAACTCCTGATGATTCGATTGCCCTTCTGCCTGGAAGTTGCTGAAAATCGCCCCATAAATCGAGGGTTTTGTTCCAAGGATGTTCCAAAGCCCTTGCATTTGTTCTAAAACTTATCTGCAAAGTGTGGGCAAGCTCCGGGCGGGACCGCACCCAACTATCAGAAATAGGTTACGCGAGAGCCTTGCCGTACAGTGCCAGCAGACGGCTCCATGCCTTCTCGGCGTTCGGCTCGCTGTAGACGCCCGAATCCGGCGGACACCAGCCGTGCATGGCCGCGTACACTTCGACTTCCGCGGACAGCCCCGCCTTGTCGAAGGTTTCTTTCATCACGGTCTTTTCGGTGGGGGCTTGCATATCGTCATTTTGCGCAATAGCGACCAGGAACTGCGCCTTGGTCATCGCGGCCTGAAGATGCGGACTGTCCGGATTAGCGGTCACCAACCCGTTGCCGCCATGGAAGGACGCCACGGCTCCGACGCGGTCCGGCACGGCATAAGCGGTACGAAAGGCCATCGCGCCTCCCATGCAATAACCCTGCGTCCCGATCTTGCGATTCTTGGCAACCGAGGGCTGCTGGTCTAGCCATCCGATGAATGCTTTCGCGTCCGTCACGTGCGTGGTCGCATTCAGACTTTGTGCGAGCGGCAGTAACTGCGGGATCGGAGTCGCCGCGCCCTGAGCCGAGGTCGGAGCCTTCTGGGTTCGATAGAACGGATTCACCACCAGCACCGAGTAGCCCGATTCGGCCAGGCGCTTGCCCATCTGACGGAACGCCGGCCGCAGCCCGAAGATGTCCGGCCAGACCAGAACGCCCGGACCTGTGCCGCTCACCGGATGCACGAAGTAGCAGTCTGCGGTGCCGTCCGGCGTTGTAATGTTCACGTCCGATTCGGCCACTGGCGCCGCGTTGGCGACTCGCGGCAGCAGCATGGCGACGCCCGCTCCCAACAGGACGCCGAATTGCTTCCGTGTCACCAAACCGAGTGCTTCGTAATCTCGCCGGTCTTTATCAAAATGATCCTGATCGCACATACACCCTCCTCATCGCCATCTGGCCGCTTCCTGGAACCAAAGGCGTATCGCGATATTATACCCGCTTGTGCGCTGGTCCTACCTGGGCCAATCAAGGATTGCTCCGTTGGGCCCTTTGCGCACGCCATTCCCTATGTCCATGATTTGCAGTGGGCCTTGCGGCGTGTTCAGGCAGAGGAAGTACCTGGACATATCATGGCCGGGCCGACCGCCAGTGGCCGCGGCGGCAGCCACTGCTTGAGCACCGGCGACGGGAGCACTATCACCAGCCTGAACCCCCACGCCCCCAGACAAACAGCTATACTGCCCACGATGCCCAACGCCCTGCCCATATCGATCATGAAGGATTCCGTCACCTGGCTCTACCCTCCCATCGAGCCTTACAACACGGGCCGGCTCCGGGTCTCACCGGTCCACGAGATCTACTTCGAGGAAAGCGGCAACCCCTCTGGCAAAGCGGTGATTTTTCTGCACGGTGGTCCCGGCGGCGGCTCCGAGCCCAAACAGCGCCGCTTCTTCCACCCCAAAAAATACCGCATCGTGAATTTCGACCAGCGCGGCTGCGGCAAGAGCACGCCCTACGCGTCTCTCGAAGCGAACACCACCTGGGACCTCGTCGCCGATATCGAGAAAATCCGCGAGCACCTCGGCATTGAGCGCTGGCAGGTGTTTGGCGGATCCTGGGGTTCCACCCTGGCCCTCGCCTATTCCCAAACTCATCCCGATCGCGTCACAGAACTCGTCCTGCGCGGCATCTTCCTCCTGCGCAAGCAGGAAATCGACTGGTTCTACCAACGCGGTGCTTCGGTCCTCTATCCGGATGCCTGGGAGCCATACCTCAACCACATCCCCGAAGCAGAGCGCCACGATTTGCTCTCCGCCTACTGCAGCCGTCTTACCAGCGATGACCCGGCCGTGCGGCTCGCGGCTGCGAAGATCTGGAGCGGATGGGAAGGCGCCACCTCTAAGCTCCTGCCCGATCCCGCCTTCGCCAGCCACTATGAAGAGGATGAGTTCGCCCTCGCCTTCGCACGCATTGAGGCCCACTACTTCGTCAACAAAGGTTTCTTCGAAAGCGACGACCAATTGTTGTGCAACGCCTCACGCATCCGCCGCATCCCCGGGGTCATCGTGCAGGGCCGTTACGATGTCGTCTGCCCCATGGAAAGCGCGTGGGCGCTCCACCGTGCGTGGCCCGAAGCCGACCTCATCATCACCCCCGACAGCGGCCACAGCGCTTTCGACCCGCCGAACAGTCGCGCCCTGGTGGCAGCGACGGATAAATTCGCCGGCTAGCGTCTCTGCCATCGACATACAGCCCATCAGCGAAAAGACATTATTCTAGTGCGCTCCGTCCCGCTTTGCGGACCGCTTTGCGGGACTGCGCGTAAGCGGCGGCAGTAAGGAGTCAGGGCCTTCTTTCTCTTTCCCAGCCGTCCCGCGCTTGCGGGGCTGGAGCACCGTTGATTCTTGGAAACGTCTCGTCTGTCCATGTTCCTGTCTGCCCTGGTTACCAAAACCTACAGCTGGGGCACCGTCTATCGAACACGTCGAAGGGAAGCAGCGTTTCTTTTCGTTCTATGGATTGCTTGTGTTCTAGCCACTTGAGGAGGTTTCAGTGTCACCCAAATCAACGAAGAACGCAGAGGATGCTGGAAATGGAGAACTAACCCCACAGGAAGCGCAAGACATTGTTGTCACTAATACTCCCCGTCCGAACAAATTCTCTGGCCCGGATCAACTCCTGAAAGACCTCGGAATCTTGGGAGATGCCGAGGTCACCGCTCACAAAGCGGGGATCGTCGCCGATGTGGCGAAGAAAGGTTTGACCATTGATGAAAACGATATTCAATCTGGCCCGGGCATCGACGTCGCGACTTGTCGAGACTCGGTCTTGGACAACGCGAATTAGCTGCCTTTGGCTGACAATCATCTTTTCCGCCTTGATTGCGAACAGCCAAGATAATGAATTCGGATTACGAACCGCTCTCGGCAGCGTTCCAGTCCAGAGTGGAACCGTTATCGTACGAGTTTCTACAAAGGGCGATGCTCCCTCCACAGTCACGGACGCGAATAGCTGGACCGTCCAGATGGCGGAAGCGAGTGGACAAAAGCGCTCAATGAGTGCGCACCCAGATGAAGCCAAGTTCGATCGATTTGATCCCGCAACAAAACGCGGTACGGACATCGTCACACTTAGAGTGCCCGTTGAGCGGTTCAACGGCCTGACTCTGGAAGGAGCGTCGTGGAACGTTCTCTTCTCAGACGGCAGATACTTGTTGACCGCTTCACAAGCTGATCAGCAGTCTGGCCTGGCAGCGGCGAAATCAAGGGACGATGCTGATTTGTATGGAGCGTTTAGCTTTCTTACCGGCGTTGGAACCCACCCAATCTGGATGGTGGATGTGAAGGGAGGATATTCGGAAAGAACGGATAAACTTCCCCTTTTCCGCAACTTGTTTCCACTTCCGACCATGCGAACCGGCGTTTTCGCGGACGTGCAGATAAATACTGATACGAATGCTCCCGCGGACCGAACTACAATAGATCCTGATTCCATTCGGGCGTTCTGGAAGATCTTCGGGAACAACCGCATTGGGCACAGGTTTTATTCCCTCGCCTGGGAGATTCAACCGGCAGGCGGCGAATTCAACCGGTCTAATCCATCAAGTAATTTCATCGCGGGTGGTAAGGTTCAGATGATTACGCTTCCATTCGGCGACCTGCCAATTGACCTTAATCCGATCGTTGGTTTTGAGACCGGAAAGAATCTCAACAAGCCATCCACACTTTTTAATAACCCAGTAAATCTGAGTAAGTATGACGGAATCGCTCGTCTACTGGCTGGAGCGGATGCGGACTACTACATATTCCGACGGCCCATTAAGGATGCTAGCGATCCCTATCTGTTTTCATTTAGCGGCTCATGGGTGGCGCGGGTCCCATTTCTTCCGGAGCCGTTTACGCGATCAACTTTGGTCACGGACAGCACCGGGAAAACCTCGCGCCAAAACCTGGTGGCAGTGCGAGCCAATACTCGGCACAATGTCACCGCCGAGTTTAACTGGAACGCGACCAAGCTGCTCGGCTTTCAGGTTGGATACAAGTATGGGTCGCTCCCGCCCCTGTTTGAGTTTGTGGATCACCAAATCACGGTAGGCCTTGTTTTCAAAGCGAAGTTTACAAAGTTTCACACCAGTCCGGGATCCTAGGGGCGCGTCGCTCCCGGCTCTTAGTTGCCCAGCACGTCCCGCTACGGCGCGCAGGATGCGCGACGGAGCGGGTAAGTGCTGGGAACGCAAAAAAACATTTCCGCTCTGCCGAAGGCTGGCTCGGAGTCCGAAGGCGGAGCGCCCTAAAAAGATGCTTTCCGCAGCCGGCGACATACAGCCCATTAGCGAAAAGGCATTATTCTAGTGTGCTCCGGTTGCGCCTGCGCGCAGGCCGGCGGCAGCGAGGAGTCAGGACCTTCCTTCTCTTTCCCAGCACTTAGCAATTCCGTCGCGCTGTTGCGCGACCGAATCGCACGTGCTGGGCTACTGCCAATACGGTTCACTTAAGAACCTCCAAGGCGGCAGCGACATCAAGCGGGCGCAGTTTGCGGGTTCGGCTGTTGCGGATGGCATAACGGCTCATTTTTCGTTTGACCCCGCGTGGCGTACGGCGACCGAGGCTGCGTTTGACCTTTTCCTGGAGGATTTCCCGCAAGATGGCTTGATGGTAAGCGGCGCGTTCCTCCACAGGGGGAAATAACAAACAACGGGAGGTGCCGTTTCAGAACTCGGACCGCATGCACAAACGAGAGTTCATCGGGATCCCGGTCCGCGCTGATGGCCGCTTCATGCATGAAAGACCGAACGGCAAAATGGAGCATGAGAAACCCATAGAACTCCTGTCGCACTAAGTCCGGCGTTTGACTGCGCAGTACCACCTGCGGGCCACGCAAATGCACCTTAAACTCGTCCAAGGCGTTTTCGATTTCCCAGCGCTCATGGTACAAAACAGCCAGTTCGCGAGCCGGAGCTTTCTGTGGATCGAGAATGGTAGTCACCAGGCGATACCACGGTTCCGGAGACCGTTTTCCCCGAAGGCGATATTCGATGATCCGCACGGCTATGCGGCGCGATGGATCCTCAGGATGGCGCAGACGGTCACGACGATTGGGATAAATGTAGCTGAGATAGGACCCATCCGCGAAGCGCTGCGCACAAGCAAACTTCATGCTCCGTTTACCGCGCCACAGCAGATCGGCTCCGGTTGCTGCCGCCCGCTTCCACAGCGGTCCTCCGGTGAACAGCCGGTCCGCCAAACACAACATTCCTGGTTGCAACTGAGGAATCACTTGCTCGGCCAGATGTAGCTCACCGCAAGTACAGCTCCCCAGCTGCGAAGCAAACAGCACGTGGGTCCCATTCTCCAATAGAGCCACAAACCGCAATTGCGGGTAAGCACTGGCGCCTCGCGACGCAGGAGGGCGTCCGAAAACCCTCGCGTTCTCTTCACTGTCAGCAATATCCAGCGTGCTGCCGTCCAGACTGACCACGCGCCAGTCTCGGTACCAGGCTCCTTGCGTATGCTTTTCCCCAATCGGTCGCACCACTTCATCGTGGATGGCCTTCATCACTTCCCAGCCCAGCCTTTGCCGCGCTTGCGTGATGCCCGATTTTCCGGCCACCTGGTACTCCTTCTCGCTCCCCAGCAGCCAGTGCACTCCGGTCAGCAAACAGCGCAACACTTCCCGGCAACTCGCTTCCATCCAAAGGCCCAACCCCATGACGTAATAGACCATCAGATGTGCTGGCAACTCCCGTTCTCGTTGGCTGGCCTTGCCCATCTGCTGGAGAACCTCCTTCACCCTGGCTGTCGGATACCTCTTCGCCAGGATTCCCATCGCCAGTTCGTCCGTGATTCGGTTTCCGTTCGGCAGCTGTCTGGATTGACCCAACATAGAAGTCCCTCCTCCTGCTCACATTAAGCCCAATCACCCGCTTTAACTCTTACCTAGTAAGGTTCATCTCGCCTTAAGTGAACCGTATTGGGGCTACTGCCAGTCGTCCCGCGCTTGCGGGACTGGAGTATCGTTGGTCCTTGGGAACGTCTCGTCTGGTTCCGGTTCCCTGTCGTCACCCAACAACAACTAATTCAGTCTCGGCTTTCCATCATTTTGCAAATGTGAACGTCTCGTATGCATTCATTCCGCTTTTTGACTCTTCCCCTTCTGTTCGCCTATAGTTATGTACAGGAGTTCCCGACGGAATCGCGCGGGCGATGACGCGTAAAAGGCGATGGAAACAACGAAATTAGGACGAAACGATCCATGCAGTTGCGGGAGTGGTTTGAAATTTAAGAAGTGTTGTTTGCCAGGAAGCAGACCCATTGAGGAAAGGATATTGGCGTCAAAAGATTCGCCAGTGTTGACCAGCCTGCAAGAAGCCCCGCCAGAGGTTAGGGCGAAAGCCATGCGTGTTTTTGAAGAAAAAGAGCGCAAAGAGCAGCTGCGTACAGCCCGCTTTGGCCAAATAAGGCCACAGATATCCCTGACCTCGCAAGGCCAACGATTGGTCGCGGTTCGCAGTAGAATCTACTATTCGGATAAATGGAAGTTCTTTCCTGATTTCCTGCGTGACTATGTGCCGCAAGTCTTCGGCCTTGAATGGTGCAAGGCGGAAGCGGCAAAACCAGAAACGGAGCGACATCCGATTATTAGCTGGCGGGCGGTGGGCGCTGCCTACATGAATGCACAACCGGCCCAGCCGGACGGCAGCCGGGTTGCGCTTCCCTCTGGAGCCTTGGCGGCGTATACATGTTTTGCATATGACCTATATGTGGTGGACGACAATGGCGGCCTTGACGCTACACTCTTGGAAAGACTAAAGAATCCAGAGCAGTTCCAGGGCGCACGGCACGAGCTTTTTGCCGAGGCAACTTGCTATCGAGCAGGCTTTACTGTGCAACACGAAAACGAAAGAGACGTGAGCACTCGCCATGCGGAATTTACTGCAAAACACACTGCAACGGGACAACTTCTATCAGTAGAAGCGAAAAGTAGACACCGCGAAGGCGTGTTAGGTCGGCCGGGGCAAGTAGCAGAAAGGCCATCGTTCACTTTCGCACGTTTAATCAATGATGCTGTGGCCAAGAAGCCATGCCAGCCGCTTGTTATTTTCTTAGACACCAATCTGCCACACAAATGGGCCGAAAGAGTGCTCACCCGTCAAGCGGGAAATACGCTTTCGCGGCCAGTGAAGGTACTATTGGACGAAGTAAACAAGGAGCACAACGGTACAGATCCGTACTGTATGCTTGTTTTTAGTAATCACCCTCATCACTACGCAGTCTACGATTTGGACCCGCATCAGCACTTGCTTTCCGTCTTAGCGCAAGATCCGAAAGCGAATGTCGTTGCTTTGCGAAGTCTCCACTTAGCTGCCATGTTGTACGGCAATGTTCCAATGGGATTTTCTATGGAAGAGGGAGACCCTCCGCCTCCTGCCGTTCCTGCGGCGTGGCCGAAGGTTCGATACGACCTCCAAGTTGAGGGAACCGAAGTTAGGGTTTTGCGGGAGGGAAAGGCCGTGTCCCAAGCGTTTTCAACGACCGACAGAGACCGTCCAAAAGCGCCCAGCAACCTGCACGAGTTTTTGGAAGACATCGGCCTCTCTCGTGTTGATGCTCATGCAGTTTGTGCGGCGATTGAAGAGGGTAAGTCGGTCCAAAGCGTCTACGCGAACAAGTAACTATGAAACAAGTCTCCCAAGACGCCTTTGGTGTCGTGAAACGGTGGGAGAGTGGCCCAAAAGGGAAACATGTCGCAACCGGACAAGTACGCTAAGAACGCCAAAGAATGGCGCAATTTCGCCAAGATCAATTACAAGGCCGCCGCCACATTGTTCGCATCAGGCAATCCATTTTTCATCTTAGTTGCCGCCACTCTGGGCCACCATGCGCTTGAAATGTATTTGAAAGCTGCGCTGATATGCTCCGGCATGATCGTTTTCAATCCCGCAAAAGTCGGATCCTTAGACCCCGGTCTAGGGATAAGCGCCAGCGATTGCGCGTGGGATCATGCGCTGGCAGCGTTGGCCGAAACCCTAGCGGCAAAGCGCAAGGACTTTGACCTCAGTGCTCCGCTTGGACTTCCTGAATCTGAAGTGATTACGTTTCCAAAGACTCTGATTGAGGGACTGAAGCTCTTTGATCCATTCTTCTATGAGTTGCGCTATCCACAGGAACTGGCGAACATCGATGGAGTAAGCGAAGAAGACGGCATGGTCCTGGACAAGTTGGTCGCCTTGATAGAGCCATTCGCGAACCGCCAATAACTAATGATAGAAAAAGCCGGAAACGGAGGAGAGCACCCGTGCCTGACGAAACTTCCGAACGAATCAAAACACTGCTCGCCAGCATTCACACTGAAGCGGAACAGCTTTTGATTGCCAACGAGGTATACGAGATTTCCAGTTACGGATGGGCAGATCATGATACCCCGGACCCGGATCACGTGGGACATGCCATGTTTCAGGTAAGTCCGCCCTTTCAACCGGATTGGACCGCACTTCTCAACGGCGGCCTTGTCAGTTACATCCCAACCATCAAGGATGAAGCCCTATTACGGGCAGGCGAGGACTTTATCGGCACTATGATTTCGGCACGGCGTTCCATCGGAATGGCGCTTTGTTGTTCGCTTCTGAGCGACAAGAGCGGCATCAGCGAGGACATTGAGTTTTGGCATGAGTATTCGACCGCGTTGCAGTGGCTCGATATTGCCTCTGACCGCATACGCGAATTCTTTTTGATGGCCACATTCGGCCAGACTCCAGAGCAGTATTCCAACAAGAAGTATGTCGCGCCGTTTCATGATGCTTCAAAGAAGGCAACCCACGACAACCGTAACGTTTTAACCAAACTCTCGGAGATTGCAAAACAGATTCGGCTTCACCGCCAATCAAGAAATTCCATCGTTCATGAAATGGCGACACGAACAGCCCAGCTGAGCCTGGCGATTCTCCATGACCAGCGGCAACGCGGCATTCAAAAAGGCCAGACCACGCCGCGCCCGGCAACTGGACTGGGCATGGCGGGAGCGCACAACGTCACCTCCGCCATTGAGAAAATGAAAAGCTGGTACAAACATTTAGTGAACGCGAGCAGCTTGGTTTTTGAATTTGAATATTTCACCAGACCACGTTAGCAAAGGCCATCAAGAACACCCACACCTTGATCCCGTGACGAGTTGCGTTTATGATGCTGCCGCTCATGTCAACCCCTGTGAATAGCCCCGCGTCCTTGCCTCCACCACTCTGGAAGCGTGTCATTATTCGAGCTCTAGTAGGGGGAGCGGCTTGTGGAGTGGTGGTCTCCATAGCTTTCGGCGGTCTGTACTTTTACACACAACATCCGAAGGAATGGGACAAAAAAGCTGTGCAAGCTGCGACTGTAAAGGCTGTGCCTCTTAGCCGGTTAAATGACAAGTTTGAAGAGGTGGGTACGGGTGTAGCCTTCACGATTGACCTAGAAAACACTAGGAGTGAGGATATGACGATTTCGCAATCCGTGACTATCATGCAAGAGGACAAGGCGTCTCACGCGCTGCACGGCTCATTTCTGAAGCTGGATCGAGATGTGTTCATCCCGTCACACCACGCGGTGAGTATGTCTCTGGATGCCAGCGACCTTTGCGTGGCTAAGTATGACCCGCAGACTTGCTTCAATACCTACTTCCAGGATGACTCCTACATTGTCTTGCTCGACAACTCGCTCAAATACGAGATTCGCATTCCAATGCCCAAGCTCACCATTCCGAGCGGGCAGCGGATCGAGCTACCTAAATAAAACAAAAAAAAACGAGAACCTGGAAAACCTGGGGACATCCGAAAATCGATTTTTCACATGTTCCTGTCCCCGGGTTTCCATTGCATTCTTCTGCACTGTCGAAGATTCACATCCTTTAAGCGATCAACGACAAGCATTTTTAAGCGCGCTCCACTGCGTTACGCGCGGGACCTGCGGCAGCAAGGTGGGGAATTTCTCTCTTCGTTACCCAGCCTTTAGCAAGTCCGCCGGCTAGGCGCCCGGCGGGCTTGCACAGACTTCGTTTCGCCTTCGGCTCAGTCCGGGATGAATCCCGGACCTCCAATGTTTCTGCTCGCTGGCGCTGGAGGGGGTTGGAGTTGAGGGTTTCGTCGTCCTTTAGCGTCTTTGAAAAATAGCAATGGGCGTGAGCAAAGAGCAAAGAACCAGGCAAAAATAGACCGCTGACCTCTTGGTGACTGGTCTCAACTGCACAGACATTCATTCTGCGTAGCGCTAGGATCAAGACTGATTCGATGGAGCGTATGGCGGCCATGTCCCTTGTGGAGTGACTGCACACGGTGGCCCGGGCGGACCTTTGCAGTTTGGCCGCCTGGAAGCTGCCCTTGCCGCAAGGCTCCGTTGCTCAGGGCTTTGACTGAGTATGACCCTGTGTTCAGAGGTACGCCTTCACAGGTATGCCTGGGGCTTTCATTGTGTGGTCTGTTCGTCTGGTCGTTGGTCTCATTGGATCGCCAAGCGGGCCGCCGGTCTTCGTTCGTTGTTCTTCGTTGTTCGTGCGTCGTTTTTAACGTGCGCCGTTTTTGACGATCCGTCCACCTGTTCCGCGCTAGGCGGACTCTTTCAGTTCCACTCCGTAGCGTTTGGCGGCAGACTGTATACGCTTCCATGCCGCACGACGTTCCGCCGCCGTAACGTCCTTCACCTGCTTGAAACGCGCGACCGCGTTGCGCACATGAGACGCGTTTTCCAGCGGCTCCTTGCGTTGTTTGGGAAAAGCGAATTGGGTCGCGGATATCCGATCACGAGCTGGCTTGGTTAGCTTGGCCATTATTCTTTACTCCTTTATTCTTTGCCCTCAGGAGCGTCAGCCGGCAACTGGACGGTCCCGGACTCTGGACCGTGTTGGATGATGGCAGCTTCCAGCTTCTGGAGCGGCGTCTTGTGGATGGCTTCTTCTCGCGCAGATTCGGCGATGCGCGGCTCATTCATTTCCTTTGTGACGTGGGCGAGTGCCGCCTGGTTGGATTCGTGCTTCAACTCGTTTTTGTGCATACTTCCACGATCTCACGAGTCCAGAGGGATTGCAGGTCAATTTGGATCAGGGCTGAAGAGGCTGTGATCGGCCCAACCGCGAATTTACGCGAAAATGCGCGAATTGCCTACACTACGTGCCGAGCACACCGGCGGGGGCGCCGGTGCCACATGGGCACGCCCCTGTTAACCCCCTGTTACGAATGAGCCTGTCCAGGAAGAAAAAGTCCTGGAATGCCGATGGAATCGAGGTTCTGAATGTTGGTGGGGAGCAGAGCGCCGGAATTTTCCCTGTTTTTCTCCCGTTAACGGGAATTCATCAGAGCGTGATCCGCGTCGGTTCGAGAACGGTTTACTGCACGAAACAACCACTCGGCCACGGCTTCTAACCACTTGAATTAACTGGAGGTTAGGTCATAACAAAGGTGTTAATATAGACGCTGAAACCCATGCCATTAAAAACACTTTTCCTTAATCCGCCGTCCTTTGAGAACTTTGATGGAGGCGCCAGTTCGCGCTGGCCCGCTACCCGAGAGATTGAGTCCTACTGGTATCCAGTGTGGCTGGCTTACCCGGCAGGAATGCTGGAAGGCTCGCGCCTGCTGGACGCGCCGCCGCACCACGTGTCCGCCGAAGAGACCATTGAACTGGGCAAGCAGTACGAATTTCTGGTGCTGTTTACCAGTACGCCTGGCTTCCCTGGGGACATCCGGCTGGCCACCAAGATGAAAGAGGCGAATCCGGCCCTGAAGATTGCCTTTGTGGGCCCGCATGTGACTACGCTCCCTGAGCGCTCACTGCAGGAATGCCCGGCGATTGATTTCGTCTGCCGGCGCGAGTTTGATTACACCGTTGTCGATTTTGCCAACGGCAAGCCGCTCTCTGAGATTCTTGGCATTTCGTATCGCGATGCCAGCGGTAAAGTTGTCCACACGGCCGATCGTGGCGATGCCATGGACCTGGACGCGCTCCCGAACGTCACCGACGTTTACTACCGCGATCTCGATGTCCGGCGTTACAACGTTCCGTTTCTGCTTTATCCGTTTGTTTCGCTGTACACCACGCGCGGCTGTCCGGCACAGTGCACGTTCTGCTTGTGGCCACAAACTTTGAGTGGACATCCGTGGCGCAAGCGCTCGTCAGATAGCGTCGCGCGAGAGATGGCCCAGGCCAAAGAATACTGGCCCTGGGTGAACGAATACTTTTTTGACGACGACACGTTCAACATCCAGAAAGCGCGGACCGTGGAGCTTTGCTCCAAGCTGAAGCCGCTGAAGATGACGTGGTCTTGCACATCGCGCGTGACCACCGACTACGAAACCCTGAAAGCCCAGAAAGAAGCCGGATGCCGGCTGCTGATTGTGGGCTATGAGTCGGGCGATCCGCAGATTTTGAAGAACATCAAAAAAGGCGCAACCGTGGACCGCGCGCGCCAGTTCACCAAAGACACCAAGAAACTTGGCCTGACTGTCCATGGCGACTTTATCCTTGGGCTCCCCGGCGAAACCCGCGAGACCATCCGCACGACCATGGATTTTGCCAAAGAACTTGACGTTGAGACGATCCAGGTCTCACTCGCGCACGCCTACCCTGGGACCGAGTTGTACGACTATGCCAAGGAGAATGGCTTCATCATCGGAACCGAAAAAATGGTGGACGATGGCGGCCACCAGATCGCGCAAATCGAATATCCCGGACTGCCACGCGAGCACGTTCTGGAAATGGTGCACAAGTTCTACGACGAATATTACTTCCGTCCGAAAGCCGTTTTCCGCATTGTGAAGAAAGCGTTCTTCAATAATTCGGAACGCAAACGGCTCTACAAGGAAGCGAAGTCGTTCATGAAACTGCGCGCCGCACGTAACCGCTCCGCCAAAGCCATGCGCGCCAAAACCGCACAGGACGCGGAAAAAACGGTTGCCGCACAGGTTGCCGGAGACTAAGAGTGACCCTGCGCAAGTATCTGGTCCTTCTTGCGGTCATGCTGTTCGGAGGCGCTGGAGACGTTTTGCTGAAGCGCGGCATGAAAGATTTTGGCCCGGTAGACTTGCACAATCTTCCACACTTGGTATCTGCGCTGGCTAATCCCTGGATTCTGATTGGGATCATCTGCCTGACCGGGTTCTTTGCGTCATATCTCACAGCGCTTTCCTGGGCCGATTTGACGTATGTTCTTCCCGCAACAGCCATGGGATACGTGGTGATCGCTGTGCTCTCGAAGTATTTTCTACAAGAGCACATCAGCGAATGGCGTTGGGCCGGCATTCTGCTGATCAGCTGCGGCGTAGGCTGGGTCACGCGCGGTCCCGCACTCACGAAGCGCGAATCATCGAAGGCGATTATTCCTGAGGCGCTTATTTCAGAAAACCAGGAGCAGCATGAAATCGCTTGAACTGTGGTCCGCGATTGCCTTGATGGTGCTGGCTTCGAGCGCCGGCGACGTCATACTCTCCAGCGCGATGAAGCGAATCGGCGATCTCGGCGAATTGCGCGCGCGCCACGGCCTGGTCGCGGTGATCACCCGGGTGATTAGTGACAAACAATTTCTTCTCGCGCTGACGTGCATGACGCTCGCATTCTTCAGCCTGCTCACAGCGCTTTCCTGGGGCGATGCAAGTCTGGTGGCGCCGGCTTCCGCGTCTCTTACTTTTTTGGTAAGCGCGGTGATGGCCAAGGTCTTCCTAAAAGAAGACGTGGACCGACGCCGCTGGGTTTCTGCCGCGCTCGTTTGCATTGGCGTGGCCCTCCTGACGCAGTAGGTTAGCGCAGCAACAATTTCATCAGTCCTGTTGACGGCAGGTTCGCAACTAGAAACTTTTGCGGCATGCCAGCGACTGTGGTTAGTGCTTCGGCTGCAAGATAGCCGCTGCGAATCGCGCCTTCCATGGTTGCAGGCCAGCCGGAAGCAGTCCAGTCGCCGGCGAGAAAGATATTCGACCAAGGAGTTTTCGCCTCAGGGCGATACTGGTCAAGACCTGGGAGGATCGAATACGTCGCGTAGACTTCTTTGATCACTGCGGCTTTGACGAGTTTGGCTTCTTTGACAATCGGAAAGAATTCCGCAAGCTCGCGCTGTGCCAGTTCGAGAATTTCTTCGCGCGATTTCTGGACCAGTAATTTCGACGCGCTGACAACCAGTTCCATGTAGCTTCCCGGGTCGTCGCGTTTTGCTGTTTCCAGAAATTTGGATTTCTGGAACATCCATTGAATGGTGCGGTCGAGCAACACCGCGTGCGGAAGCGGCGTGATCTCACGGTCAAACCACAAATGAATTCCCGTGATGGACGACGACTCAAAGTGGCTCAGCTCTTGCTTCAGTGGCTCGGCCAGTGCGTCCACGGGAAGCAGCGCCGCAGCGTTTTGGAATGGCGCGGCCAGAACCGCGAAATCAAACTCCTGCTCGCCGGCGCTGGTGGTGATCGCAACGCGCTGCTGCCGTTGATTAACGGCAGTCACGGAAGCGCGCAACAACACGTCTCCGCCACGCGCGCGAATGTATTCGATCGCGCTGCTGTACAGATCAGAAAGCGGCACGCTGGGAATGCCCATCCGTCCGGCTGCTGCCGATTTCAGAAACGACTCGCGAAACACCTGAAACGCATAGCGAACAGAAATACGGTGCAGGTCTTCGTTCAGGGCGCTGACCAGTACGACCTTCCAGAAATGTTCGATGGCTCGCTGTGTCTGTCCGTGGCGCAGCAACCACGCCTGGAAGTTTTCTGGGGAATCGTCGGGCAGCGGCCCTCGGGCCATGACCGCGAAGGCGCGAGCAATCGCGAGTTTGTCGCGCAGAGAAAGCACAGAGGCCATCAGAAAAGACGGCATGCTATGAAACGGCGCGGGCAGGAATGACGACTTGATCTTGCTCGATTTACCACCTGGCTCCATGAACACCAATTCATCGAACCAGCGGATTTTGCCGGTGACTCCAAGCCGCTCGTAGAATTGGACGAGGTTAGTGCAGCAGCCTAGAAGCACGTGCTGACAGTTGTCCACAACTTCGCCCGTTCCCGGATGTTCATACGAAGAAGCGCGGCCGCCAACGTAAGGCCGGCGTTCGAACACAGTCACACGCAATCCGGCATCAGCGAGGGCGCAGCCGGCTGCAAGTCCGGCGAGTCCGCCGCCGATGACGGCCACGGTTTTTGACTGAGAAGGATCGGTCATGTAAGACGAAGCAGGAATCCCCGGCACAGTACAGCCAGCTTTTCCCATGTACTGAGCCGTATGCGTTCCGTGATCACATCATAATTCCGTTCGGCGATTTTCTTCAGGAGACGGCTGTAGATTTCCACCAGCACCCAGAGCGCCGCGCGGCTGTCTGGGTCGATCAGTTCCATGAGCCACTTCGCTGATTCGTAGTAACGCCGGGCGCGGTCCGCCTCGAATTCGAGGATGGGCTTGAGTTGCTCCGGTTTGGTTTCTCCAGCCAATGCCGCCAGAGTGAGTTGCTGCGGACTAAGCTGAAAACGCTGCAAGTCTTCTTCCGGAAGATAAATGCGGCCCATGCCGGAATCTTCCTTGACGTCGCGAATGATGTTGGTGAGCTGGAAGGCCAGTCCGCAATCTTCGGCCAGCAGTTCCGCTTTGGGATCTTCGTAGCCAAAGATGTAGATGCACACCAGCCCCACAACGGAAGCGACGTAGTAGCAATACTGATGCAAGTCCTCAAAAGTGCGGCAAATCACGGCGGGAGCATCGGGCGAAGCCGCGATGTCCAGGTCCATGCTGGTTCCGTGCACCAGTTGCTCGAATAGGTTGATGGGAATCTTGAAATGTTTTTGCGCGTCAGCCACGGCCATCAGCACGGGATCGTCGGTGGATTTTCCGGCGAAGACCGCTTTGGCTGCGTCGAGCCAGTCGTTCAGGCGTTGTCGTTTTTCCTGGCTACCCAATTCGGGGCCATCAGAGATGTCGTCCGCGTGGCGCATGAACGCGTACACAGCACAGAATGCGTTTCGCTTGTCGGATGGGAGGACGACAAAGCCGTAGTAGAAATTTTTGGCCGAGCGCCGTGCGATTCCCCGGCAAACGGAATAGGCATGCGCGAGCTGTTGGTTCACAGTAGCTTGCCCACCGCGGCCCGGGCCACCAGCCAGAGTTTGCGGGGCTTGGAGATGACGGGCCTTCGTTCCAGTACGTCAAAGCGCTGGCGTTCAATGGCGTTCAGTATTTCCTGTCCGCCTCGGCTGAACAGCTCCAGATCAACCGCGAGTTCGCGATTGACGATTTTGACCAGCGGCGCGCCGCGGTCAAACCACTCACGGGCCCGCTGGACTTCGAACTTCATCATCTCTAGGAACTGCGGAGTGGCGCGACGCTCGGCGATGTCGTCTGCTGTGGTTCCAAAGCGGCGTAGATCTTCGAGTGGGACATAGATGCGGCCTTTGCCATAGTCGACAGCAACATCCTGCCAGAAGTTGGCGAGTTGCAACGCGGTGCAAGTGTAATCGGACAATTGCTGGCGCTCAGCATCGCTGTAGCCGCAGAGGTACAGAACAAGATGGCCCACAGGATTGGCGGAATAGCGGCAATACGCGAGGACATCATTAAACGTCTCAAACCGCGTGACTGTCTGGTCCTGGCGAAAGGCAATCAGAAGGTCAGAGAGCTCATGCTGAGGAATACTGAACTGGCGCACCGTCTCGGCCAGCGCCACGAATACCGGATGTCGCGGACTACCGTGATAGCAAGCGTCCAGTTCGGCTTCCCACTGGTCCAGAAGGTCGAGTGATTGCTGAGCATTTCCGACTTCATCGCCCAGATCGTCCGAAATCCGGCAGTACGAGTAAACGTTGTAGAAGTGCTGGCGCAACCGCGCAGGCAGGAACCAGGTTGCAACGGAAAAATTTTCGTAATGACTGCTGGCCAATCGCTGGCAATAGGCCTGCGCTTCCGCAAGCGATGGAGCCAGTTCAGGAATGCGATACGATTCCGGCAGCGCGTTCCATCCCAGAGACTTCACGGCAACGGAAGCGGCGTTGGTGGGCGATGCCGACATGGTCCTCAGTGGCCGGGGATAATCGCGGTCTTGATCTGGTTGCCGCGGTCCAGCATTTGCTGCAAGACCTGTTTCAGTTTGGAGAGCGGCGCTTCACCCGTGATGTAGTCGGTGCTCTTGATTTTCTTTTCCATAATCAGGGAGAACGCCTTGCGCACGGTCTGCGGCGTGTGATGGAACGTGGCCTTCATGGTGATTTCAGAATAATGGAGACGATTGGTGTCCAATTCAACTTTGGTGCCACTGGCGCATCCGCCAAAGAAGTTCACGACTCCGCCGCGGCGCACCATGTCCACGGCCCACTGCCAGGTCTGCGGACGGCCCACGGCTTCAATGACCGTGTCCGGACCGCGCCCTTCCGTCAGGCCAATGACAGCTTGTACCGGATCTTTCACTTTGCTGAGGTGCACAACGTCATCCGCACCAAAGCGTTTAGCCGCGGCAACTTGTTCATCGCGCTTGACCACGGAAATCACATTGCATCCAGCAAGTTTTGCAACCTGCACCAGCATCAACCCCAGCGGTCCAGCGCCAATAATGGCAACGGTGTCACCAATGTCGGCGCCCGTCTCCTGCAGTCCGCGGATGGCGCAGGCCAAAGGCTCGGTCATGGCAGCGGACTCAAAACTAACGTCGTCCGGTAGCGCCAGCATATTGGCTTCGACAATGCGGCGCGGAATCTTGATGTATTCGGCATAGGCGCCATTGTTGAACAGAAGATCTTCACAGATATTTTCCTGACGACGCAGGCAATAGAAACAGGAACCACAAGGAGCGGAATTCAGTGCGACAACCTTCATGCCTTTGCGAAAATCGCGCACGCCGGGGCCAACTTCGGCGACAACGCCGGAGAGCTCGTGACCGAACAGTGCCGGCGGCACAATCATGCGCGCGTGATATCCACGCTGGAAAACCTTCAGGTCTGTCCCACAGGTCAGGGCAACGTTCACCTTCACCAGCACTTCTCCCGAATCGAGCACGGGGATCGGGACCTGTTCAATTTTCACGTCCTCTTTACCGTAGAGGACCGCCGCTGTCATTTGTCGTTTCAATTTTTCTGCCACTCCATTCCAGGTTGTATGACCACCTTCATTGAATCGGGGCCCGGATTCGCCGCCAACTGCAAAGCTTCCACCGCGCGCTGTAGCGGAAAGCGATGTGTAATCAGCCGTGCAAAATCAATCTCGCCACTGAACACCAGGCGTACGGTGTCGTCTTGCAGGTCCACCGAAGCGCTATACGATCCCATTAACGTTCTCTCATCGACGCAAACCGCAGCCGGATCAATAGCGACTTCGCCACGCTGCGTCTGAGCAAATAACATGATCCTGCCGCCGGGTCTTGCGGCGTCCATCGCGGGACGAATCAGGCTGTTGCCGGCAGTGGCCAGAATCACGGCATCTGCGCCACGACCTTCGGTCAATTCCCGAACTTTCGCCAGCGGATCAGCCTCAGCCGCGTTCACGCTGTGGCCGAGCCCGTAGCTCCTACCTATTGTAAGCCGTTGAGGATACAAATCGGAAGTTACTACCGTCGCACCCGTCCGGCTGGCCAGGACCGCCAGCATGATGCCAATAGGCCCCTGTCCGATGACCAAAACCGTCTCATCGCGCTGGAGCCCAAGGGCGTAAATGGCCTTCAAACAAGTGTTTACCGGCTCAATAAAGGAAGCCTGCTCGTAGGAGACCGAATCTGGGATTTTAACCAGTCCGCGGCGGACGATCCAGTCCATTACCCGGACATACTCGGCAAATCCACCTCCGCTGGGCTCAAAACCGGCCGTGACACCGACCTTCTTATATACCGGACATTGGGCAAAAACCTTGTGGCGGCAGTAATAGCACTCGCCGCAGGGTATGTGATGAAAAACCATCACCCGATCTCCGATCTGGAAGTCTTTGACTCCCTGGCCTACGGCAACAATCTGGCCGGCGGTTTCATGGCCAAAAATCCTGGGCGCGGAGTGTGAGCCGGTGGCGATCTTCTTTAGATCTGTGCCGCAGATGCCACAAGTGTGGACCCGAATCAGGACTTCGCCGATTCCGATCTGAGGAACCGGCGCCTGTTCCAAACGCACATCCTGCTTGCCGTGATACACGGCAGCCTGCATGGACTGCGGAATTGCGTCAGAGTCGTTTCCGGTTTTTTGAGTTGCCGTTTGCATTAGTCAGCTCTAACTCGTTGGCACATTCTTCGCGAGCCAGCCGCAAAGTGCCCGTGTCGCGCGTTTCGTATTCTGGGCCAGGGCAATGGTCTTGCCCCAATACCAAGGGCGAATACTAACCCAAAAAACGAATTTTCCAGTCTGAAAATTGCCTTGTGTGTCCACAAACTTATTCAGAGGTAGCATCTGAAAATCCGACTCGTCAGAGATCGCTTTCACGCAGCGAAACGTAATTTGCTCCTGCTGCGCCACTTTGGCCACTCCCGCGGCTTCCATATCTACAGCAAGCGCATGGAAGCGTTCCACCAAACCGGCCCTGGCATCTTTCGATTCAGCAATTTCACTCGCACTCACCAGAATGCCGCCCCCGACCATCTCCGCCCCAAAGACACTGCGATATTCGGACCCGCTGGCTGCGTCCACAGTAACGTTTGGCGTGATAACGCTGCCCACTTTCAAACTGCGAATCAACGCTCCGGCAAGCCCGGCCGAAATCAACATCTGCGGCCGAAACTTTGCTACCACTGCGTTGGCCGCCAACTCCGACCGCGTGCAGCCAATGCCGCCCGCTACGGCGATAATGCCGTCTTTCTCATAGAGCCGGAAAGTTCCGCTATTCTGACTTAGTACTATTTGATTCCAACCACGGACCCAGGGTTGTAATTCACGTTCCAGCGCAGCAATGACGGCAACTTTGCTCATGCTCCGGCCGTGGCAATCTGGCCTGCCGCTTCCACGTAGCCGTGCGTTTGAAACCAATTGATCGCCCGGCGCAGTGCATCCTGCACTGGAAGGACTTTGTATCCCAGTTCGCGTTCTGCTTTAGCCGATGAAGCAAACATCTTCTTGCGGCCCATCTTTACGGCGTCAACGGTAGCGCGGGGCTCTTTGCCACGAAGCGTCCCTGTGATGAACTGGTCGAACACTGCAAACCCCATCGCCACAGCATGGGGAACTCTCATCGTCGGTGATGGCAATCCCGTGAGTGCAGACAGCTTGTCTAATATCTGCTTCAACGTCAGGTCCTCGCCGCCCAGAATGTAGCGTTCACCGGGAATCGCTTTCTCCATGGCCAGCAGATGCCCGCGAGCGACTTCGTTGGCGTCAGCCAGATTCAAGCCTGTGTCCACGTAAGCGGGAAACTTTCGATTGAGAAAATCAACGATGATTCTTCCGGTGGGCGTAGGCTTGATGTCCATTTCGCCAATCGGCGTTGTGGGATTGACCACCACCACGTTGGCTCCGCTCTTCCCTGCTTCCAACGCAACCTGCTCTGCCATGAACTTGGAGCGCTTGTAGTGGCCGACCATATCACTGAGAGATACAGGGGAGCTCTCGTCGGCAACGTGGCCTTCTTTCGTGAATCCCATAGTCGCCACCGAACTGGTGCAGATCACGCGGCGCACTCCACTCTGCTGCGCGGCGCTGATGATGGCCCGCGTGCCTTCCACGTTCGCTCGATACATTTCGTCAGGATCGCGGACCCACAGCCGGTAGTCGGCCGCAACGTGAAAGACAAACTCACAGCCCGACATGGATTTCTTCAGCGACTGAGGCTCGCGCAGGTCGCCCGTGACCCGATCAGCCTTCAAGTCAGCGATGTTGTCCATACGGCTGGTGGAGCGGACCAGCAGGCGTAAATCTGCACCCTGGCCAGCAAGCGCACGCGCTACGTGACTGCCGACGAACCCGGTGGCTCCTGTGATGAAGACTTTCATAGAGGTTTTATCCCGAGCGACAGCGAGGGATCCCTATGGCCGAGAATAGTCTCCAGGTAAAGAGATCGCAGTTGCCGCTTCAAACTTGTTCTCAGAAACGAGACCCTTCAGGATCATAGGGTTCCCTCGCTACGCTCGGGATGTTGGCTAAGAAAGCGCTTCTGGCTCAATCCTGATGTTTTTCTCACCCGACTGTTTCTTTTCCCAGTACTTCTTGACCCAGGCTTCCCAGCTCTTGCCCGCTGCCGGATCGCGGTCGGAAAATTTCAGCGCGGCGATTTCGGCATACGGCACCACAATTTTCTGGTTGGAATCCTTCGGCAGCAGGCGGACAACCGACTCGATTAAGGTCCGGCCCGTGCGTCGATCAAAAATGTAGCCTTCGATCGTGGTACCGTCTTTGCGTGTGATGATCACGTCGCCGCGATAGTCGAACGCTTTTTCCAGTGCGCTGCGGACTTCCTCTTCGCTGGCCAGCTCAGGCACCCAGCCTTCTAGCTTCTCGTGCGCGAATCCCGGGACTACTTCAAGCGTGTCGGGGTCTTTGGCCAGCAACGCCGGATCTTCCACGGCTTGTCGTCCATTGGCGGAGCCGCTCATATTGTTGACACCGTTTCTTCGAGGTGCGCGGGAGATTCCGCAATTTGCACCAGCGGATTGTAGCTGTGCACCGGACGGGTCGTTTCGTTCAGCATCTGGAGAGCTTCTTCATCTTTGTAGGTGCCGCTGAATACAGACGCTTTGACCATGGCGAAGAACCCGCGGAGCGAACCGAAGCCATCATCGACGGAGGAAGCTTCATAGCCGCTATGCACCATGCAGTTCGCGCATTTCGGATTGCCCGACTCCGTCCCGTAATTCTGCCACTCGGTAGCCGCCATCAGTTCTTTGAAAGTATCGGCATAGCCATCCTGCAGCAGATAACAAGGCTTCTGCCAGCCAAACAGGTTATATGTGGGCATGCCCCACGGCGTGCAGGCATAATCGCGTTTGCCCATCAGGAATTCTGGAAACAGCGGCGACATATTAAAACGCCAGCTTTTCTTGCGGTTCGACAGAATGGCGCGGAACATGCGCCGCGTGCGTGCACGGCCGAGAAAATGTTTCTGGTCCGGCGCTTTGTCGTACGAATAGCCAGGCGAAAGCATCATGCCCTCGACGCCGAGGTCCATCATTTCGTCAAAGAAAGCGCGCACGCTATTCGGATCAGCGCCGTCAAAGAGCGTGGTGTTGGTGGTGACGCGGAAACCGCGCTTCAAAGCCTTGCGTATGCCTTCCATCGCCAGGTCGTAGCCGCCTTCACGGCAGACAGAAAAATCGTGGTGGTCGCGCTGGCCGTCCATGTGTACGGAGAACGTCAGATACTTGCTCGGTTTGAAGAGGTCGAGCTTCTCTTTGAGCAGCAGCGCATTGGTGCACAGGTAAATGTATTTCTTGCGCGCGACCAGGCCTTCCACAATCTTATCGATCTGGGAATGCATGAGCGGCTCGCCGCCAGGAATGCTGACGGTAGGCACGCCGCATTCTTCCACGGCGCGGAAACACTCTTCGGGCGTAAGTTCTTTCTTCAGGATGTGGGCCGGATATTGGATCTTGCCGCATCCGGCGCAAGCCAGATTGCAGCGGAAGAGCGGCTCCAGCATCAGCACGAGCGGATAGCGCTTGCGACCCGCGAGCTTTTGTTTGACTACGTAGCTCGCGACCGTCCACATCTGTGAAATAGGTACTGGCAAAATTCCTCCAACGTTCTCTAGCCGGGGCTAAAGCCCCGGATTCTTGTTCAACTCTTTTCACGGCCCTGAAGGGCCGTTCTTCCACCGATCTGCGCACCGTTAGCCGCGCTGATACCCCGGGCTGCTTTCACGACCATCCAGCGCCGAGAACTTTTGCGCATACGTGGAAAGCGCAATCAACGGGAAATAGTCGCGATACAGGTGATACGCGAGATAAAAGACCCGCGGGAATCCCGTACCGGTGTATTCGTCTTCGTCCCAGTGGCCATCGGCCCGCTGCTTTTCCAGAAGATACAAAATACCGCGCTGAACGGACTCGCTGCGCGTGTCGCCGCCGGCCAGCAGGCCCATAATCGCCCACGCCGTTTGTGACGGAGTGCTGGGACCAATGCCGCGCGCGGTAGGATCGTCATACGATCCGCAGCTTTCGCCCCAACCGCCATCAGGGTTCTGGACCATGCGCAACCACTCCGCCCCTTGCTGGACGTAAGGCTCATGCAGGTCCACACCCATGGCTTCCAGACCGCGCAGAACTTGCATGGTGCCGTAAATGTAATTCACGCCCCAGCGTCCGAACCACGAACCATCCGGCTCCTGCTGGCTCAGGATGAACTTGATCGCTTTCTTTACTCGCGGATCATCTTGGGTGCAGCCATACGCGGCCAGCATTTCCAGGACGCGGCCTGTGATGTCCACGGTCGGCGGATCGAGCATGGCGTTGTGATCGGCAAAAGGAACTTGCTGGAAGACCATGCGCGTATTGTCTTTATCGAACGACGCCCAGCCGCCGTTCTTGCACTGCATGGCAAAGATCCAATCAATAGCGCGTGTGGATACCTGGTGCTGATAGCGTTCGCGCGGATTGTCAACTTTATCCAGGCCCAGCAGGACCATGGCGGAGTCATCCACGTCAGGGTAAAACTCGTTATTGAATTCGAAGTACCAACCGCCGGGAGCAACATTGCGGACTTTCACCGCCCAGTCGCCCTTCTGGCGTACTTCCTTGGTCAGCAGCCAGTCAGCAGCTTTGATCATTCGCGGATCGGACTTGGAGACGCCGCTCTCGCCCAAAGCAAATACGGCGTAGGCTGTGTCCCACACCGGCGATATCGCGGGTTGCATGCGGAAGCTCGGCTCGGAGATGCCGGGAATGCCGGGCTCTTCAATGCCCAGCTTTTCAAATTCATCCAACGCGCGGATTACCTGCGGATCGTCGGTGGAATACCCAAGGCAGCGCAACGCGATGATGGAATTCAGAATGCCGGGATAGATGGCGCCCAGGCCATCCGACATTTCAAAACGTTCCAGCATCCATTTTTCGGCTTTCTTCAATGCCAGAGTGCGCAACGGCCGTATGTGGAAACGTTCGCAGAAATGTCCCAGGCGGTTCAGCACCAGAAAGAAATTGCGCCAGGAGATGAACGTCTTGTTCCACTTGAGATGCAGGTTCTTGGCGTGGCGTCCATCAGTGAACAACTCATCAATGCACATTTCCGCGGGTAGCTTTTTCAGCGGCTTCTTGGCATAAGCAATCGAGAGCGGCACCAGGATGGCCCGCGACCAAGAGGAAATCTCGTAGATGTTGAACCAAAACCAGTTCGGGAACAGGACGATTTCCGGCGGAACAAAGGGAACAGCCTCCCAGTCATACTGACCGAGAAAGCAAAGATAGATTTTGGTGAACGTGTTGCACTCGGTAACGCCGCCCAGTTGCAGGATGACGGCGCGAGCACGCTCGAGCACTGGATGGTCCGGCTTGTAGCCCATCAGCTTGAGCGCAAAGTAAGCCTTGACGGACGCGCTGACGTTGGAAGCACCGTGACCGTAAATCGGCCAGCCACCGTCTTGATTTTGATGACGCAGGATCTCCGGCACCGCCCGCTGCATGCGGCCGAGGTTTCCCGTACCCAGGAGCGTGTGAATGATGATGTAGTCGGATTCCAGCGTGGTGTCGGCTTCCAGCTCGCCGCACCAGTATCCGTCCTCACGCTGCTGCGCGAACAGGTAGTCGCGCGCCTGTTCCATGCCGTGAGTCACACGGCCCAGCAGGTCATCAATTTTTCCGAACAGCATTTGTGCGGGATGCCGTCCGACCTTCTCGCTCATGGCTTACTCCACCGCAGCTGGGGCCGCGGCAATGGCTTCCACGATTTCCGGCGGCAGACCAAACCGGACGTTTTCCGGCATGACCTCCACCTCGCGGATGTTGGTAAACCCTTTTTGCTGGAGAAACTCCACTGCCTGCTCCACGAGAACTTCCGGAGCAGAAGCGCCGGCGGTGAGGCTGACAGTCTTCACGCCCTCCAGCCACTCGGGCCGTATGTCATTCGCGGTATCAATCAAATAAGAAGGCGTGCCCAGGTTGGTGGAAACTTCCACCAACCGGTTGGAGTTGGAGCTGTTCTCCGATCCAACCACCAGCAGCAGGTCGGCCTGATGCGCCACGTCTTTCACCGCGGTCTGGCGGTTCTGCGTGGCATAGCAGATATCCTGCGCGTGCGGGCCTTCGATCAAAGGAAACTTTTTGCGCAGCGCTGCGATCACATCCTGAGTTTCATCCAGGCTGAGCGTGGTCTGCGTAATATACGCGACGCGCGTGGGATCGGGAACTTCCAGATACTCCACTTCTTCCGGACTGCCCACGACCTGCGTGACGTCCGGGGCCTCGCCTAGCGTGCCGATGACTTCATCATGGTCGCGATGGCCGATCAGAATAATGCTGTAGCCGCCGTTGGCGTACTTCACAGCTTCCACGTGGACTTTGGTCACCAGAGGACAAGTTGCGTCAATGATGCGCAGGTCGCGCAGCTTGCTCGCTTCACGCACTGTGGGCGAAACGCCGTGGGCGCTGTAAATCAGCCGCTGGCCGTCCGGGACTTCATAGACTTCGTCTACGAAAATGGCGCCCTTGGCTTTCAGTTCTTCCACCACATAGCGGTTGTGAACGATCTCTTTGCGCACATAGATCGGCGGGCCGAAGGCGTCCAGCGCAATGCGGACAATATCAATGGCACGCACAACCCCGGCGCAAAAACCCCGGGGCTTCAGGAGCAGTAAAGTCTTGGCTTCTTCAGGCATGTGTGCAGAATTATACATTTTGGGGGCTCAATTTAGTCACCTAAGTTTAACCGATCGTTAACGTGGGGACGAAGGTAAGCCATTGAAAGAGCGAGATTTAGCATTGATTGGTGGAATCTGGCGGTAAAGGGGACGAGAGACGAGAATCTCGCAGCCTTTTAGGCGGATAGCTTTGCGCCCGCAGGCTGCACTTCGCTCCCAATCCGAGCGCCGATCCGGTCTTCCGCAACTTCCAGATCGTACGCAGTCTGAAGATTCAGCCAGAACCGGGGGGTTGTGTTGAAATACTGGCCCAAGCGGATGGCGGTGTCTGCTGTGATTGCCCGCCGCTCATGAATGACTTCTGCGATTCGGGTCGCTGACACCCGCAGTGCCGTCGCAAGACGGTGCGCCGTTAGCCCCAGCGGCTTCAAGTAATCTTCCCGCAGAATCTCGCCGGGATGGATCGGCGGCAATTTTTGAGACGCACGCTTTGTCATGGCCCCTGCTTAAAGTAGCAGTCCGATACAGGTTATACCGATTAAGCTCACCTCGAATCGTGGCGCACGGCCAGCGCAATCGGCAGCCCCACTAGGAACATATGTCCGATCGGCCCAGTGACGAGCGTAGCCATGGTGAATTGACTTTTTGCCGCAGCCGAGAGCGGGACCACAACAAAATACATAAAAAGAAAAACTGCTTCTCCATAAAGCAGCCCGGCGAGAACCGCCCGCTCGGTCATGAAACCAAGCCAGCGGCTGGCAGTGTAATAGACTGCCGCCGCCGAAAAAGCGATGAAAAAATGCAACGCGAGGCCGAGGACAGCGATTGCCGTGCCACCCTGCATAGCCTTGGGGCCGAGCAGGCCGCTGGCAATATGACGCAGGATCATGACCGGCCTGGTTCCCATCAGGCCCCAGGCGATGAAGGCCTGAGTGATGTCCAGGACGCCGCAAGCCAGACCACCCCAGAAGATAGCAAGAAAAACTTTGGCCATAAGGAATTCTCCCGTTCCCTCAGGGTGACTGATCCGCGCCCATCCGCGCAAATCTGCGGTAGGCATCACGCATTTGTCTTCAGCAATTGCTCCGCGTGCTGGCGGGAAGTCTCGGTCAGCTTGGCGCCGCTCAACATGCGGGCAACTTCTTCTGTTCTCTGACTGGCATCGAGCAGGCGGACTTTGGTTCTGGTGCGGCCAGCAGACTCCAGTTTCTCGATCAGATAATGATGGTCTGCAAAAGATGCGATCTGGGGCAGGTGCGTCACGCAGAGCACCTGGTTGGCTTTGGCCAGGGACTTTAATTTCTGGCCAACGGCTTCCGCCGCGCGTCCGCCGATACCGGAATCGATTTCATCAAAGACCAAAGTGCGCTGTATGCCAGCCTTTGCTTGTTTTCCAATCTCGATGGTCGCTTTGAGCGCCAGCATCACGCGGGAAAGTTCACCGCCGGAAGCAATCTGCTCCACTGGCTTCAGCGGCTCGCCGGGATTGGTGGAGATAAGATACGTCACGGTATCAAAGCCGGTGGCAGTCCAGTTGGCCGGACCGTCCGCCCCGGAGACTTCGATCTTGAAGTGCGACTTCATCGCCAACTGGTTGATCTCCGCTTCCACCAGTTTTTGCAATTCCTTGGCAGCAGCGTAACGCCGCTTGGAGACCGCCTGCGCAGCAGCAAGATATGCAGCAGCGGCAACGGCGAACTGCTTCTGCAGATCGCGCGTGATCTCTTCTCTGTTCTCGATCTCGTCGAGTTTGCGGGCGACGTCTTCACCGTACGAAATAATGTGATCGACCGTCTGCCCGTACTTGCGCTTCAAAAGGTCGAGCAGCGCCAGCCGGTCTTCAACCTGGGCCAGGCGTTCGGGAGAAGCATCAATGGCTTCAGCATAATCACGCGCGGTCGCGCTGACGTCTTCGATGGCGGCCTTCGCGCTTTGCAACGACGTGAGCGCTTCCTGAAACTTGGCATCAAAGCGCGCCAGCTCTTCCAGATGCTTGCGGGCCGCAGAAAGGTCAGCCAGCGCGGATGAGTCCGCTTCGTACAACAATTCGTAAGCGGCCATCGCTCCGGTGTAGAGTTTCTCTGCGTTGGCCAGGACGCGCTTCTCTGTTTCCAGCTTGAGATCTTCTCCCGGCTGGAGATTAGCGGATTCGATTTCTTTTTTCTGGAAGCTCCACAAGTCAACCATACGCAGCCGATCTTGCTCGTCGCGTTCTATCTCCGCCAGACGATCGCGGACCGCGGCCCAGGCAGCGTACTTTTCCGCGAGCGCTTGCAGGTTATTGGCGCCTGCAGCTTTATGCTGAGAGCAGAAGCTATCCAGAAGTTCCAGGCGGGCAGCCGCATCGAACGCCAGAATGGTTTCATTCTGCGCATGCACCGACGCCAGCGCGGGCGCAAGCTGCCGCAGCAGTCCGACTGTAGCTGGCTGGTTGTTCACAAACACGCGTCCCTTGCCGCCGCCGGCAATCTCGCGCTTCACGATGATGTGGTTGCCTTCCGGCTCGATACCGTTGTCTTCTAGAATTCGCTTGAGCGCCGGCTCATCCGCTTCAAACACGCCGCTGACCATGGCTTTGTCTGCGCCGTGGCGAATCATTTCGGTGGAAGCCTTGTCGCCTAGAAGGAGCGACATGGCGTCAATCAGAATGGACTTGCCCGCGCCAGTTTCGCCGGTAAGCAGGTTCAGCCCCGGCGCAAACTCGACAGTGAGGCTGTCAATCACCGCATAGTTTTCGACTCGCAGCTCCAGCAGCACCGGCAAAGCCTTTCGTTAGGAATTCAGCGCAGGATAGCACACCGCGCAGGCATAAATTCCACAAGCCTGCCCGGCGCCGGCCCCCGACTTTTCAATGTAGCACATAGATAACAATCTTGTGCTACAATAATGTCATGGCACAATCTGCAAAGAAGAAACCCGCTGCGTCCGCGCCTCGATCGACCCGGCTGCAAGACGTTTTGACGATCGCGGCCCAGAGCGGACTGCTGCGCGGGACCCGCACTAAAGTAGTCCGCGGACGCATGCCGGAAGCGCTGGTTGCCCGCGCCAAAGCGCGTACGGGCATCAAGTCGGATACCGGACTCATCCAGATGGCGCTGGCGAACCTCGCTGTTGCGGACGACTATGTAGATTGGTTGCTCTCCCAACGCGGCATGGTCCCCAAAGACCTGAATCTGGAGTTTTGAGCCAAGCCGGCACTTCATGAACTCTGAGTTCAAAGACATTCTGCGCCGAATTAAGCCAGACAAGCGCCGCGAGCAATTGAGACCCCGGCCGAAATCACAGCTTCATTTCATTGGGCCGTCGTGGGAGAAACATGCCAAGCTTCTGTATGACACCACTGTGTACATCGACATACTGCAGGCACGCTTCCCAAGGGACGCCGAACTGGTCTTGCATGCCGCTGAGGCCTGGCACTCGACGGTGACCAGCGCAGAGTTGGCATTGCTCTGCGGACATCTTGATCCAGGCCATCCCGGAACGCGTGCGGTCGTAGAGCAAGTAGTTGCAATCATCGGACGGAGGCCGGCCCATCGTACTCTCACACCGGACCGCCAAATATGGCTTGATGCAGGGGTACTGGCAGGCACGCTCAGCCGATTACAACAATATGGTCCGGCGGACAGGCGGCGTGTTCTGAATGACGCGCTTTTGTTTTCGACCGCACGCAAACACGGCCTCACTGTACTCACTCGCAACTTTGGCGATTTTGATCTGCTGCAGCAGATTGATCCCGTGGGACGCATTCTCTTTTACAGTATCTGACGCCGAACCAATCTACCGCGCCTCCGCCCGCTTCGCGATGGCCCGCAGCCACTCCCGGCGAATCAGCGCGCTGCCTGGATAGATCACCCGCCAATAGGCAGCAAAGCGGCGGCGGGCTTTCGCGTTCGTGGCATAGACACGCGTCTCGGTCGTGACGATGCATTCGCCTGGCCCGGCGTCTTCCACCAGAAAGTTGATTGTCGCCACTGCGAATCCGGGTTGGGTCAATAACAACTTGAAGCGCTCCGATGTGCGCTCGCCCGTGGGCTTCCACCCTCTTGGAGAACCCACCAGCGAACCCAGCACAAGCTCGTGGTTTGGCTCTTCAGCCAGAACAAGAAATGACGTTCGTGCAGCCACATCAAGAATCGGCTTCTGCTCGGGCATGTTCAAGATGCTCTCCGGCCCACTCCGGCCGAAGCGGCGAACCCATACCAGCGTGCGGAAGAAATGGATCTCATCCGCCGTCACCAGCTTGATCGCACGATAAGCTTGCTCCTTTGATGCCTTGACGCGGATGGAGTGAAATTCGCTGAACTGGTACACCGGCATGAACTGGTCAAGTTGCGTGCGCGGCGCGGCAACGCGCATGTCGCTCGCGGGAAGCAGCGCGCCAATCACGGCGACTACGAGTCCAGCGAGCACCACAATGAGACCTTGGCGTCGAGTATGAATCGCAAGAAAGACCAGCGGCTTCGTCACCGAGATCACGCCGACAAAAGCGGCGATCAGTCCGAGATACACCACGACCACACTCAACATGCGCACTATCGTACTCCCTCAATCTCCTGCTTCGCCCGCCCGTTGACGCCACAACTCCATGATGTTACGGTCAAAGAGTGAACTGAACAGAGGCGCTGACTTGCAATGATGATAATGATAAAGACATCTTTGGTTGGCTCTTTCATTGGCGGGGAGATCGTATCCCTGATTCGCGAAACCGGGCCAGTGGCCCAGGCCGTTCTGGTGATTCTTCTGTTTTTCAGCGTTCTCTCCTGGTCCATTATTCTTTCCAAATGGTCATCGCTACGCCGGGCGCGGGTGCAGAGCGCGCGCTTCTTGCGTGCATTCCGCAAAGCGCAGCGCCTTCAGGACGTGGCCGCGGTCTCGGAGCAATTCAATCCCAGCCCGCTGGTGCCTGTGTTTGAGAACGGCTACAACGAACTCAAGCGACAGGGGACGCGCAACATTACCGCCGTACACCGCGCCACGCAGATCGCCGCTTCCGAAGAGTTGACGCGCCTGGAACGCCGCCTGACTTGGCTGGCGACCACGGGCGCGATCACGCCGTTCATTGGGCTATTTGGGACAGTCTGGGGCATCATTGACGCTTTTCACGGACTGGGCAATGCCGGCGCTGCCACTCTCCGCGCAGTCGCTCCGGGAATTTCTGAAGCGCTCATCACCACGGCTGCCGGATTGTTCGCGGCCATCCCGGCGGTGATTGCGTATAACCAGTTCACGCAGCGCATGCGCGAGTTTGCCGCGCGCATGGATGACTTCTCCCTGGAACTGTTGAACATGATTGAGCGAGGCGGCCCAGGCACGGAGGGGCGCTGATGGCCTTTACCAACGCCCGCGGCCGCACGCAAACATCACTTTCTGAAATCAACATCACACCGTTGGTGGACGTGGTCTTGGTGCTGCTGATTATCTTTATGCTCACCGCGCCGGTGTTGCAGTCCGGGATTGAAGTCTCCGTTCCCAAGACCCGCACCGTCAAGGAGATCGCGGACGAGCGTTTGGTCATCACCATCAACAGCAAGCAGGAAGTGTTTCTGGGCAATGATCCGATTAACATCAATGACATTGCAAACCAGTTGCGACGGAAGATTCGCGATCCGAAGGGGCAGTCGATTTATGTCCGGGCCGATGAAAACGTTCCCTTTGGCGCGTTTGCAACGGTGATGGATGCCGTAAAGAGTACCGGCATCACGAACGTAAGTATCGTGACCCAGCCGATTCAGCAGGGCAAGAAATAGAAAGCATTCGCCGGAAGGTTGACGGAAACTGAAGATGATGCGCGCCGACATCTTCGAAGAAAGAGAAGGATGGACAGGGCCTGTGGCCATGTCCGTGGGCTTCCATCTGCTTTTGGCGGCGGTCATCTTTTTTGTTGGCTACCTGGGCTTTGCGTCCGGCACCAACTGGGGCGCAGATAGTGCTGGAGGCCCCACCGGTGACGCGATGAGCGCCACTCTTGTCAGCTCTGCCGGTGTTCCGCTGCCCCAGCCGCAGACGCCGACAGAGAACATTGTCGCCACCGAAAATAAAGGCATCACACAGTCGGTCCCACAGGTGGCGATTGAAGACAAGAGCGTCGTCCCTATTCCCGACAAAGACGTGAAACACAGGATCGACAAAATTCCTTCACCGCCGGCGCATAACCGTCCACAACCCATCACCAATCCGCCGAACGTGATTGCCTACGGTGAAGGCGGACCGGTGAGCGGCCCTTACGGTGCGTTCTCGACCGCCCATATTAAAGGTGGATTTAATTTTCAGGGTGGCGGAGACTTCGGCAGCCGATATGGCTGGTACGTGCAGGTTGTGAACAATAAAGTATCGAACAACTGGTACACGGTGGAAATTGGCCCCAACGCTGTCGGGCATCGCGTGTATATTCTTTTTGACATTCAGCCGGACGGCACACCCAGCAACGCCCGCATCGAACAGTCCAGTGGCATTCCCGCGCTGGACCAGTCGGCAGTCAGGGCAATCCAGCGCATTGATGGCTTTGGGCCCACGCCCTCTCATGGCAGGGTTTCGGTAGAATTCTGGTTCGATTATCAGAGGTAAGCAGACCCATGTTGAAAGCAGCTTGGAAAAACTCCACACTCTTATTGATATTGCTGGCCGCGTCACTGGCGCCAGCTTCGGCACAAGACTGGATTCGCACCGGCACCAATCGCGGCGCGCCCATCCGTTTGGCTGTCCCTGATTTCCGGTCCGCCAACGCTGAACCGCAGACTGCTCCACTCAACCAGGTGTTCAACCAGACACTGTGGACTGATCTGGACAACTCCGGCATTTTCGAAATGGTATCCAAAAGCTTCTATCCCATGCTGATGCCGGGCCGGCCCACCGAAATGAATTTGGACGCATGGGGCAATCCTCCGCCCAACGCGGCCATGGTGGCCTTTGGAAATCTGGGCGTGAGCAATGGCCGAGTGGCTGTTCAGGGCTGGCTGTTTGATACCAAGAATTCGGCTTCGCCTCAGGTGCTGGGAAAGCAATACAACGAGGAAGCCAACGCGGACAATGCCCGACTGATCGCCCATCGCTTTGCCGATGAAATCATCTTCCGCCTCGGCGGAGGCATACCGGGCGTGGCCGAAACGAAGATTTATTACATCAGCGCACGGGGCGGACACAAGGAAGTCTGGGCCATGGATTATGACGGCGCAGGCCAGCACCAGCTCACGCATCTGGGCTCGGTCGCCCTTTCGCCGCGGGTCTCGCCCGACAATTCCCGCGTGGCCTTCAGCGGGCTGGGCGCCAGTTCATGGCAGATCATGATGTACTCGCTCGATCTGGGCCGGCTGGTTACCTTCCGGCAGTTTGGCGGCAGCAATTATTCCCCTGCCTGGTCGTCCGACGGAACAAAAATTGCCCTGGCTTCTTCCATGGGTACGGGATCTTCAGAAATCTACATGGCAGACGCTTCCGGAGGAGAGCCCAAGCGCCTGACGGCCGGAAAGACAGATATTTCTCCGGTCTTCAATCCTAAGACCAATACCCAAATTGCCTTCGTCAGCGGACGAGGCGGCCTGCCCCAGATTTACACCATGGATGTGGACGGCAGTAATTTGCAGAAAGTCACCGACCAGGGCTATGCGGTTTCGCCCTCGTGGTCGCCCAACGGGCTGTTGCTGGCCTTTGCCTGGACCCGCCATTATGGCCCCGGCCTCCCCGGCGGACAGGATATTTATCTTATGGATATCGCATCACGACAGTTTGTACAATTGACGCATGATGCCGGCAAGAATGACTTCCCCTCGTGGTCACCGGACGGGCGTCACATTGTTTTCCAGTCCACCCGCGCGGGCGGCGAACAGATCTGGACCATGCTGGCCGACGGAACGCACCAGCAGCAACTCACCCGTGAAGGCAGGAATTCGCAACCCAATTGGAGTTTTAAATAAATTTTTCTGGTTTCAAATTTAAGCTCAGGCGAGTACACTCGCATTGTTTTTTGGGAGGACATGAAGTGAACCACCGCACGAGAAACCTGACCCTCATCCTGATATCTTTGTTTTTTCTGGTGCTGATCACCGGCTGCGGCAAAAAGAAGGAGCCGCCTAGACCGCAAGAGCCACCGGAGATTAAATCCGTAACGGCTGCTCTGTCAGCCAGTCCCGCCTCGATTGAGCGCGGCCAATCCTCAACCCTGACCTGGAACACCGAGAATGCGGACCAAGTGACCCTGGACGGCCGGGCCGTGGATGCCAATGGCTCCAGGAACGTTTCGCCCGCACGGACCACCACGTTCCACCTGGTCGCCATCGGTAAAGGCGGCACGCGGCAAGCTGACGCCACAGTTACCGTGACCGAGCCGCCGACAGCCGACATAACGCCGCCGGCAATTACGCTCACCGACGAACAAATTTTTGCTCAAAACGTGACCGACATTTACTTCGACTACGACCGATACGATCTGCGTCCACAGTCGCAGCAGGCGCTGGCCACGGCGGCGCGGGCCATCAGCCAGCACCCAAATTGGAGAGTTCGCATCGAAGGCAATTGCGACGACCGCGGGTCTACCGAGTACAACCTGACTCTGGGTGAAAACCGCGCCAGAGCGGCCAAGGACGCTTTGATCCAGGCCGGGGTCAGTGCCGACCGGCTCCAAACCATCAGCTATGGCAAGGAGAAGCCGGCTTGCACCGAAGCCACCGAGGATTGCTGGCAGCGGAACCGCCGCGACCACTTCGTATTGATCCACTAGCAACTCACGCCGGACGGGCCAGGTCCCGTCCGGCGCAAAACGAGTCATACGCTATGAAAAAATCCATTATTCCCGCTACGCTCGCTCTCGCCGTGTTCACGCTGTTTGTGGCCCAGCCGGCACACGCAGGCACCAAAGAACAGCTCATTCAACTCCAGACCACGGTCGAGATCCTTCAGGCCAACATGGCAAGAATGCAGCAGTCTCTCGACGAACGTATGGGCGCCATGAAAGACCTGATGACCCAGCAGTCCGAGAGCATCTCGAAAATGAACTCGTCCGTGCAAAGCCTGCAAAGGACGTTGGGCCAGCAAAACACAGACGCCGCCACCAAGGTGGACCAGCTCTCCGGACAAGTTCAGGCCCTGCATGATTCGGTGGACGAACTCAAGGCCCGCCTGGCCCGAACCACCCGACAACTCGACGACATACAAGCGGCCCTGCAAAACATCAACAACCCGCCACCCGGCCAGACGCCCGGCATACCAACTGGCGCTCAGAACCAGGCTCCCCCTCCGGACACCCTCTACAACAGCGCGCTGGGAGATTTCAACGGTGGCAAAAATGATCTGGCGGCGCAGGAGTTCGCACAGTATTTGCAGTTCTACGGCAACACAGACCGCGCAGGCAATGCACAGTTCTATCTGGGGGAGATCGACTATCGCCGCGGCAGCTTTCAGGCGGCCATTGCGGACTACAACAAAGTGCTGGACCAATACCCAGGCGGAAACAAAGACGCCGGTGCGCGTCTTAAGAAAGGCTTCGCTCTGCTGGAACTAGGGCAGCGCGATGCCGGAGTGAAAGAACTGCGTAATTTGATCACACGTTATCCGAAAAGTCCGGAAGCTGCACAGGCCAGGGACCGTCTCAACAAATTGGGGGTCGCTGGCGCGGCCTCCAATGGCCACTTCGCAAAACCTTCCCCGCGGCACCAGTAAGTCCCTACTTTTTACTTTCCTTCTTCCTTCTTTAGTCCTAACTCTCTCAGACAATACCGAATTTCCTGCGCCATCTCGGTAATCCGCATACCTTCTTGCACCATCAGCTTGCAGGAAAGCGCGGCGCGCACTTGTGTGCCTTCGCCCAGATCAAAACTTACGCGGCAATACTGGCATTCTTCGTTCCAGCAGAAACGTCCGCACGCAACTTCCTCCGGTGAAAGATACTGCATGGCCCGCAGAAGCATGTTGCCTTCCGGGACTTCGAATTCCTTGCCCGCAAGGGTGATCTTGACGAGTTTGTCATACGGCCGAAATATCAGCGCCGGAATGGACATGGTGCAATTCTAGAGCATTCGGCGCAGATCAAATGCACCGCGATGCCGAAACGCAGATCGAATTCTACGTGAGCAACTGCGCAACTACCGCACGGACATGGATGCGCGTCGTATCCAGAAACGGAACTCCTTGACGTGCAGTCTCGCGCAGGATCAGCGGAAGCTCCGTTCCGCCCAGAATCAATGCTTCGATGCGCTCCTGCTCGATCATTTTGTCAGCAATCGCCAGGAGCGCGTCGTGGGTCGCCGGCAGGAAAACGTTCTTGAGCAGTTCATTGACGTACTTGTCGTGCACGTAAGCTTGATCACTCTGCGCCGGCAGGACAATCGAAATTCCTTCGCGGGAAAACACATTCTGATAAAAACCGGCCTGCATGGTGAAGCGGGTGCCGAACAAACCGGCTCTCTTCAAACCCAGGGCCTTGGCCGCGTCGCATGTGGCTTGCACAATACTGATCAGCGGAATGGATGATCGCTGTTGAACTTCATCAAAAACAATATGCGGAGTATTCGCCGCCAGCACCGCGAAATCAGCGCCAGCGCGAGAGAGCCGTTGCACTTCGCTTGCCAGGTAATCGGTCAACTGCACGAGCTCTTTATCCGCAACCAGGCCCAGCACCTTCTTGACATCGATACTGTTGATGATGATCGAGGGAGCGGTCCCGTCCGGCACTTCTTCGCGATAACAGGCGAAGATCTGCCGGTAGTACTCGATTGTTGATTCCGGTCCGACCCCGCCGATGATGCCGACTGTTTTCAACGCAAGCTCACTTTCATTCTTTGATTCCCGGCGCTCTTTTCTTGTAGCATAAATGAAGACGTACAAGGCGATGGAGTTCGCCTTTAACCGCCGTTACGGCTGATGACTCCTACAAATCTTTCGTAGGAGTTCGCCATGCTGCAAGGCTTGCTGCTCGTGATGTTAGGTGGCGCTCTGGGCGCCGCTGCTCGTTATCTGATCACTCATTTTTCCTCACAACAGACTCATCACCAGGGCTTTCCCTACGGAACGCTGGCGGTCAATGTGATTGGTTCTTTTGTTGTGGGCTTTGTTCTGACCTGGTCGGAAGACCACTCGCATGATCGCTGGCGGCTGCTTCTGGCAACAGGATTCTGCGGCGGTTTCACCACGTTCTCAGCTTTTGCCTACGAATCCATGAAGTACTGGCATGGCGGCCAACTGCTCCTGCTGGCCCTAAATGTGGGCTTGAATAATTTTCTGTCTTTTCTCGCCGTGCTGTGCGGGATTGCGGCGCACAAAACACATTGATGCGGTGCATACCGTCCTCTCGGTTCAAGAACGGTGACGTAGAAGACGTGGCACTGCCACGTCTCACTGTGCAATTCTCGATTACGCTCTCGTTGGCGAGGACCGGAAGCGGTTGCACTTGGTCCCGACTTGTGTCGCCCGCTCGAAGAGTGAGACGCGGCAGTGCCGCGTCTCTACGTTGAATTTCTTGCGCGGCGGCGGTTCGTTGTAGTGCACTCGGTAGAATCGGCCTACCGCAGGGACTCCATGATTTCGTCCAATGTCTGTTTCGGCGGACGCACACGGTCCTGCGGCAATTTGGCCAGCGGTTCGTCGACCACGTTCAGTAGATCAATAAAGCTCGGCGCTTTGGTGTTGACGTAAAACACACCAGTCAACATCTCACCTTTTTCGTGCGACTCCGCCAGAAGATGCATGGCGCCGACCTTGCTGGTGGCATCGTATTCGCGGGCCAGTTTGCGCAAGCGTAGCTCTGAGCCGTCATGCATGCGGACTGTGGTGGTGGTACCGGGATCGTAATCGACTTCAATATTTTCAAAGCTGGGAACAAAACCGATTTCCTGGATTGGCTCGTCGTGGTCTTTGGAATACTTGTAGGACTTCGTTGAGCCCTCATGGTCATTGAATGTGACGCACGGGGAAATCACGTCAATCATCACCGTGCCACGATGTGCGACCGCGGCTTTGAGCAGCGTAAGCAGTTGCCGCTTGTCTCCGGAAAAAGAACGCGCCACAAATGTCGCGCCGAGCTGGATCGCCAGGGCGCAGGTATCAATGGGAGGAAGATCATTGATCACGCCGGTCTTCAGCTTGGAGCCGAGGTCGGCGGTCGCGGAGAATTGACCTTTGGTCAGGCCGTAAACACCGTTGTCTTCGATGATGTAGATGATGGGCAGATTGCGCCTCATCAAGTGAATAAACTGCCCAATACCGATAGAAGCCGTGTCGCCGTCACCGGTAACGCCCAGGAGCACAAGCTTGTGGTTGGCTAGTGCAACGCCGGTGGCGACCGAGGGCATGCGTCCGTGTACCGTATTAAAACCATGGGCGCGGTTCATGAAATATGCGGGGCTCTTGGACGAACACCCAATCCCTGAGAGTTTGGCCACGTTCTCCGGACGAACGCCCATTTCGTACATGGCGTCAATGATCCGCTCTGAAATGGCGTTATGGCCGCAGCCGGCGCACAGTGTGGTTTTGCCTCCGCGGTAGTCCACCACAGCAAGACCAACATGATTTGTTTTCGGCGCGGGCGTTGTCGTCGCTGACATTTCTTACCTGCCTTCCTGGGCGATGATTTCTTGCGTGAGTGACCGCGCGTCTACCGGCAGTCCGTTGTAGTGGCGCACGCTGCGGAGTTTCACGATCTGTTCCGCTGCTATGTCGAGTTTGAGCAGTTCGAACATTTGGCCATCGCGGTTTTGCTCGACAACGTAAATGCGGTCGTGGTCTTTGATGAAGTCATGCACGCTTGGATTGAACGGATAAGCGCGCAAGCGCAGGTATTCGACTTCCACATCGAACTCCTGGCGAAGTTGGTCGTATGCTTCAATCATGGCCCAATGCGTGGTGCCATAGGCAATCACGCCGATTTTTGACGCGACTTTGGTTTCCTTTACCGGGCCCGGAATAAAGTGGCGCGCGGTTTCAAATTTTCTACTCAGGCGGTCAAGATTATTCACGTAGTCGTTCGGACGTTCGCTGTACTGCGCTTTTTCGTTGTGTCCGCTGCCGCGGGTGAAATACGCCGCCGCCGGATGATTGGTGCCCGGCAACGTGCGGTACGGTATGCCATCGCCGTCAACGTCTTTGTAGCGGCCAAAGCTGCCGAGCCGTTTCAGATCGTCTTCACTCAACACTTTGCCCCGGTTGATGGGCGCTTCCGGATAAACAAAAGGATCAGCCATCCAGTTATTCATGCCCAGATCCAGATCGGACATGACAAACACGGGCGTCTGGAATTTTTCCGCGATCTCAAAAGCCTCCATCGCCATGCTGTAGCACTCCTCGACTGAAGATGGAAGCAGCAGAATGTGTTTAGTGTCGCCGTGCGAGAGGAAGGCACACGCCAAAATGTCGCCCTGCATAGTGCGCGTGGGCAAGCCGGTCGAAGGACCGACTCGCTGAATGTCGAAGATCACTCCGGGAATCTCAGCGTAGTAGCCAAGGCCCACAAACTCGGCCATCAGCGAAATGCCGGGCCCGGCGGTCGACGTCATGGACCGCGCTCCTGCCCAGCCTGCTCCAAACACCATTCCGGCCGCGGCCAGTTCGTCCTCAGCCTGGACCACGGCAAACGTTGCCTTGCCATCCGGACCAATGCGGTATTGCTTCAGGTAATCGATGAGTTGCTCAACCAAAGACGACGAGGGCGTAATCGGATACCACGTCACCACAGTGACGCCGGCAAACATGCATCCCAGAGCGGCGGCGGCATTGCCGTCAATGATGAGTTTGCCCGTGTTTGCGTTCATCCGCGCGACATGGAACGGAGTCTGCGCGGTGAACGTTGCCTTGGCATAATCATGGCCCGCGTGAATGGCGGCTGTATTCAGCTCTGCGGCCTTTTTCTTTTTGGCGAAGTGCTTGACCAGTGCCTTCTCGGACTCCTCAAGATCAATCCCCAGCAACGCATCTACCACTCCGACATAAATCATGTTCTTAACGAGCCGCCGCAGCTTGGCTTCCGGGCAAACCGGCCCCACCAGCTTGTCAAACGGCACAGGATAAAACGTGATGTCCTGGCGCAATGCGGAAAGATTCAGCGGCTCATCGTAAACACACACGGCGCCTGGCGGAAGCGACAGTACGTCCTCTTGCGCGGTTTCCGCGTTCATTGCCACCAGAAAATCGATTTCCTTCTTGCGGGCGATGTAGCCATCTTTGCTGGCCCGGATGGTGTACCAGGTCGGCAGGCCGGCAATGTTGGACGGGAAAAGGTTCTTGCCAGAGACCGGCACGCCCATTTGAAAGATGCTGCGCAGCAAAACCGTGTTGGCAGACTGCGAGCCGGACCCGTTCACAGTAGCCACTTGAATGCTGAAATCGTTCACAATCCGGTCGCGGCCGGGGGCCTGCGCGGTGCTGTCTTGTATGGTTAGGTCAACTGTCGCCATGAGTTAGTTTTTCCGTTGTTCGGCCCGTAACGCGATTTGACACCTCATCCTCAGATCCATTACTCAGTGTGGTTAGCAACATTATAATAAAACAGTGCCTGAATCAGCTGTGACCGGGATCACGGTAGACCAAGATGGCGAGTTCCACGTGTCATCTTGAGTGCTCGAGCCCGGGCCAGGGCTTTTTCCACCCGAACAGCTGTAACTAACTGGAACCATTCGATTTCCGGTTTTCAGGACAAGAATTCTAAAATTGCAGTGAACCCACAGAATTGTGGTAGTTTCACACAAGAGCACTTTATAAACTGCCGATGTGTGCAGCAGTGCTCCGGTGGAACCAGGAAACATGATTCGCAAAGCCAAAGACGACTTCCAAGGACGCACGCTGGCGGCGTTGCCAACTCTTTTGGAAAAACTGGCCTACATTTGCTCTCTACAGACCCCGGAAGGCAAGTACGAGCATTGGGGTCTGACCCGGACATTTGGTGAAGCACCGGCGCAAGAGGCGATCGGCGCTGCCCATGCTGAAACTGCCGCTGAACTGACCCGGCTGCCTGTCCGCGAAATCTACCGTGAGCTGTTGAACGCCATGGAAAATCCCATGAACGCGGAGGCCCTGAAGCCGAATTCCTTCGTGTTGAAAGCGCCTGTCAAGGACGACGGCCTTCTTTCGGCTCACCTTCAGTTGATTCAGAATTCCCTTGCTTCCCTGCTGCAGCAGATACCTCCCGATGGTCCAGCCGCATAGCCACGCCAACCACCTGACCCAGTACCTCAGCCTCGGACGGATGTTTGAGGATCCGCGTATGCACCGGTGAAAGCGGATGCGGCTGCAGAATGATCTCCGCTTTCTTCATCGAGCACCAGCAGCAAACGTAGCCGTCCCGGGTCTCTACAAAATAAATTGGCCGCTCATACTCGGACCGCCACATGCCTTCCTCCACTTTGGTGCGCGATTCATCCACTTGAATGAACGACCCCGGCAGCAACAGCGGATACATTGTCATGTCTTCCGAACCAACATAGCCGTACGTGTAATTCCCGCGAGAGAACTCATACACATACCGCAGCGGAACAACGCCCCAGTGCTGGATCATGCGGCCGAGATTTGCGGTGGTCCGGCTGTCAAAACTGGGGTCCAGTTTCACCGGGATCAGCACTTCCTCGGCTTCCGGAGGCATTTCCACAATACTGGTCTTCGAGGGGCTGGGGACAGCGAAGTCAGTTCCCGCGGCCCGCAGATCGATGCCGTAGAACTCAAGCAGGTCGGTTAAAGGAGTGCGGTAGATGAGCGAAAGGACATAAAGCCGGTAGATGCTCGGCATCACGCCCTTGGTTTCAATGTCCGAAAGACGGCTGGGATTGGTGATGAACTCTTCAATGCCACGGGCCTGCGCCAGAGCGGCGCTGGAATCTTCCACGTCCCGCAGGGTGAGGCCGAGCCGGTACCGGATTTCGCGCAGCTTCTTGCCGGCTGAGAGCACTATATCCGCCTGAGGACTACGGGTTTCAATGTCCGGGAATGAACCGGAACCCGAGGCCCTCACCGGGCCCGTCCCCGATGACGCAGCTTCGCCTGCTCCAGGTTGATGACCGTGCGGACCGCATATCCGCCATTCACTTTTCCCTCCACACTAAGAGCTTGCAGCCACAGAATTCCCAAGACTCGGAAGTCGCGGCCAGCGCATCCAGAAACTGTGGCGTTCTCGTTCAGATACAAATTCCCAAAATGAAAAATCCGATGCGGCTCCGAGGGGGTATCACTGGTAATGTATCACCGAACCCGGAACGCGCGTGAGCCTAATTTCGGCACGAAGCCATCACCAACTCAACTTCCGACCTCTGCGCAGCCGTCAGCGGCAGCAAAGGCAGTCGCGGAGCGCCGCCGTAATAGCCGTTGATGTCCATGGCGTACTTGATGGCCGCGATTCCCAGTTCTGAAACCACGCGCTTGGACGCAGCGCCAATGCTTTCCTGCTTCGCTCGCGCCAACTGGAGGTCGTTGTCTTTCCACGCTGCATAAATCTCAAAACAAATCGTGGGAGCGGGCGCTGCCAGGGCCAGCACCGCGCCACTGGCGCCCGTCTCGAACGATGCCAGAATCGTTGGCGCTGCGCCCACCAATACCTGGAAACCAACTTCCTTGGTACGCGTTTTCAACTTCGGCTTGGCGACGGTTTGTGTTGCCGCCTCACCGCCGCTGGTTCCGCCGACTGTCACCAACTGGTTGCCGTTCCCTTCATGCGAAGCGGCTGGAGTTGCAGCCATCCGTGCCGTCACCGCCTGAAAGACCTCGGTAACCGTGGCTGTCCGCTTGATGTTCTTCGTGCCCTGGACCATGGCCGTAACTTTCTCCACGTTTCCGCTGGATTCCTTGATACCAATAATGTTGGGATGCTCGGCCAGCGCGCAAATCACTTCAAGCGGCAGATCGTACGCGGTAAATGGCGGCACCGTGTAGAGCAGGACAGGCAACGGTGATCGGTCAGCCACCGTCCGGTAAAACGTGAGCATGGCTTCCGGCTTCATCTGCGGACGATAAAAGTGCGGTGTGCGCACCAGGGCCACGTCGTACATCAGCTTCGCGGCGTATTCGGTGAGCCGCAGGGTTTCCTGTACGGACTCCGCGCCGGTCCCGGCGATCAGCACCTTGTCCGGCGACGCAACTTCCGCCGTAATGCGCAGCACTTCGCGACGCTCTTCGTCACTCAGCATTACCGCTTCGCCGGTGGATCCCAGCGCCACCAGGCCGGCAATCGGGGTACGCGAATAGCGGTCAACATTGTGTTCGATTTTCTTGTAATAGACCGCCCCATCCGAGTAGAAGGGCGTGGTCATGGCCGGGAAAATCCCCTGTAACAGCATGTTGCTATTTTAATCACAGGAGTACAAAAGCGTCTCATGTGGACCGGCCGAAAAAAACACCTCCCAGTTCCCAATTCCTAAAGGACGACGGGTTTGCCTCCGATCACGGCGATCCGGGGCCCCCCCTGGCCCCCCCGGTGTCACCCCACTCCACCCCATTTGGCGTGACTTCCACCCCCAGGGGTCGACCCCACTCGACCCCACGCGAAGGCAGTTTTGGATGTTCCCGATCACGGCGATGAACGGATCTCGGCGATTTTGGGGTGCCCCCCCTTCATTTGACACTCTTGTTGAAAACAAAAGGGGTTATCGATTTCGACCCTTGGGTCACCCGGTCGAAGCCTTGGATCGACCAGATACTTAACCACCGGTTACCAAATACTGGTTTTTCTATTTTTCAAAGATCGTTCTGTGGTCCGCCTGGGCGGGCCTGATTTCTGTGTTTTTGGCCTTTGCTTTTTCCGCTGAGAAACTATGAGAAAATACATTTGCGAAACCTCTGCCTATTTTGGAGAAGATTTCCATTGCAGGCTGAGGGTCAGGAATCCTCTCTCCAGAGCGCCCATGACAATTTCACGCCGCGAACGACCCCTGTTTTTTGGGCGGCCATGCCTTACCGTGACGAGATTCCTGCCAATTCGTCAAAAACAGCCAAACCTTCAACCACAGCACGACACCTTGTTACCGGGGAACCACCAGTTTAGAATCTCGCTGACAAATCTCTGCTAATCCTCAAACACCGGAGCAGAGAAAGAAGGAGATCACCATGTTTTTCAGCAAACCATCAGTTCGTTCAAGGTTTCTTGCGGTGACGTGTGTTGTGGTCGCGGCAATACCGGCCCTGGCGGCGCTGGCAGCGATGGAAGGTACGATATCAGTGCAAGGTAGCAGGCAGGGAGCTTTCAAAAGCGCCCACGTGCTCGAAGTACACACTTCGATTGTTTCACCCCGCGACCCGCAGTCTAAAATGGACACCGGCCGGCGCCAACACCAACCGATTGTGATTGTTAAGGAAATAGACGCCGACTCATCCAGGTACATGAAGGCCCTTACGTCCAATGAACTCCTCACACAGGTCGTGATTGAGTTTAAAGGTCCTCAGGGAAAGTCCCCTCGCACCCTCAAACTAGTAGACGCACTGATCACCGGAATCAAGAGAGTGCGGCGCGCCGGCGGGACGGGCGAGAACGAGGAAATCTCGTTCACCTACCGCGAAATCGAGTGGACCTATGTCAACGGCTCGAAGAGCGCCCAAGACGCATGGGATGCAAAATAGTTCTGCGCAGTGGGCTTCGTCAGGTAACGAACCGCGGGATGCCACCTGCGGCCCAGCCAGACACCGGCGAGGGCGCCGGTGCCACACGGACATGACGCGCACGCCGGGAAAGCCGGAGCGTTGTACCATTCGCCAACGGAGGATCCCATGGGAAAAATGATCGAATTCAACCGTCCCGACGGTAAGACCTGCCCCGGCTACCTGGCAACAGCCAACTACGACGCAGACGCAACCCTGCCCGGCTTCGTCGTGATCCAGGAGTATTGGGGACTCAACGATCAAATCAAGAAAACAGCCGACCGTCTCGCCGAAGCCGGCTACCGCGCGCTGGTGCCAGACCTCTACCGCGGTAAAGTAGCCACCGCCGCAGACGAGGCCAGCTACATGATGACCAACCTCAACTTTCCCGACGCCGCCGAGCAGGACATCCGCGGGGCCGTGCAATACCTCAAACAGACATCGAAGAAAGTCGCCATCGGCGGATTCTGCATGGGCGGCGCGCTAACACTCCTCGCCGCCACGCGCGTCCCGGAGATGGACGCCGGCGCTTGCTTCTATGGCATTCTGCCAGCCGAAGTCATCGATCCCAAAACCATCACGCTCCCGCTCATCTGCCACTTCGCTAACCAGGACGATTGGTGTACGCCCGCGAAAGTGAATGAACTGGAAGCCGCGCTCAAGCAGTCGAAGTCAAAATTCGAGTTGTATCGTTATGACGCGCATCATGCCTTCATGAACGAGTCTCGCCCTGAGGTGTACGATGCGCAGAGCGCTAAGACAGCGTGGGAGAGGACGATCAAGTTCTTGGACCAAGCGCTCGCATAGCTGCAAGTGCGACCGCTTGGCCCATAGAGACTTCGGCTCCTCTGAGTTCCCGTCCAGACGAATCTTTTTAAGCGACAACTGACAACCGAAATTCTTAATAAAGGCTCTTACAGTCGTCGACCTGCTTGCCTGCAGACGGCTGATTTGGGTTTTGACTTATCACGTTTACCACTGGAGCGCCTTTCTGAAATGCAGGATAGTTCAAGGAGAAAAGCGGCGGTGAGCTACTGTTGGGAAGAGCTGTGACCAGCGCTACTACATAAACGCCCGGCTTGGATGAGGTGCCCGATGGAACTGGTTGTGGCCCCGCAACTGCGGCGAATGGCCCGGCTATATTGGTTGTTAGGTACATATCAACCGCTTGTTCTTGCACTCCGCCTTTGGCTGTCAACTTTGAAGGATCAAAATCGAACTCCAACTTTGATCCCGTGTTGTCAACTGAATCGATCTCGAATTTTGCATAAAAGGCAGGCGGGGCAACCGCATGGAAGGTACCGATTTGGTCCGTATACTGCCCGCACACGCCGATCTGGTGAAAGGTGATCACAGCTATGTTCGTGTCACAGCCGTTCAAGGGTACCAGGATCAGCAGGGCTACGATGCTCCAAGTCAAACGAGAGCGAAGGCATTTGTACATCGCGGATTTGATTCTGAATTTTCGTCTTTTCATTTGTGTGTTCCTTTCTCTTTGTGAGGAGATAAAGCTCGAGGTCTTCCGATCTGTACCGGTCCCGCCGACAACCCCGACGCCAAGTGTTCTCTTTAGGTATAGTGAGGTTCGGTGTCAGATCGTTACATTGAGAGTCCAGAACAAAGGAAGGGGCGGACGCCTTCGATAAGAGCGCAGGCCTGAATGAAGCACGGGCTATCCGCCCGCGCGACAGTGAGCAGACGTTCCGGCTAGGGAGCCCCTGATCTTGACTTTTCCAGGCCATCCGGTAAGGATAAGAAAAACATCGGAAAGGAGAGCCAACCCATGACCATAACCCTGGACTTAAATCTTGAAGTGGAGAAGAGTCTCTCGGCACAAGCACAGGAACGTGGCGTCTCACTGTCCGATTATCTTCAGGAGATCGTAACCCGTAAGGCCCGGCTTTCCGTTCCCTCGCCATCCGCAACCACGGCGAACAATTTGTCCGACCTGCTTCTGAACTCCCCGTTTGCGGGAGCGAACCTCAATCTGGAACGTTCTCAAGATTATCCGCGTTCGGCTGAGCTTGAATGAACGGGTTTCCTGATCGATACAGACGTTTTGTCGGAATACAACCGGCCCGGCCGGCCAACTATTTGTTTTGTTCCACTGGCGAAACGGTGCGCCACCGACGATGGACGGACAAAACACCTCGATAACAGGCGGTAGGAATATGCAGAAAAAGCGCAGGTCACCGAGACGACGCGAGCAGAAACGACCCGCGAATCTTCATCGGTTCTTCCGCCGAGGGACTGGAGGTAGCAAGAGCACTGCAATCCGCGCTCTACTATGAGGCCGAGCCAGTCATATGGGCCAGGGCGTATTCGGGCTTTCCGGGGGAACTCTTGAAACCCTTGTAGAAGAATGCCGCAACTTCGATTTTGCAGTCTTTGTTCTCTCCGCCGACGACTTCGTCCAAAGGAGAGGACAGCACGGGAACGCTCCACGCGACAACGTGCTTTTCGAGCTAGGGTTGTTCATGGGTCAACTAGGCCGTGACCGAACATTCTTCGTTCACTGTCTAGCCGACCACCTCCTACTGCCGACGGATTTGGCCGGAGTTACTCCAGCATCCTATCTGCTCCCGAGTGAGCCCCGCTACATCCATGCAGCGCTCAGTGCAGCAACCTCCCCAATACTTGCAACCGTACAAAGGCTTGGCCCTCGCCCCACGGGAGGAAGCCAAGCGAATTCGCTGCCCAAGGAGCTAACTGAGCTTCGCGCGCAAGTCGCCGAGATGCGTATTACTCTGTCATCGTTCGCAGTATACGCACAGGCGCTACCCTCCAGAGAAGGCAGTGCTGAGACCAGAAAAAGAAAACCTCTAGATAGAAAGGCATTAAGAGTCTTGGCAGGGACTTGGAAAGAAGAGCCAAGCGATTCCGTGGCTTGGTGCACTCTGGAGGGTAGCAAGCCACGTTTCCTATACTGTTTTCTAGGTGACGGCACCCCGACGGGGGAATATTACGACTGGAAGAGAACCGGCAATGTCCTTTCGGGCAAGTTCAGATGGTTTGAGAGCAAGGACATACACGGGTATGCCTGGTTTGGGTATTAATATAGTTGCCGCATCAGAGAGTTTTCCCGCTCATTTTTCCTGATTTTGATTGTCTCAGGATTCCCCTACGGGATATGATTGTGTTTATGAAGGCTGAAGCCCCTCTACACCCGCCCGGAGAAACCGAGTTTGAGCGATTCTCTAATCTGACCAAGCGGGTTTTATCCGTGCCATATTCGGAAATTCAGAGTCAGGTAAAAGCGGAGAAAAAGCAACGCGCCCGCAAAAAGGAAAAGCGGGCTAAGAAGCTGTCCGCTTCCCCCGCTTAATCCTACCGTACATTTTTATTTTAGAACGGCTCCGCTTCGACTCGTAAGGTCTTTCCCGTCACTTCATCAAACGTGAGCCGTTTACCAACTATCTGCGATACTGCTAGCCTGAAGCGCTCAAAATCGGTGACGGGCATTTCGCGGTTGCCGCGATTGTTGTAACGGAACGTCTGCTCATCCAAGTACCGGAACAAATGAAACGGTTCAACGCTGACATACGTTCCATTTATGCCACGCTTCAAGAGACTCCAAAAGTTTTCCAGCCCGTTCGTGTGGACTTTGCCGCGAACGTACTCGACCGCATGGTCTACAACTTTGTGCGCGTATTCAGACGCCAGACCTTCATACGAGAGTAGGAAGTCGCTGTATAGAGCGCTCCCCGCTTGCACGTGCTGTTTCACTTCGGCCTGAATGGTTTTCTTTTTCCTGTCAGGAATGACAGCGGTACGGACTTTGCTATGCGTACCTTTGTCGGAATCGCCACGCTCAAGAATGCCCATAACAGCGGTCTTGCCTTGCGTCCCGGTTCCCGTGATGCGCCGTTTCTTTACGTCAATGTGCATGTTACGCGCCTTACCGCCGATGAAAGTTTCGTCCGCTTCGCACTCGCCAGTCATCAATTCAAGAGTACCGCTGCGAAAGGCTTTGCGAATTCTGTGCATCATGAACCATGCGGATTTTTGTGTGACGCCGATATCGCGCCCGACTTCGTAGCTGCTTTTCCCGTTCTTGTCATTGGCCAGCATCCACATTGCCGCAAGCCACTTATCAAGGCCAATGGGCGAGTCCTCGAAGATCGTACCGACCTTGACGCTGAATTGCCGATGGTCATGTGTGCTCTTGCATTGCCACTTGCGGCGATTGGCAAGGAACCGCGCATCGGTGCGGCCACACTTCGGACATACAACGCCATCCGGCCACCGCTGGGACACCACGAAATTAAGGCAGTTGTCGGGGTTGCTAAAATACAGGATCGCTTCTTGCAGCGTTTCGGGTTGGTTCATGTTGTCCATGAACCAAGATTACGCTTATTCGTTTGATGCGTCAAGCGGATGATGTTTTGGTTGCACCTGTAAAGCAATGAAAACAATGATGTTACAAATGTGGAAAATAAATCAGTTCTATATCTACGCGGGATAGAAAGCAAATGGCCTTTCGCCAATTTATCGTTGACGAAAGGCCACTAAAAGGTGAATAATAACTCTCGTTAGGCCGAAAGAGAGGTGCTCACCATGGTTAAACATGCCGACCATGGCTTATAGCCTAGGTCGCTTCTAACATCGGCTCCTGTTCACAGCAGGAGCCGAAGGTTTTTAAAAATCCCCTCACAAGTTAGCAAACTCAAACTCGCGAGTCTGCTTACAAGTTAGCAAAATAATTGCCGAGCGTCAACGATAAGCCAAAGAATCGGGGAATTGCGCAATGTTACTAAAGTACATGTACCAATGGACAGGGCGAACAGACAGTGAAAAATCGTGCCGTCTGCCGTCTCACCGTAAGACATTACCCTTTGATGCTACACCTATATTGACGCCCTGGTTTGAGATAGTTGGGGAGAATCAACTTCGCGGTGGGTGGTGGATGCACGGAGCGGTTCCGAAACATCTTGTATCGAAGTTACCCCACGTTCCAAATATGGTGCCTTCAGAATGGAACAAAGTTAGTGCGTCCGTCGATGCCAAAGCCCAGACCTACTTCGTGAAGCCCTAACGAAAAAATGTAGATCTCCGAAATACCAGCACTTAATAGCGAGTGCCCTGAATCAAAATGCAAGCGAATTCTGCACTTCTTTTGGAAGAGCACGCACAGCCTGATGATGGGCGCGAACCATCAGCGCCGGAGCTTCTTCATGGTCGGAGGCATGGATCATGTAATACATGATTCTGTTGCCCTTTTGCTTGTCGAAGATCGGGTAGGCAGCAGCATGACGGTATCCCAGTTCTTCCTCAAAGCGCTTTCGCACGGTCTCGGCGATCTGGAAGGCGGTTTCTTTTTTCAGGCTCCGCCAATTGTCATTCCCCCACCAATTCCGCATCGTATCCACGTGGCGAATTCCGGAGAAGGCACGATGCAGCCAACCGACCCCAAGAAAGTAGAGCAATTCAATTTTATTGTGCGGAGGCGTCTTGTAATCAGCCAGTTTCTTCACGGTAGCCCAGTGGCATTCAAATGTTCTCTGGTCCAACAAGCAAAAAGTTGCTTCCTTCTGCGTGATCTTGCCTGTGGCCAATATTGCATCGACATTGACGTTGAAATCACCAGGCCAGACTTCAATGTTCCGATAGAGCTTCCTCCCTCTGCGGTCGCGCGGTTCCGGCTGTTCCGCCACGAGCTTCTCCAATGCTCGAACACCTTTTTTTGTCAGTTCGCATAGAAAGATGTGGCGAAGCCACTTGGGCTCACTTTCGAGTACCAGCGCAGCAGCCCACGCGTCTGGCTGGTCATGATACTGAGGACCAGCGAAGCCGTCGATATATGCTCCATTGTGGGTGACTTGTACAAAGAAGTAGAGATATTTCTGGATGAATTTTGCTTTGTGTTCTGTCCAGATTGACTGAGAAACTCTCTTGTATCTCCTGACCTTCTTCTTGTCAGCGGGCGTGAGGTCTGGGAAAAGTGGAGCGGTATCCACGTCGGATTCGCCTTGCAGCTTGCGCCGGTTCATCTTGCGTCTGCCAATTGAACTCCTAACAGGGCCGCAATCGCTTTTCGTTTCGATGGGGGGGGCATCGTATTTCTGCTAGTGATCGGAAATTCATCAAATGTACGATCCTGCAAATGCCGGCCTGCTTTGTGTTTGCGTACACCGCCCCACTGCTTAAAAAAGAACGGAACCTCGTACATACGGCAGTAATGAAGGACGTTGAGTGCCCATGATTCCTGCATCGGCCGGGCTCCCGGTCCGCTTTCTCCGCCCACAATGACCCAGTTAATGTGCGAGAAATCCAATGTTCCTAAATCTTCAAGGAGTGGTTCCACCGAAAGAAATTTTACGGCGGCGGGCGTTTGCCGCAAATGCTCGATACGCGGCTTACCGTGTTTGATATTTTCGACGCTTACACCCCACCAAATGTGTGGCGCCCCGGCCGCAAATCGAAGTGCGCCGTTTAGGAGCTTTTTTAGACGATCTGAGCGCTTCGTAAGGAGTTGGTAGGTGTGCCAGTTGGCCTCCATCATGACTTTGGCAATCTGGATGATGAACGCATCAGGCACTTCAGGATGAAACAGATCGCTCATTGAATTAACAAACACCATCCTCGATGATGTCCACGAGAATGGCTCCAGAACCTTATCCCAGACCAACCGGATATCGAACCCTCGCTCGTAGGGGTGTCCTTTAACGCCTCGGAACCTCTCAGCGAATGCCTCGGCGTAACAGTGCTTGCACCCCGGGCTGATCTTGGTACAACCGCGCACTGGATTCCACGTTGTATCAGTCCATTCGATTTTTGTGTTCGTAGCCATGGCTAATTGGGCCTACATTGTAACTCGCACCACGATTAAGCACCCTATCGTATTCGCCTTGTGTTCGCTTTTTATTTTACCATAATGCATTTGACGGAACCAAATTGTCGCGGGAAGAGGCTGCAGAGGCGGGCGGGATCAGCCCCAATTTTTTAGGCCAGGTAGAGCGCGGCGAGAGCGAACCCGGCCTACAATCGATCTTCAGCATCGCTAAAGGCCTGCGACTTTCTCCCTGCGCTCTTCTTACGGACAAAGAGGAAGATCCCAATCTGCTCAAGAAGACCCAGCAACTGGTAGCGAATGCCACTCCCGACCAGCTCACGTTGCTGTACCGCATCGCCAAAGTAATCGTGGGATAAACGGGCGTGGCCCGTCCATCAAGAATTCATTTCAACGAAACAATCACCAGACCGCTTTTGGGATCGGGTCGCGCGGGGATGAATTGTGGCGGACCGCCGTCACTCGGCAAGTAGACTGACCTGGAGGGAGAGTCCGGCTTGTAGCGGATGGGAAGGCTGTCGCCTTCCATACTTTTCGCTACCTCGCTAGCCGTGAGCCAATCGTAAGTCCAGGGTTCCCCTTCCGCCTCGCCGGAGTAGGTATCGCCATCCACGTGATACGTGTAGAAGAGAACCGGCTTCCAGCCGAGACGCCTTCCCGACTCGGAGTCTACCGCCTCCTCCGCCTTGGCCCTGTCAATGATAGCCTCGGCTCTCGGCCATGATTGCGTCCAGCGCGAAAAAAAGTAATTCAGACAGCGTTGCCACCATGAGTCAAACGGCGGGTGAAGAAGATCCAGAAATGCGGGCTGCCGGATAGGGACCATGGCCATAATCTTACTCTGTATCCTTCGGATCACAGCGGCATTTTCAGAGGCGGCGGAAGGCATTTGTTAGCGCGCTCCGCCTTTCGGCTGCGCGCGGACCTCCACCCCATCACGCCAAAAGCGGGCGCGCTGGGGACCCCGGGGCCTGCGGCGCAAGGAATTAAACTTTTTCGTTCCTTACCCTCTGCCGCCCGCTTTGCGGGCTGGTGCATTGCTGGTTCGAGTGTCTCGCCAACCTTGAGGTCCGCTAGGGTCTGTGCCGGGGACAAACTCGTATGGCACAGCCGCCGGGGTCCCCGGCAATCCCGGTTTTGGCTTGCTGGGGGTGGAGGTGCCTCGGCTGTGCTCGTGGCGCTGGATTCAGCCAGGTTTTTTGCGACTTGAAATCATTTTCTATTGTGAGATTTGTATCAGGGCGCGGAAAACATCTCTTCCTTTCTGCCCTGAGCATAGTCGAATGGGCTGGAGCGCAGCCCGCAAGGCGGGAGCAGCGACAAAGCAAAAGCAATTCTTCCCCTATTGCTTTCCGCCTGGACGGCTCAGCGTGGGGCTCGCCGTCCAAACAGCGCTTCCGCAGCTTTACATTCGTCCGTCTCGCAGGGCGGCAGATCGGGTCTGGCGCCGTCAAACTGAATGTTGCCGCACGCGTGTTTGACGTTCTCGTCCGTTGCATTGGCTGGAATCGAAGTGCATCGCTTAGACAGATACTGCGTCAGAGCAGCGATCCGCCGGTTGAGATCGTTCATCACCGCGTCGTTGTGTTTCTTCCTGGCGGCCCACGCGTCCGTGTCCTTGGTGAGTTGCGCCTGGGCCCTGGCCAGCTCTCCTTTGTCAGCCAGCAGCTTTTTGCCGGCCGCCTCGATCCTGTCTGTTTCCGTATTGATCCTGGCAATCACTGGATTGCAGCGGGCGACCAGCGCAGTATCCGTAGTCTTCTGGCCGGGTCGGCAGCCGCTGTTTAACGCTGCCCGTTTTGCTGCCTCGTTCGCATCATTGTCCATGCTCCATTCCGTCGCTTTGGTCTTCAGGTCCTTGTCGGTCTTTTGGTTCTTCACGGCCTGAGCGTCCAGTTTCGGCTTTTCTGCCTCGATGGTCTTCTGCTCCACCGTCATGTCCCCCAGCTTTTTCTGTTGCGCCAGCTTTTCCTTGATCATGTCCTCCAGATTGACAGTATCGGCCAGCACGGTTGCAGCGGAAAAAACCACCAACCCTGCGAGTGTAAAGATTTTCATGCCATGCCTCCTTCTTAAGCGCGGGCGATATCGCGACATCATCCTAACTAATGAGTGACCTGAACGGCAAAATCGTTACAGGCGCTAAAGCGCACGCTATGAATGAAATCTTTACGCGGCCATCAATGGCCGCTCTTTCACGCTTCTGCACCACTCACACTTCATCATTCTGTGAAACGAATCTGCCTCCTCCGTCACTATATAGACGGAAGGAAATAACTCAATGACAGATAAACCCGGTGGCGCGCAACAACAGTTTGAAGCGCTCACGACTCCGCCAACCACTTGAACCAGCTTCGGACCCAACTTGCCCAGGCGCAAGAACGGCATACATCGCTACTCAACGAAGTCCTGGATGCCGTTGAAGGCGATCCGTCGCAGCTGTCGTTTGGAATCGTCCATCAGAAGAAAACGGTAGCCGAAGGTCCTTTGAACAAACAAACGCTCGAGATGCTTCGAGCGGTCGGCGGCGCAATGGCACACATAGCACCTGGCGAAGGCGCTGGCTGTCCCGACAGAGTCGGCTGCGCCAATATCGGACAACTTGGGTACACATGCTTCTACCTGTGCAAGACCGTGAAGTTTGGGTGATGAATACGTAGCGCACAGTGCCTTCTGTTGATGGGTACGGCCGCTTGCACAACGAGCTCCGTCTTAAGCTCTGCGGCAGATTAGGAAGCAAAAAAACGGGAGTCCATCCGAGCTTTGAGAATGTTTGCCCTGCGAAAAAGGCGGGTGGAACACCGGACGGTCACAAAAGGGCGGCTATGGTCCTCTCCACCGTCACTTCCTTTCCGCCACGGTCGAGGATGATGGTTTTTGTTTCACCCGGCCGACCACGCAGAGCGCTCAATACGTCGGCTAAGGTCGCCCCTTTCACTTCCCAATTGCCGATGCGCACGAGCTTATCTCCCACCTCGACGCCCTGGACCGTGTCCTTGCCATCGCGCCTGACCACGCCGCCGATGATGTAGCTGCCATCGGGGCGAGCGCCAACGATCACGCCAACCGTGTCGAGATCGTGCTCGTCCACGTCGCTGCCCTTTTCGAGATACGTCACTCCATGCGCATAATCTATCTCCACGCGAAATGCCCGCAGCACATTGCCGGCAATCGCGCCCACGATGGGCGCCGGCATCATGTTCGACATCCCCTTTTCGAAGATACCCGCCGGCCGTGACACAACGCCCATGCCGTGCAAATTAAATGTGCCCCAGTGCATTTCCGGGATGCGAAACATCTCGGCTTTGGCATCGAATGACCCGCCAATCATGTTCGCGGCGCCCGCAGCGCCGGTGCAGTGCGGCCATTCGGGATGAGCGGCACGCCACTGGGCAAGGACCGTCTCCGAGATCATGGTATAAGCCGCGCCGGTGTCGAGAAGAAAACCATACTTTTCCCCGTCCAACGCCACTTCAATACGCGGGAAGCCGGACTTTTCTCCAATGGGTGACGGCACCGCAGTTCCGCGGTGTTTCAGCACACCAAGCTGCGCCATGGTGAATTCGCGTGCCGGGTAATCGAATACCACGTCGTACTTTCGCAGCACACGCGCCGGTAGAAAGCCCTCGGCGCCGCTTCCTGGAGTGAACTCGCCTTGCGATCCCACAGGTACGACAACCGACACTCCCGTAAGATCGAGCGGCATCCCGCCGATACGGACCTTCGGAGCGATTACCATCTCGACGCGTCTGCCTTTGTCGTTTACCACCGGTCCGGAGCGTTTCAGTCCTAAGTCGCCTTTGAGCGATTCCGAGAGAATCATTGAACCGCCGCCGGAATCGACCTGGAAGCGGGCCTTGCGGAGCGAGCCGTCGGCACGCGCAACGGTCAAATTGACGAAAACGCGGTTGTCTTGTAAATCGATTGGCACGGTGCCGGACTTCGCCGTTTCTGCAGGCTGTCCATTCCCGTTTCCCTGACTTACCGCGCGTGGCGCGGCGACGGATGCCATTAGCGCAACTGCACAGCAAAGAACAACGGAGCGGAGACGCATGCATATTCCTTTCAGAACGTCATTTTGTTTGGAAATCATAATAACAACCGAACGGCACGAGGTTAACCCACCGGCGGGGGCGCCGGTGCCACATGGGCATGGGCCAGGACTCTTGTCATTCCGAACGTAGTGAGGAATCTGCTTTCTTTCGGGCTTTAAGAATGTGCATGTAGACAGACAATCTCCACTCGCAGCGGAAAGCAGATTCCTCCCCTTCGCAAGCTCAGGGTCGGAATGACAAGAACTTAGAGATTCTTCACTACGCCTGATTCCCTACTGCGCCTAATGAACAAACATGTAAGCCACGGGGAGAGGGTTGTCCTTCTGATCACAGTTTTCATGCTCGGGCGAAAGGCATTTTTTAAGCCACGACTAATGCCTTCCGTGCATCGCCAGCAGCCAGCGCCACAGTGGCCCGCTGCCAAACCACACGATCGCGGCGACGCCTAACACCACAACAGCAATCAGGACGAACGATTTTTTTTTATTCATAAGTTCACTCATAAGCAAGCGCCTCCCGCACAGTGATTTGTGACGCCGACCGCGCCGGCATAAAACTGGCTACCGCAGAGAAGATAACGGACACGGCAAGCCAAATAAACAAGCCCTGAAGTTGAAACGAAAAGTCCAGTTTGGTATGGAACGCCAGCCTGACCAGCGCGTCGCCCAGGAGCTTGCTGACCGGCCAGGCGGCAAGCGCGGCGAGCGCCCAGCTCAGCACTCCGACTGCTACACCCTCTGTGACAATGATGAGCCAAACCGTCGAGGGCCTGGCGCCAATGGCGCGTATTACTCCTATTTCCCGGCGGCGTTCCATCACGTTCAGACTCATGGTGGTTGCCAGCCCCAGGCCGCCCACTACCACGAGGATGCCCGACATGACCACCAGGAACACATAGATCATCAGCATGTGCGCATCAACACCAACGCGCATGTCAGCTTTCGCGTTGCTGCCCAGAACGCGCACGCCTTCCCGTTGCAGGTTGCGTTCAAGATTGTCCTTGACGGAGTTGACGGACGCTGCGTCGGTCGAGTCCAAAGCCAGAAAGGCGGTGTTACGCATTCCCGGATGGCGTTGCTCTTTATCCATGAAAGCCTGCGGGATATAGGCGCCGGCAGGAGGAAAAGGCTCTCGCGCAATGCCGACCACGCGCCACGAAGTCAGATCGGGTCCGATGCGGAAAGATATGGTGTTCCCCACTTTCATCTCCGGCGACTTTGCCGCCAGCACCGTGTTGACCACGATGGCATCAACGTCGCCGGGCAGCAGATCACGGCCTTCGGCAATGTCCAGTTTGAGCATCTTTGTGTTGGACGGCACGGCATCCACAAAGAAGCGTTCACCATCCAGTGTGCTGGCGCCGGGACGCGGCGGGAGTATTCCCTGTGCGTTGAACCAGCTTTCACTGCGGACCACACTTGGTATGTTCTTGAGGGCGCGTTCGATCTTATCCGACGGGTACGCGTCTCCGAAGACCACGGTTAAGTCGTACTTCTTGGAAGCGAACCACTGGTCGAGAGTTTGGATCAGTGAGGCCCGGACGTTGATGGCCGACATGAAGAAGATGCCTCCGGCGGCCAGAGTCATCAGCGTCAGCGCCAGGCGCGTGCGCCGCCGGAAACTATTGCGAATGGCCAGCAGGAGCGGGCGCGACATTCCTCCGATCCCCGCAAGCATGCGGTCGAACACGCTGGAGCCAAACGTGTTGCGCGAGACTCCAAAGTCGGCGAGCGCTTCGCGAACTGAAATCGCGCTGCCTTTCCAAACCGGCCACGCCGCAGCCAAAAGCGGGACCACCAGCCCCACGGCGACGGCCCACAGGTAAACCCACAGCGGCACGGTAAAACTGGTGATATCGAAATTGAGCAGAGCTGCCAGGGGACCGCACAGAGCGCGACTGCCTAGAATACCCAAAGGAAGAGCAATACAAAGAGCGGCGATTCCCAGCAGCAGCGCCTGGCTAAAGTAAATCCGGGCTACTTGCCAGCGTGTCCCGCCAATCGCTTTCATCACTCCGATTTGCCGGACCTGCGAAGCCATCATGCCCATGAGCAGATTCACTACAAGAATTCCGCTCAGAATCAATACAAAGAAACCGAAGGTGGACATGGCCAGCAGCATGACGCCCATAAGGTCGGCGTGCGGGTGCTTGCCGGGAGGAGGAATATCCACGTCGTGAACGGTGTGGCCGCGGCTTTCCATCAGCTTCTTTACGTCCTGGGCGACGGAGCGAATGTGTTTTTCGTTAAACCGGTTTTCCGCGACTACGATGTTCAACTGGTTCAGATCGAGTGGTTCGCCCAGCCGGGCAAGCGTGTCCAATGTGATGTAGCCGTACACGCAGTTCTCCATGCGCGCCTGGGGCTGGCCAACATCATGCACGCCGCCGGTCACGTGCAGTGTCTGTTCCTTCCCTTTGCCGATCCTGATCGTCACGGTGTCGCCGATCTTCGCACGGGCCACCTGAAATGCGTCCCGCTCAATCAGTATTTCTCCAGTGGCTGGAGGCCACGCGCCGTGCTCCGGCACCAGCTTGTTGAGGCGGATATTGCCAAAGTCCTTCACCACAAAGATCCCCAGAACGCGCCACGCGGCCGGCCCAGTCCTGATGCGGGCCCACAGGGTTCTTCGTGGCTCCGCATCGCTCACATCGCGGTCAGCGAGCACAGCGGAGATCAGAGCGTCATCAATGGCGTCCGTGTGCAAAGTGGCTGAGGCCGGGTTCGTTGCGAGATAGCCTTCATTGATTGCGCGCGTCAGGACCGCGTAGCTGGAGAGCACCGCGGCAAACGCTGCAAGCCCAATCGCAATCGCCAGCACCACCAGGACTGTCCGAGTGCTCTCCTGCCAGAAATCACGAATGGCTTTTTGCCAGGGTGCGGTCATCGGCGGGCCTCGGGTACTGCTGCGGGAGTGGATGCCGTGGCGGCTACCAAACCGCCGTCCGCCACTTCGACTTTCCGGTCAACCAGGCGGGTGATGTCGCGTTCGTGTGTGGCAATCACCACCGTTGTGCCCGAACTCGCCATTGTCCGAAGGAGGTCAAGCACGGCTCCGGCCGTTACGGAATCAAGGTTGCCCGTAGGCTCGTCGGCAAGAACGACCGGTGGATCGTTGGCCAGCGCGCGGGCAATAGCCACCCGCTGTTGCTCGCCGCCAGAAAGAGCCGATGGCAGTTTGTCTGCCTGCGGCGCCACGCCAACACGGTCCAGCAGATCGAGAGCGCGCTTGCGGCGTTCACGTGGTGGGAACGTCCGACAGAAGTCCATCGGCAACATCACGTTTTCCGCGGACGTCAGCGTGGGCAGCAACTGGAAAAATTGAAATACAAATCCCACCTTGCGGCCGCGCCAGACGGCGAGCTGCGTTTCCGTCAACTCCTGCAGCGCCGCGCCGGCGACCGTTACGCTTCCTGATGAGGGGTGATCGATGCCGCCCAGGAGGTTGAGCAGTGTAGATTTGCCGCTGCCGGATTTGCCGACGATGGCTACAAACTCGCCAGCTTTAATTTCCAGATCGATGCCGCGGAGCGCGGAGAACGTTCCCGCCGGGGTCTGGTATGTTTTGGTAACGCGCTGTAATGAGATCATAATGTTCACGTGTTGTTCAGTTTCACCTGGGATGCAACTGCAATGTAAAGGTGATACGCGGATAAGTCGAGGAACGTTCGCCCACAAGACCCCGATAACGAACAGAGAGGCACCGAATGTCCAGAAACGAACACGCGCGGAAGGGCGCCTCCCGTCCGGCGAAGCGAAAAACCGACCAGCGCATCGTGCGTACGCGCGACCGGCTGGGCGACGCAATCATTCAACTCATCCAGGAAAAACCGTTTGACTCCGTCACAGTGCAGGATGTTCTAGATCGCGCCGGCGTGGGAAGGTCGACGTTCTATGTCCACTACAGCGATAAGGACGACCTGTTCATCAGCGACGTGGAAGAGGGTCTCGGGATGATGGCGACGGCGCTCTCACGGAACAAAGACAAGTCAGACCGAATTTTCCCGGTACGCGAGTTTTTCGCCCACGTCGCCGACGTCAAGCGCTTCTACGCGGCTCTGGTCGAATCCGGCAAGATCAACGATATTTGGGAACTCGCTCAGGGCCTGTTTGCCCGAGGAATCGCAGAAAGGCTCGCCGAAATACCGCGGGCGCGTGGACTTGACCGCGCACGGCGCGCGGCCCTGGGGCAGGCACACGCGGGCGCTTTGATCTCATTGCTCAAATGGTGGCTCGATCAAAGCAAGCGCGAATCGCCGGAGCACATGGACGAGCTTTATCACAGCATGGTCTGGTCGGGCGTCAATGCGGGCGCCAGCCAGACGACTCCGGCAGCGTCGTCATCAGCGATGCGCAAGCGGATGTGACATTCGGACCTGAAGTGTCTCTCGATATGCTCTGCTGTTCTTCGCTATTGCTCATTGCTGGTACACATACGCTATGCTTACACCCGGCACCCAATGATCAATCCACTCGAGCGCCTGAAGACACTCATCAATTCCAGTACTCCCATCATTGTGCTGGAAACGCTCGAGGAGAAGCGCGCCATCAGCATGGTGCGGATGGTATGCGGGCAACTCCATCTCCCGCTTTTTGAATGGAGTATTGCCAACGGCCTGGTACGAAGCGGCAGTTCGGGACCACTGAACGCACCGCCCCAGACGATGGCGCACCCGATCGGTCTGAGCGAACAGGCGCCCGCGCTGATCGCGAATACGCGGGAACCGGCCCAGGTGCTGGCCCATCTGGAAACCATGTCGATTGATACGGTCGTCATTCTTAAGGACTTTCACCGTCACATGGACGATCCGATCGTGGTGCGGCGGCTGCGCGATGTTGGCCAGAAATTCTGCTGTCCGCGCCGGACTTTGGTCCTTACCGGACCGTCCATCGAAGTGCCGCCCGAACTCGCCAGTCTGGTTGAGTACGTTGAGTTGCCGCTGCCCGACGCAGCGCGGCTGCTCCAGATAGTAGACGACACCTTCGAGCGCCTGTGCTGGCAGCGCACTTTGAAACGCACGCTGGACTCTGCCGGGGAACATACTCTGGCGAATAATCTGCGCGGATTGACGGAAGAAGAAGCCGAGCGGTCCTTGTCACAAGCGGTGTTGGCCCGGGGCGCTCTGTGTCCCGAGGTGGTCACCGACGTCTTGGACGAAAAGAAGAGTCTGCTGCGGCACTCCGGCATGCTGGAGTTCATTGATGTCTCCGACAATTTCGGCAGCATTGGCGGACTGGAAAATCTGAAGCGCTGGCTCGAGCAGCGCCGCGGCGCATGGGAGCAACCGGCGCGCGATTTCGGACTGGAACCGCCCCGCGGAGTGATCATCATGGGCGTGCAAGGCTGCGGCAAGAGCCTTTGCGCGCGGGCCATTGCCGGAGAGTGGAAGCTGCCGCTGGTCAAGTGCGATACCGCCGCACTCTTTGACAAGTACGTCGGCGGCACGGAAAAACATATCAAAAGACTTTTTCAGGTGTGCGAAGAACTCGCGCCCGCCGTGCTGTGGATTGACGAAATGGAAAAAGTCTTCGCCGGCAGCGAGCCGGGATCGGCATCATCGGACGCCGGCGTCTCTGCGCGCCTGCTGGGATCGTTCCTCTCATGGATGCAGGACCGCACGGCGCCGGTATTTATCGTCGCGACTTCCAATAATGTAACGGCGCTGCCTCCGGAGTTGATCCGCAAAGGCCGCTTCGACGAACTGTTCTTTGTTGACCTGCCGAATACTTCAGAGCGGCGCGCGATCCTCGCTCTTCACTTGTCCCGGCATAAGCAGAACCCGGCAGCTTTCGATCTCGACAAACTCGCAGCCGCAACCGAAGGCTATTCCGGAGCGGAACTCGACGCTGCTGTGCAAACAGCCATGTATGCGTCGTTCTCAACCAAGAAACCGGTAAACACCGAAGCAGTGCTGCAAGCTTTGCATTGCACTGTTCCTCTTTCGACCACCCGCGCGGAAGAGATTCAAGCTTTGCGCCAGTGGGCGCAACACCGGGCCGTGCCGGCGTCATTACCAGAGAGTGAGCATGGCGACGGAAGGTAGCTCCAGGGACAATCCCATCGCGGCGGCATCAGCGCCCGCTGCCGAGTACTCGCGCCGGTTGGCGGCAAGAGAGACCGAAGGCCGCAGGTTGCACCAACAACATGTTTGGCTCGGCAATGCGCGGCTGCTTGCCTTGCTGGGGATCATCGCGCTCTGCTGGAAGACCGGAAAAACCGGGGTGCCCTCACTCTATTGGCTGGTTGTCGCCGTGCTGGTTTTTGTCTGGCTTGGCGTCTGGCACGGCCGGACCATCCGGGCCAGGGACCGGGCGAGGCGAGCAGCGAATTTTTATCGCCGTGGTATGGCGCGGGTAGAAGACCGCTGGATGGGGAGCGGTGAGAGTGGACAGGAATTTAAAGCTCCCGACCACTTGTACGCCGACGATCTCGATATTCTGGGCGAAGCCAGCCTGTTTCAACTGCTTTGTACGGCGCGCACCCGCATGGGAAAAACCTGCCTGGCCGCATGGCTTCTGGTTCCCGCCGGGCCGGAGGAAGTCCAACAACGGCAGCTGGCCGTCGAGGAATTAGCCGCAAAACTGGACCTGAGAGAAGACCTGGCGGTGACCGGGGCGAGCGAACAGATCAGCGCGGACGGAGACCAACTGGCCCTCTGGGTAAAAAACGAGGCAGAGCTGAACTATCGCCGCTGGTGGATTGGGACGCTGCTATTGGTGGCACTGAGCATCTCGGCGCTGGTCTATGGATTCTGGGGAAACTGGGCGCCGTTTGTTCTGACTCTCATCATTAACGCAATCGTCACATTCACAGTACGACGCCGGCTCACGCGGGTGTTCAGCGGAGTGGATGAAGCCTGCAAGAACCTGGACGTGCTCGCTCATCTTCTGAAGCGAATTGAAACAGAGCCGTGTAAAGCGCCGCGACTGTGCGCCCTCCAGACCGCATTGATTGCGGGCGATCTGCGGGCCTCGGAATGCATCGCCCGGCTCGCGAAGCTTTCGGACCTTGTGGATTCAAGGGACAACATGATCGTGAAAGCCCTGGACGTGCCACTGCTCTACTCAATCCAGGTGGGCTTTGCCCTCAGCCGATGGAGACATCGCTACAGCGCTGGAGTTGCCGCCTGGCTGGACAGCATCGCCCAGATCGAAGCCCTTGCGTCTTTGGGCGCATACAAGTTTGAACATCCCGAAGACCCGTTCCCTGAATTCGTCGCCGCCGAAACGCCGTGCTTCGAGGGTGTGGCGCTGGGCCATCCTCTTTTGCCTGCTGCCAGTTCGGTATCCAATGACCTCACTTTGGGTGGACGCAACCACGTGCTGCTGGTCAGTGGGTCCAATATGTCCGGGAAAAGCACGCTCTTGCGCGTGGTCGGCACGAACGCTGTACTGGCGATGATGGGAGCGCCCGTCCGGGCGCAAAGCCTGCGCCTTTCACCGCTGGCCCTGGGCGCCGCGATGAGGGTGTCCGACTCACTGCAAAAAGGTGTTTCTCACTTCTATGCGGAGATCAGCCGCATACGCCAGGTGGTCGAGCTCTCGTCCAGGACCCCCACGCTGTTTCTTTTCGATGAGATATTGCAAGGCACGAATTCTCATGATCGCCGCGTTGGCGCGGAGGGCGTTCTCCGCGCGTTCATCGCTCATGGCTCGCTAGGCCTGGTGACTACACACGATCTTGCGCTTACCTCGCTGACAGAAGTTTTTCCCGAGCGCGTGCGCAACGTCCACTTTCAGGAGAAATTCGATTCCGGAAAGCTCCATTTCGACTACCGCCTCCGCGAAGGAGTCGTGACCACGAGCAATGGCATTGAGCTCATGAAATCCATCGGGCTGGAAGTTTAGGCGTTCCAGGAAGGACCGTTTCAGTCTTGTACCAGCCAATTCACCGCTTCGTCGCGGGAAGGAAACAGTGGAATCCGGCGGTTGGAAAAAGCCTGCACGCCTTCATAGATCAAGGCTTGCAGTCCGCTGATGCCGGTGACTGCGGCGCGCCTCACATAGGGCGCGTTGGCGGCGACCCGGGATTTGAGCACCGCAACCGACTCCTGGTCAAAGCTGGTGCCGGAAACGTCGTTCAGCGTGAGCACGGAATTGGGCAGCTGGCGGGAGATGATGCGATGTCCTTCTTCCACCACCAGTTTCAGCATGGCGACGTCGCAGTTGCTGTAATCGATTAACAACACCTGCTGGTCCCTATGCTCAATAAAGCGCACACGCGCAGCCGCAGCCGGATGGTCGGGTGACATCTGCGCTAGTCCAATTGGGGCAGCCATGTGATCACTTTAACGTGGAACGCGGAAATGCAATAGATAACTGAAGTAAGCGGGAGTTAATCAGGCTGATACCCCGGGGCAACAGTCAGGTGACCCCCGGCGAAACACAGCCGAGGCGGCTGTGCCATATGATGGTAAACTAGGCCACTGGCGTACACTCAACATCATGTCCCGAAAACCTGCGCCTATCAAAGTGATCAATCTGGAAGAGGGTATGCCGCGCGTGGAAGAAGCGCGGTTGCGGATGCAACACGAGCTGCATGTCGCGCGGGAACAAAGCTACAAGGCGGTGAAACTGGTCCACGGTTACGGCTCCAGCGGCACAGGCGGCGTGCTGCGTGTGGAGTTGCAGAAAGAACTGCAGCGGCTTGCTCACATCGGAACCGTCAAGGCAATCATTGCCGGAGAAAACTGGCGCATCTCCGATGAAGCTACGTGGGAATTGCTGAAACGATTTCCCGAATGGAAACAGGATTCGGACATGGGGAGAAACAATAAGGGGATTTCGATTGTGATTTTATAAAACCTTACCGCTGATTACGCTGACCCGGCCCGGCGCGCCGCGGATGACGCTGATTGGGAAAAAGCTTGGGGATTTCAGCCGATCGGCCGCGGAGCTGGCGGCAAGCTGCCCGGGGGAGCTGCGGCCGCGTTGATGGCGGGCGGCAGTTGATCAAGGAAAGCGCGGCAGGGGCCGGTGAAGGAAGCGTATCTGGCGTCAATGTACTTTGTGTTGATAACGCTTGCGCCGTTGGCGCCCACAATGCCTCCGATCACGATCAGCGCCAATACTGTAGCCATTGTCAGCCAAACATTGAAGTCAGCCTCGACAGCCAGATAGATACTGGCAATTCCGGCCAGCGCTAACGCCCATCCGATGAGAATCATACGCTTGCGCCTTCTCGAGTGTTCGTCGCAAAGCGGGAGATAAAGGGTGATCTGCTTACGGATAACCAGGGCAAGAATCGCGTAAATCAAAAGCCCGCAGAAAACCAGCAGAAAGAGCCAGGGTGTATGCCAGTAAAAAGTCTTCTTCAACGGTTTACCATTGGCCGGCGCGCCACATCGAATGCAGAGGTTCGTGGGAAGCGCGGCGCCCTGCGGGACTATCAGCTTAACGCCATCACAGTACGCGCTAAGAACCTCAGAACCGAAAGCGTAAGATGCCATTGATTCCTCCTGCCGATTGTAACTCTGAAAACCTTACCGCTGATTACGCTGATGACGCTGATTGGGAAAGAACCGCGAATGGTTAATGCGCGCAGGCGATCTAGTAAATCGTATTCATTGAACAGCCGGTCGGCGTCCCCGGATCTTTTGTTCTGTTGCGACTACAAAGCATCCTGCCCATTCACTCACATTCTCAGTTTGAAAAATCTCACCGATACGGCCAATCACACCGAGGCGGCTCGGCGAATGGAGACGCACCAGCAGAATGCCGCAGTGAGTCCCTGGGACATAAAGCCGCGTATCAGAGAAATCCAGGCCTTGCGTAATCAGAAACCGCTGCTCACGTTGAGCGGCATCCCATATTTGTGGATCAGCACTTCCTGTGAGTCCTTCTTCTTGAGTTGTGTGAACGTCGTGCCCCAACTCGATCAGAACAGATGCAAGCCGCACCAGGAGATTTTCGTCGAGCTTAATCTTCATCGAATTGAGGGGACAGCAGGTACGGGAAGGTCTTCCTCAGCCGAGGCCGCAGCAAAAGAGATGGCAGCCTGAATATCTTCGGACTTCAGCGAGGGAAAGTCGGCAAGAATTTCATCGGCGGAATCGCCGGCCGCGAGGCTGGCCAATACGGTTCGTAGCGTTACCCGTGTTCCAGCAAAAACCGGGTCTCCCCCGCAGATTTTGGGATCACGGGCAATTCGCTCCTGATAGGTCATGGCCGCTCCTGGGAGTATTGTAGCCCAACGGTTCCCCGGGCAAAACCTTACCGCTGATTGCGCTGATAACGCTGATCGGAAAAAAGCTGAGGCCTACCACCGATGTTCACTGATGAACACAGATCAGAAAAAACCAAGGCACAGTAATTAAGAACGGCGGTCCGCAGAGCGAGACCGCCGTCACTAAATACCAAGTACTAAATACTAAGTACTCGGTTTATGTTCCTTCACTCCAGCTCGCGAGATACTCTTCCTGTTCCGGAGTAAGCTTGTCGATCTTCACGCCCATGGACTCGAGCTTCAGGCGCGCGATCCGTCTGTCCAGCTCTTCGGGAACGGGATAGACCTTGCCTTCGAGCGTCTTGTAATTTTTCACCAGATACTCGCAGCAGAGCGCCTGGTTGGCAAAGCTCATATCCATTACGGAAGCCGGGTGGCCTTCGGCGGCGGCCAGGTTGATGAGGCGGCCTTCGCCGAGCAGGTAAAGCTTGCGGCCGTCTTTCATGACATATTCATCCACAAACTCGCGGGTCAGGCGCTTGGACGACGCCATTTTCTCGAGAGCGGGGATGTCGATTTCCACGTTGAAGTGGCCGGAGTTCGCGATGACCGCGCCGTTCTTCATATTGCCGAAGTGGTCGCGTCCGATCACGTTCTTGTTGCCGGTGACAGTAACGAAAATGTCCCCGATCAGCGCCGCCTCGGCCATGGACATTACTCGATAGCCTTCCATCACGGCTTCGATCGCTTTCGTGGGATCGATTTCCGTAACGATCACGTCGGCGCCCATGCCGCGTGCGCGCGAAGCCAGACCGCGTCCGCACCAGCCGAAGCCGGCGATCACGAACTTGGAGCCGGCAATCAGCGCGTTGGTACAACGGATGACGCCGTCCATGGTGGACTGTCCGGTACCGTAGCGGTTGTCAAACATGTGCTTGGTCAGCGCGTCATTCACGGCGATGATCGGATATTTCAACGCGCCGTCTTTCGCCATGGCCCGCAGCCGGATTACGCCAGTCGTGGTCTCTTCCGTACCGGCGATGATTCCGCTGACGACATCGTGGCGTTTGCTGAACGCCACGCTGACCAGATCTGCGCCGTCGTCCATGGTGATGTGCGGCTTATGGTCGAGCGCGGACATGATGTGCTTGTAATACGTTTCGTTGTCCTCGCCCTTGATCGCGTGGACCGAGATGTTGTAATCCCGGACCAGCGCCGCGGCCACGTCGTCTTGTGTGGAGAGCGGGTTGGAAGCGCAAAGCACCAGGTCCGCGCCGCCGTCACGTAGCGTGATGGCCAGGTTGGCGGTTTCCGTGGTCACGTGCAAGCAGGCGGAAATGCGCATGCCCTTGAGTGGCTGGTTCTTAATGAAGTCTTTGCGAATGCTCTGCAGCACCGGCATGGATTGGTTGGCCCAGTCGATGCGGCGCCTGCCCAGGTCTGCGTGGTCAATGCTCTTAATGTCCGATGTAACTTGTGTGACTGCTGTAGTTGCCATATTTTCCTGTTTGCGAGTTTTAGTTGCCATGATTTTTTGTTTCGAAATACGAGAGACGTGGCGCTGCCGCGTCCCTCGGGTGAAAATTCTTCGACGATCTGAGAGTTCTCTTACTTGCTTGCGCCTACGCCGGCCTTGGACTCAGCTTTGCCTAACGCCTGCTCGCGCAGTGTCGCGGCTTTGTCCGTAGCTTCCCAGGTAAAGTCAGGGTCTTTGCGGCCGAAGTGCCCGTACGATGCGGTCTTCTTGTAGATAGGACGGCGCAGCTTCAGGGACTCAATAATGCCCTTGGGCGTGAGTTGGAAATTCTCCCGGACAAGTTGTTCCAGCTTGCTCTCTTCAACCTTGCCGGTATTGAAGGTGTCGACCAGAACGCTGACCGGCTCAGCTACGCCAATCGCATACGCTAGCTGGACTTCGCAGCGGTCGGCGAGACCTGCGGCCACAATATTCTTGGCGATGTAACGCGCCATGTAGCAGGCCGAACGGTCAACCTTGGTTGGATCTTTGCCGCTGAAAGCGCCGCCGCCGTGACGGCCCATGCCGCCGTAGGTATCCACGATGATCTTGCGTCCGGTCAAGCCGGTATCGCCCATGGGGCCGCCGATGACAAAGCGTCCGGTGGGATTGATGTGGTATTTGGTGTCGGCGTCGAGAAGGTTTTCGGGGATGGCAACCTGAATCACGTGTTTCAGAATGTCGGCGCGCAGGGTTTCGTTGTCAATGGAATCGGCGTGCTGAGTGGAGATAACCACGGCGTCGAGGCGAACAGGTTTGTGGTCGGGGCCGTATTCCACCGTGACTTGTGACTTACCGTCAGGACGAAGATAAGGAAGCATGCCGTTTTTGCGGACTTCCGACAGACGCATCGTCAGCTTGTGCGCCAGATCGATGGCCGTAGGCATGTAGTTTTCGTTCTCGTTCGTCGCGTAGCCGAACATCATGCCCTGGTCGCCGGCGCCGCCGGTGTCCACGCCCATGGCAATGTCGCCGGACTGCTTGTTGATGCTGGAGATCACGGCGCAGGTGTTGCAGTCAAAACCGTAGAGCGCGTTGTCATAACCAATCGACTGGACCACGCCGCGGACGATCTTCTGGAAATCCACATACGTCTTGGTAGTAATTTCGCCGGCAATGACCACCAGGCCGGTCGCGGTGAGCGTTTCACACGCCACGCGGCTGTAGGCATCTTCGGTCAGGCAGGCGTCGAGAATAGCGTCAGAAATCTGGTCAGCAATTTTGTCCGGGTGGCCTTCGGTGACCGACTCAGACGTGAATAAGAACTTTTTACGTGAAGCCAATGTAGCTTCCTCCTCAAAAAATCATTTCCCCCGCTTTGGGGACCCATATTGACAACCGCCACAGACTACTTGGGAATTCGCCCACGGACAACGTATCGACGCTGCTCAGGGTGGAAACGCAGCCGAATGGGGTTTTTTTCGGTGCGAAAGGGACGGTTAAATCATTGTAAACGGGGACTGGTCTGCGGTACAGGCCTGTTTTGCAGCCCGGCAGGAGTAAAGACCAGAGTACGCGCTTTGCCCTCTTGACCCACAACGCCTTGCGAAGCGCCGTTGAATCTGACCTCTACGCCGCCAGCGTTACCAGCCGTTAAAGTAATTTCCCGGGCTGCGCTCGTTGCTTTCTCTTCACCGGGGTCGAATGTCCGGTCCACGATTGCACGGCCGTCCGCTTTGATCGATATCCAGGATCGTTCGTTGGCTTTCACCACCACGGTGAACTGCCCGTCCGGCTGCGCCGGGGTCTGGGTTGGGTCCGGGGTGGGAATGGAAGCGTCTTTGGAGGTTGCGGAATCAGCACCCGCTGCCGGAGTGGTGGAAGCCGATGATGGATTCGATACTGGCGAGGTCGCAGAGGGCGGCGCCGTGCTTCCGCCAGAGTTCGAAGCACCCGATCCACCGGGATTTGCGGGAGTCACAACCCGCTGCTGCCGGTGTTTCCAATAAGTCCAGCCTCCCAGAATAATGACGAGTGCCACCAACGCCAGTATCACAGGCGCATACGAACGGCGGGGGTTCAGGTCCACTGGCTTGTGGATTTCCAAAGGGAATCTGGCTTCGGCTGGCGACTGTTGATTGTCGGCAGCCATGTAGTCGGTAATGGCTTGTTCTTCATCGATGCCCACATAGCGCGCATACGCGCGCACAAAGCCTTTGTTAAAGATGCCGCCGGGGAGAGCGTCAAAATCCTCCTGCTCCAGCGCCTGCAAGTGGCGCTTGGAGATCTTGGTGGACCCGGAAATCTCCTCCAGCGTGATTTGCCGCATCTCACGCTCGCGCCGCAGCCGTTCGCCGAATGCACCCGTCGCTAAACTCATTGAGGACGCCCATCATAGGAAGACCCGGCCTGCGGTGTCAAACCGATAAAGCATTAGAGACAATTCCCCCGGCCAGTACCCGGAAAGGTACTTAAGTACCGTGGCCCCCGTACTCTCATGGACGTACATTCTGTTGCTGATTGGAAATTGCGCGGCATATAATACGAAAAAGCCACAGCCTATTCCCCTGAGCCATAAGGAATTACGCAGAGATGAGCGAGGACTCAGCACCGGAGCGCAGAACCAGGCGACATGGTCAGGAAGTGGCCATCTTTAATGATGTCGCCAAGACCCTTACCTCGTCTCTGAATCTCGATTCCATTTTGCAGACCATCATGGACAAAATGGCGGAATTCTTCCGCCCTGATACCTGGTCGCTGCTGATGGTCGACGAGCAAAAAGATGAACTGTATTTCGCCATCGCCGTGGGCGATGCCGCCGACACGCTCAAGACCGTCCGACTGAAAGTGGGCGAGGGCATTGCCGGATGGGTGGCCCGGCACGGCGAGTCGCTGATTGTGCCGGACGTCTACAACGATCCGCGCTTCTCCAAACGCATTGACGAAATGACCAAATGGAAGACGCGGTCTATTATCTGCGTGCCGCTGAAATCCAAACACCGCGTGCTGGGTGTGATTCAGCTCATCAACTGCGCCATGGAAAGTTTTGGCGAGCAGGAAATGTTCTTTCTGCATGCCCTCTGCGACTACGCTGCCATCGCCATTGACAACGCGCGCGCGGTCGAAAAAATCCAGGAACTTACTATCACCGACGATTGCACCGGCCTCTACAACGCCCGCCATCTTTATAAGACGCTCGAATCTGAAGTCTATCGCTCCGCTCGGTTTGGCTATGAATTCAGCGTGATCTTTCTGGACCTCGACCACTTCAAACGCGTGAACGACACGTTCGGCCATCTGATTGGCAGCAAGCTGCTGCAGGAAATCGGATTCAAGATCAAGTCGCAGCTCCGCCTGATTGATTACGCTTTCCGCTACGGCGGCGATGAATTCGTGATCCTGCTGCCGCAGACGGACAAGGCTGCTTCTCTCGTGGTGGCCCGGCGCTTGCAGGAAATGATGCGCCGCGCCCAGTTCATCACCGATGAAGGATTAAACCTGAACGTCCGTTGCAGCATGGGCCTGGCCACCTATCCCGAAGACGCCAAGAGCTCTCACGAGATCATCCGCCAGGCCGACGAAATGATGTACATGGTGAAAAACTCCAGCCGGGACAATATCGCCGTGGCGCAGCAGGGTGTGTTGAAATAGTTCTAAACATCCCGAGCGGCAGCGAGGGATGTGTAGAACTTATTTCGGCCTCTTCTCCAGCTCCCGAGGTTTCTCGTTTACCGGAGGGTTCTCATTCATCGGCCCGGGGTTGTCGGCGGTGCGGATGGCAGGATTGGCGGCGCCGCCTGGATCAATCCCAAAGTCCCAAACGTACAAATTGACCTGCTTCTTGTCCAGCATCTCCACGACTGCGTATTCGCCGGGGTCAAGCGGTTCCACGGGCGTCACGCGCACCCAATCTCCCACCGCAGAACTGGTGGTGGCGATCCAGCTCGCTTTTTCCGTGACGTGTCCAGTGAGTCCAATGTTCAGATTGCCCACCACGCGGAGGCCTTTCTTCCGCTCCAGGCGGACAATCCGATAACGTTCGGCCGGAAGCTCAAAATCCTTGCCCTGACCGGCGCTGATTACTTTGGCTGTAATGTCGTCGGTAGGATCGACGTTTACATAAATCACTGGCTGCGGCACGTGCGCCTGGACCTGCGCGTGTGCGCCCTTGAGCTCAAGGGTCTGCTTGGACGAAAGCGCGAGAGGATTGATGGCCGCGCGCAGAATGTTTTTGCCCGTATGCCGGTTGACCTCACCGCCGTTCTGGGCCAGTTCCGCCAGTTGGGCTTGCGTATGGAAGTCGTCCAAAAGAAAGACACCGCCGCCGTAGGGCAGGCGCAGTCCCGGGGACACCAGCGGCCTTTGCACGTCGTCCAACTGGCGATCGACTTCGTCCTGCCGCACAAGCTCGCCGGCGGCAGACGATCGCTGCGAGTCTCGCTCGCGGTTGTATTTTTCCGTTGCCGGCCAGTCAATCAGGTCGTTGGGAATCTCTTCCCACGCATAACGTTCCGCGCTGTAATAGCGGACACGGTCGCCCCTGATCTCCCATTTGGTGACGGTTTGATAGGAGCTGTCCTTCAGGACCAGCCGCTGCGGATTCTGTTGCGCCGACACCGGCAGGCCCAGCAGGACCCCGGCAGCCACCAGAAGGCAGACATATTGAATGCGCCGCAGCATATTGAAGAAGGATAACTGGTTTATTGGATGCAGAAAAAAGGAAATCGACAACGGAAAAGAGTTCCCCAGCACCTGTATCTTTCTGTTATTTTGGCCCGTTCGCTTGAATCCGGTTTACTCAGGGGCCGTCCATGAAGCTGGTTAGTTCGTTTGCGCTGCTGTTTCTATGTTTGGTGTTGTTTCCGCGAGATGGCGTCGCACAAAATAGTGCTCCCGCCGCCGCATCCGTTAGCCAAGCCACGCCTGCGCCCACGACGGCCTATACGCTCCCTCCGGATAAGCTGGCAAAAGCCACGGCACTTTATCACCTGGGCAGCAAGCTGCGGATCATCGGCGTCGTTTACTCGCTGCTGATCTTGCTGGCGATCCTCCATCTCGGCATTGCTGCGCGCTATCGCGACTGGGCGGAGAAAGTAGGGAGAAACCGTTTCTTCCAGGCTCTGGTTTTTGTCCCACTACTGATGCTTACGATCTCGGTGCTCGAACTGCCTCTAAACGCCTACCGGCACAGCATCGGACTCCAATATGGATTGTCCGTTCAAGGCTGGGGCTCATGGTTTCGCGATTTACTTGTGGGCGAAGGCATTTCCCTTGCCGTCGCTACTGTAGCGATCTGGGGCCTGACCAAATTGATTCGCAAAAGCCCGCAGCGCTGGTGGTTTCATTTTTGGTGGATTAGCACGATCTTCGTGGTGCTTTACATCAGCGTCGCTCCAATTGCCATTGATCCTCTGTTCAACAAATTCGAGCCTCTGGATAAAAGCAACCCGCAGTTGGTGGATGCCATCGAGAAAGTCACCCAGCGCGGCGGACTCAGTATTCCCCGCGATCGCATGTTCCTGATGAAAGCCAGCGAAAAGGTCACCACGCTCAATGCCTACGTGACCGGCTTTGGTCCGTCCAAACGCGTTGTCGTCTGGGATACCACGATTCAAAAAGCCAGCACTGCGGAGACGCTCTTTGTGTTCGGCCATGAGATGGGACATTACGTGCTGAACCACATTGTGATTGGCATCACCGCATCGGCAGTCGGTTTGTTCTTCGGCTTTTACATTCTCTACCGGCTGTCAGGATGGGCCTTTGCGCGCTTTCAGAACCGCTGGCACATGCGCGAGCTCAGCGACTGGACTGCGGTTCCTATGCTGATGCTGATCTTCTCGATCATGAGCATTGTCTCGCAGCCGATTGACAGCACTTTCAGCCGCCAGCTTGAGCACAATGCTGACGTTTATGGCTTGGAAGTCACGCACGGCATCAATGCCGATTCTCAGGAAGCTGGAGCTCATGGATTCCAGGTACTGGGAGAGCTTTCGCTCTCATATCCTGATCCCAGCCAGCTGGTGGTGTTCTGGTACTATGACCATCCGCCCATTTCCGACCGCGTGCGTTTTGCCCATGAATACGATCCCTGGAGCAAAGGAGAAGCGCCGAAGTACGTAAAGTAAATAAGGTAGTTAACACGGAATTTACATCCGGCGGATGAAATTCTTACACCGAACTCCGCGCTTTCGTGTTCTCATTGGAAGTACCGTCATTGTTTCCCGCCGATCGGCGTGGAGCCTGAAAGAACTGCTTGGATTTTTCAACATTGTGAACAAAAGACACCCCAAAGGAGATATGTAAATGAAATCGATCAGAATCATTTTGTTACTTGCCGTAAGCATGCTGACCGTCGGCGCGCTCGCGCAGCAAAACCCGCCGCCACCCCAGGGTGGAGGACGCGGCCCCATGAGCATCGATGACCAGATTAAAGGTCTGACCGACAGACTCAGCCTGACCACCGACCAGCAGGCCAAGATCAGGCCCATCCTGGAAGATTCGCGCAGCCAAAGACAGAAGATCATGCAGGATGACTCTCTGTCCCAGGAAGACAAGATGGCCAAAGGCCGCAGCCTTCGCGAAGCCACCAATGGCAAAATTCGCGACCTGCTGACCGACGACCAGAAAAAACAATTCGACGACATGCAAAAAGAAATGCGCGACCGCCAGCGGCAACAACAGCAGGGCGGCGGCACACCTCCTAAATAAATTCCGTTAACAGCAAAAGACCTGGCCGCGAATCACGCGAACGACGCGAATCGGTTTTGATTCGCGTCGATTTGCGCAATTCGCGGCCCTTGGTTTTTTTCACTTATTTGCTCTTGTAGTTGAACGTCACTTTCGTTTCCTCGTCGAGCACCAGTGCCCGTGCGAAGCGGTACGAAGTGCCCGCTCTGGGAACGTCCACTCGCACCGGAAGTACGCCGGCCACTTTCTTCTGCAGATTAACCGCGTTGGCCGATGCTTCCGTTTGCTGGGGCGCAACCCGGCGCTGTTTCCCTCGGCCATCATTGTTACTCTGGCCGTCGATCTCCTGGTCGCTGTTCCGTCCGCGCAGGCCATTGCTATTAAAGCCAGCACCGCCATTGAGACTCGCTGCGCCTGGAACAAACACGGCCAGATTATCTAGACCCTGATTCTCCTGGACACCAGCAAAGGTGCTTAACGTGGTCCCGCTAAAGGTGCTAGAGATCTGGGCCTGCGTGGTTTCAATCAAAGGAGCCGCAGCCGTAATTTCAAGTGTAGAGTCGGTGGAGGCAATGGATAGACGCATGTCAACGCGACCTGCCTTGGCTTCGTTGTGCGCCCCATTGATGATGGCGGTCTTGAATCCCGGCGCGCTCGTTTCAATTGTCACTCTTCCCGAAGGCATGCCGGAAACGTNNCGGCCCGCCGAATCGGTGGTTGCCGTTTTGGTGATGCCTCTTTCAGTGTTGGTGACTGTCACGTGGGCCCCTGCCACTGCTGATCCTTGTGGATCGAGCACCGCGCCGCCAATAGACCCGCGAAGGATGGTGTATGACTCGCCTCCGTTCAACACGCCGGCGACTTGCATTTCGCTGTTTTCAATCATCGGCTCCGGCAGCAGGTTCACCGCGATGGTGTCGCCACCAAAATCTTTTACTTTGTACTGGTCCGGCAGAAATACCTCCCACTGCAACACGCTGATGGGAACGTCCATGGCGGGAAGTGACAGGTCCGACCCTCCTTTCTTTGCGAATGGCGCACCGGAGTGCAGGAACACGAACGAGACTTCATACAGTCCAGGGGGATGGAATCCGGCGCGCAACAACGGCACGCGAATACCGTCCGCACCCACTACGGGTTTTACCTTCTCGCCCGCCACTTCCGCCGAGAGAATGGTCGCGCCCGGAGGCAGCGCCACTTTCAGGAACGGCTGCGCATGGTTTTTCACGATCAGCTTCACCTCGGTAAGCGACCGGCCTTCTGACGTGACCAGTGTGGTCACAACAGCGTATTCGGCCACTGCGGCCAGCACGTTGCTATCGGGAAAGCGTGTCCAGGCCAGCGCCAGCGTGGGTGCTTCAGTCGGTTGGCGGTGATAGCGGAATGCCGCCTGCAACGGAAAGCGCGAGAGCGAACGCAGGTACGGATTGACCTCTTTCAGGTCCATGCGCTTAAGACTGCCGCCTTCTTTCGCCAAAAGTTCCATGGCGCCGACGCCTTCGACCAGAAGCTCTCCGGTTTCGCGCTGCGTATCTTTGAAGCTGAGGAACGGAGTGTCCGCTGTGGTCGCCGTGAGCGGCCGTTCCATGGAGATAAGGAACTGGTAGCTCTTCAATGTTCCGCTGGTCAGTTTCACGATCAGCCCGCCTGGCTGGATTTCACTCGAGTCAACCGCCGCGCCGGTGACCCCGGTGATTTCGTATCCAGCAGGAACGTCAATCGCAAATTGTACGGGCTCGCCCTGCACCACGGTGATGTCCGCCAGCGCTGCAATCCGCAGGTCGGATTCGCTCACGGTCACCAGCGTTTTCACATCGGAAAGAAAATGCACCTCGCGCGGTACAACCGGCGCGGCGACTTCACGCGTTGCCCACCAGACGCTGGCTGGCTGGCCCGGCGCCAGCGTGGCTTCTATCTTGGTTTGCCCGTTTTCGGAAACGCGGCTGGTGATCAGCCCAGGACTGATGCTCACGTTGGTGTGCTCACCCGGAATCATCAGTGAGAGCTTGGTGCTGCCTGCGGCGGGCACCGGCAAAATGAACGACGCGCGCCCGGCTTCCATGGTGAGTTGCAGCCCGGTATCGAGCGTCAAAGCAAACTCCGATTGCCCGGGCAGGATGGCCACAGCATTTGCGCCTTCCTGCTCCATCGGCACGTTTTTGCCGTCCTGATGAGCATTTAGAATGGTCATGCCGCTGGTCAGCGGGACCTTGGCTGCGCCTTTGCTGAAGACTTCGCCTTCCAGCAGGACTGTACCCATCACCGAGAGATTGTTGACATGCAATTTCAGGTCAGCGCGCTTCAGAGCATAAGGAAGCGGCGGGACCTCGTGCGTCTTTGCGGATTTTCTGGCCAGCTCAACCAGCCGGTCATATTCCGACAAAGGCAGAGTCACGTTTCTGGACGCAGGCAGCGGCAAGGAGCCTTTGTCCTGCCCAAACGCCATCGAGGCGCACAATATCAATACGAATAGTTTGCTGATCATCTTCCACCTTCCTTTTTGTCATGCTGATAATTCAAATCAATACTCGGGGACTGATTTTCGCCGGTCAGTTCAGATACCAAGAAAATCGACGGACCAAATGCCGGGAATGACACGCTGATGGGAAGCACCTTGGCGCTTTTTCCGCCGAGAGCGTCTTTGCGGAAATTTTCTACCAGGGTCCTCTGTCCTTTGTTCTTGCCATACTCCGGACCATAGGTGTAGGCCGTTGTGTCTTTATCGTCACCGGGCTGCCCGGTGGGAGTCGGAGTGAATGCGGTGGACACCGGAGTTTCATACGATTCCGTCCTGAACGGGCCCGGGTCAGCCGCCACTTTGAAAACCGGCGGATGGTAGAGTAGGACTCCCGTGCGCGATATCGGAAGATCAAGCGCGGGCAACACCAGCCGCGCTTTGCCGTGGTCTGACCACGCGGTTTCGCGGCTCAGATAGAGCACTTCCACCGCGAACGCTGGAGCGTCTTCTCCAGCACGGGCTTTCTCCAACGGCAGCAGCAAGCTCCCGTCCGGGGCCTGCCCCGGACGCACCGGCTGGCCTGCGAGCGATATGCTCCAGACCACCGCTCCCGGAGGCAGCGTGACCTTGAGAAAGTTTTTCTGGTTATTGCGAATCGCGTATCGCGCCATGACCAGCGTTTTGCCTTCCTTGCTCATCAACACGCGATAGCGGGCTTCTTCCACAACCGCCAACAGGACGGATTGCTGTGCGTAGCGCGCCACGTCCACGGTCAACGCTCTGGGGACGACAGCGTCATTGGAGCGAAAGCGGAACGCAACCAGTGACGGCGATTGCCGGCTGGCGATCATATCTCCCAGTTCCGTAGCATCGGCGTCTTCCAGGCCGCGCGCTTTGGACTCCTTAATTTCGCCGGCGCCCATGACTTCCACGGCAACGCCGCCGGTTTCACGTTCGATGTTCAACAGCCGCAGTAAGGGAACCTCAATCTTTCCATCGCGCGGCATGCGAGTTTCACCGGTGATCACGAACCGCGTCGTCTGTTCCACTGGCTCCAGAAAAGTCACAGCCAACTCGCCGTTCTTCACTTCCCAATCGGCAACCATGGCGCCCGACACCTGATTCACAGTGATCTTGCCCGGAAGCAGGATATGGACTTCGTGCGCCGCGCCCTGCACCACTTCAATGTTCACTTCGGCGTAGACAGAGGTTGAATCCTCGCCCAAGCCAAGCAGTTGCGTAAGGCCGCCGCGCATACGCAGAGGCAGAACTACGTGATGATCGTCGAGCTTTCTGTGCCAGCTGAACATCAGCGGTTCATTGCCATGGCCGTAGACCAGCCATGTGCTCTCCGCGGCAGTCTCTGATTTTTCCGCGAGCAGACCGCCGGTGAGTTTTACGTCAACGCCCTGGCGCGGAAGTTGGACCGACGCTCGCGTGACTCCCGAAGAAGTTGAAGGGAGAGAAATGCTCTCATCACCGGCGGACGCAGCTACCGGCAGCGCAATATCCAGCAACAAAACCGCGCGGCCCGAGTGTGCCAACACCGCAGAAAGTTGACCGTTGCCCTTGCCCGATATCAGTGACACCAGCTTGCCATCGAGTCTGGCTTCGCGCACCAGCAGGCCAGACGGAATGGCAACGCGGACCCAGCCATCTTTGAGCACGTCTATAGTGAGAGTGGCTCGACCCGTGGCCAAGTCGCCGACCACCCGAAGGTCATAGTCAACGCGCGTCAGCGTAGCTTCCACCGGCGGTGGCTCAGGATCGTGGTCCGGAGGAAACGCCTTGTTGTGGAGCAATTGGTATTCGTCGATGGGAATCACCACCCACCCCGGCGAATGCGAATCCTGCGCGGAGGAATACGACGCGCACAGGAGAATAATCCCGAATATAAAAGCGCACCAGAATTTCAGTGCCCTGCCGCGCGCCGGAAAAAATAATATGTTTGACGTTCTCATGGGAACGGTCCTCGTTTCTGAAAACTAAGTTGTCCACCTGCTGGATTGCCATGTGCAGCCAGGGTGGGGAAACGGACGGCTGCCCGATTAGGAAACACGACCGCCCTCGCCTCGACCTGCATCGGCAACCCCTTCGGCTACGTGCTAAAGGTTCCTGGTCTTTCTTTTGACCCAAGTCTTGTTTGGCCCAAGTAGCGATCGCTGATCTAAGAACGCAGTTGTGGATTTTCTTGCGGAGTATTTTGAGGAAACAATGTAAAGAAATTGTAGGGATGCTTCTTGAAATCCCGAGCGGCAGCGAGGGATCCCTATGATCTGAAGCTGCCGGGGAAAAGTGAGCCGCGAATCGCGCGAATAAACACGAATTTGTGTCAGTTTGATTCGCGTTTGTTCGCGCCAATTCGCGGCTAAGAATCTCGTGGCCATAGCGATCTCTCGCTACGCTCGAGATTACAGATCACACCTCGGCAACGAGTTCGATTTCCACGCAGGAGCCGAAAGGAATCTGCGCCACACCGAACGCGCTGCGGGCGTGTGCACCTTTGTCCCCAAAGACCCGCGCGAACAACTCGGACGCGCCGTTGGCGACAAGATGCTGCTCCGTGAACAGTGGAGAGCTGTTCACCAACACCATCAGTTTCACGATTCGTTTGATCTGGTTCAGGTCGCCCAGCGCTGCGTGGAGCGTCCCCATCAGGTCAATGGCGATGGACCGCGCTGCTGCACTGCCTTGCTCGGTGGTGAGATTCAGTCCGAGCTGGCCCGCCCAAGGTTTGCCGTCTTTCATTGCGATATGGCCGGACAGAAACAGAAGATTGCCGGTGCGCACGAACGGCACAAAAGCCGCCACCGGCGGCACCGGCTGAGGAAGAGTGATATGCAACGCTGCAAGTTTTTCGTAGACTGACATTGTTTTCTCCAGGATTGCTACTTCGAGATGGTTTTGAAGTTGACCGCAGTCGTGTTGCCCCCACAGATAACCACGCCGACACGTTCGTCCGGCTGAGGGACATAGCGGCGCGAGAGCAGCGCGGCAAAAGCACAGGCGCCGCCGGGTTCCGACGCAATGCGGATCGTGGCCCACAGAGATTCTTGCGCCTGCTGGATGGCCTCATCGGAAACCAGCACTACGTCAGTGACATACTTCTGGGCGATCGGAAATATCAGCTCACCCACACGGCGCGGAGCGAGTGAGTCGGCAGCAATTCCTCCCGCTGGACTGTCCACTGGCTTGCCTGCTTTTAAGGCGTGGGTCAGAGTTGGCGCAGCTTCCGGTTCCACGCCGATGATTTTGATTTTTCCCTGAGCAACGCGCTTCGCGTACCATGCCGCCACGCCGCCGATCAGTCCACCACCGCCTACTGCGATGAGCAGCGTATCCAGCGCAGGCGCTTGCTGCTCAAATTCCAAACCCAGGATTCCCTGCCCGAGTAACGTTTCAACCTGGTCGTAAGCATGTACCTGCATTGCTCCGGATTCCTCCGCCCATCGCACGCTGGCGGCGAGAGCGTCGGCATAGCGTTCGCCGGTGATGACCAGGCCCGCGCCACAGCTGCGTATTTTCGCAATCTTCTCCGGCGAGGACACGGTCGGTACAAAGATCCGGGCTGGCTTGCCCAGCTTCATGGCGGCAAAAGCCACAGCCACGCCGTGGTTCCCGCCGGAAGCCGCGACCACACCGGCCTCTGGCACGTTGCGAGTGAGCAAATTGGTAAAAGCGCCGCGTGCTTTGAATGACCCAGCGTGCTGGCATAATTCCAGCTTGAAGACCAAGTTGGTGGAGTCCAGGCCAAAGTCAGCGCCGTCGCACTCCATAACCGGCGTACGCCGAATGTGTGGACGAATGAACTTCTCAACAGTTTGAATGCGATCCGGAGTGATGTCCGGTATTGTTGTTTTCATGGTTGATATTTTTATTTCACGGTGTATGATTATACTTAGTTAGTTGGCTAATTGTCTACATGACTATTAATCTCGCACTGCGGGCCCTGGCGAACGGCAGCCGCCTCCAGATTCTGAAATGGCTTAAGCACCCCACCCGCCACTTCCCCCGCCAGGTGGACGGTGACCTGGTCAAGGACGGCGTCTGTTCGGTCTTCATCGCGAGAAAGCTGCGCGTGAGCCAGCCCACTGCCAGCGAACATCTGCGGATTCTTTCCCAATCGGGCCTGGTGCGCAGCAAGCGAATCAAGAAATGGACTTTCTACAAGCGCAACGAAATCGGAATCAGAAAAGTTAAGCACTTGATTACAAGTACGATCTAGAAAGGAATTACGTGGACATCATCACGCGGCTCGAAACAACGAGAGATCAAACGCTGAGATACTTTGCCCTGAGCGACGACCGACTGGCCCGGAGTTACGGGCCGGGCAAGTGGCCGATCAGATTTATCCTGCATCATCTTGCTGATGCTGAAACGGTTTTATACGACCGAATTCGCCGCGCTATCAGCGAGCCTAAACAGGTATTGTGGGCGTACGACCAGGATGCGTGGGCCAAAGGACTTGACTATGCACACGCGCCGCTCAATCTCTCCCGGGGAATTTACGAAGCCGTTCGCGCCGGTGTTATTCATCAGGCGCGGGCGCATTACGAGAAAAGCAGACATCGGGAATTCGTCCACAGCGAAACGGGACTCCGAACACTCCAGGCGGAATTCGACAAGGTCGCCTCACACAACGCACACCACCTGGAACAGATCGAAACGGCACTCCTACAACAAGAGACCAAAAGGTGACTCTTGCGATTCGCAAGATCGAGCCACGTGATGAACGGCACTGGCGTGATCTATGGGACGCATACACCCGCTTCTACGAACGAGAGCCCTCTGAAGCCCTTACACACTACACGTGGTCGCGCATCATGGATGCGGCGTCCCCTGTTCATGCCATCGTCGCTGAGGCTGAAGGGGATGGCGTCGTCGGCATTGCCAATTATTTCATTCACGAAAATACCTCGGCGCTCACTCCCGCGTGCTGCCTGCAGAACCTGTTCATCGATCCCCGCACGCGTGGAGTCGGCGTGGGTCAGCTTCTGATTGATTGGCTCGTGGCGGAAATGAAGGCCCAGAACTGGTCGCGTCTTTACTGGCACACCAAAGAAAATAATTATCGCGCGCGGGGACTCTACGACAAATACACCCCGCACAGCGGCTTCTTGCGCTACGTCATCAAGAATCCGATGGCCTAGCTGACAATCTAAGTTGAAGCAGTGATTTGGTAGACAACGTTTACTCGGCCGCGCTCGTCGGTCCTTGATGCCACGCGAACTCCGCCGATTTTTTCCATGGCCTTCTGCGAGCGCAGGTTCTGTGGCCCCACAAGAAAGACAACGGTGCGCACAAATTGGAATGCGTGCCGCAGCATGAGCTGTTTCATTTCCCGGTTGTAGACGCCGCCCCAGTGGGTCCGGGCCAGGAACGACCAGCCGATTTCGATCTCGCTTTGTTCTTCGTTATAGGCATGGAACCGCGACGACCCGATGACTCGGCCATCTTTGGCATCAATGGCGATCAACGCTCCGCCGGACTCCATGCCCTCGCGAAAAAACTCCTTGAAAATTTCTTCTTTGTAACGGTCGCTGCTCGGATGTTGCTCCCAAATGAGCGGATCGGAAGCTATGGCGTAAAGATCATCGAAATCTTCTGGCAGAAGCGGTCTCAGTTCCAGAAACTCGCCTTTCAAAACTGGCTGGAGATCAAATGGCATTCCTGATTCTGTCCTCAAATTTTGGGGTGCAACTCTTATCATTTCAAATAGTTCGAATTCACACAAAATGGTCCGCGTAACCGGTCAAGGTATACTCTTGCCAACAACCAGTCCAGTCATTTCGATTTGCAGCGGAAGGACATCCATGTTCATTGCCAAGCGTGTCGTTTTTTGGTGTTTTGTTATCTTCGCTGTTTTCGGATTTGCCGCTGACAACGGCGGCCTCGCCGTTCTCGTTGATCACGGCCATTTCAAGCGGGCACGCGCGGTACTGGAAAAACGTCTCGCGGCGAATCCCAGAGACGCTGACGCCCTGGTGCTGATGGCGCGCGTGAAACTTGCTTACAACGACGCCGACGAAGCGACCCGGCTGCTGCAGCAAGCGCTCGCGGTCCAGCCCAACCATTCCGGGGCCCACTTGTTCCTGGC
>PLJN01000076.1 GCA_003140235.1 Acidobacteriaceae bacterium
GTGCATGCTCGTCTTCTCCCAGGTACCGGCGCATCCAGGAAATGCCTTCGCCGCGCACGATGTGGTCCGCGTCAATCATCTCTTCCAGGCCGGAAATGGACGTTACGTGTCCGCCCACCACGATTACTGAATCCGGTGAAAGTTCGCGCACCATCCGGCACATTTCCCGGACTTTGCCGACGTTGACGATGATGGAAGAAATACCAACGATGTCGTAGTGGTTCGNNCATGATGCCCCAGGAGCGATGGAACATGCGCAGCGAGAAACTGCCTTGCGCGCGCGTAACCTGGTTGTGATAGAGCTCCATAGGATTGATGGAGCGGCTGCCAAATTCGTCGTCTTGCGCGTAAGGGCCGAAGACTGAACTCAGCAGGACGCGTGCGTGACTCCCCTTGGGATGAGTTTCCATATGTCTAGCAGCGTACCCCTCGACAAGAGTTTATGCAGTGATCTGGATACACATTACAAAAAAATTACATGTGACAAAAATACCCTGAGAACCAAATCGTTCGGGATAGGGAGCGGGTTTTGAGCCTTGCGGCCGAACACCTTTCGATGACGGGAGAGCCAACTCCAGTAGAGGCGGAATCCGGTTCGATGCCAGCGCACCACCGTTTCGGGCGTAACGATCACCAGAGGCTGCTTCCACTCCGACCACAACCGTCGAGCAACTACCCAGAACAGCTTATCCGGCCAGCCAATTTTGGGCCGCGAGTCCCGGCGCTAGAAAACCATCAACTGCTGGCGCAGGGCCATGTTCTCCAACAACAAATCCCGACGAGATGAAAAAAGACGGCGCAATAATCCGATTAGGAGCCTGATGAGCAGGCGGAGCATAGCCAGCCTTTATATATCAAACGCAGCTTTGCCCAGCCTCGTGCTAAGCTCTGAATTCATGGCAGATCTGAGTTTTGGCGAGGCACAGAGGGACGAGACAACATCACACGGCACCGTGACATACATCACATCCAACCATAGATCCACAGCGTGACAATAGTGCAATGGAACTCGAACGAACGTTCGATAACTTATCCGAGATACTCCAGGACCTTTCCTTTGGGTCAGTGCGACGGTGGAAAGAGGAGCACCCAGGAAGCAAGGCGGTGGCCTTTTTCCCGGTGTACGCCCCGGTGGAGATCATCCACGCCGCCGGCATGTTGCCGGTAGGACTGGCCGGCGCCGGAGACAAGCTGGATATTCAGCATGCGGATTCGCGATTTGGATCGTTCATCTGCTCCATCGTGAAGACCACGATGGAGATGGGGATGACCAACCATCTGGATGCATTCGACGGGTTTCTGTTTTCTTCCATTTGTGATTCGGCGCGCAATCTCTGCTTTGTTTTTAAACGCAATTTCCCGCAGATGTATGTGGACTTTCTTCACCTGCCGCACAACTCGGCCTCACCGGCCAGCGTGGACTTCCTGGACGCGGAGTACCGGCGCATCATTGGTGAGCTTGAGCGTCTGGGCGGGAAGCGAATCAACGATGCGGCACTGCGGAACAGCATTGACCTGTACAACTTGCAGCGCAAGCTGGTGCGACGGCTCTACCAGTTTCGCGCTGACAGCCCGCACTTGCTCCGGGCCTGGGAGTCCTATCTGCTGACGCGGGCCGGGAACTTCCTGCCGGTTGAGGAACACATCGCGACTTTGGAAGGTGTGCTGAGCCTGCTGAAAGACCGCCCGGGCAAACGCCGCGACTCCATTCGGGTGGTTGTGGAAGGCTCATTTTGCGAACAGCCTCCGCTGGATGTCATTCGCATGCTGGAAGCCGCCGGGTGCGACATTGTGGAAGACGACTTTGCCCTCGCGCAGCGCTGGTTCCACGGCGATGTCCCCAGCACCGGCGATCCGGTCCGCGCACTGGCGGAAAGCTACGTGCGCGATGCCGTGTACTCCTCTGTGCGGCATGACTTCGCCCATCCGCGATGGGAAGGTCTGGCGGACAAAATCCGCAACACACACGCCGAAGCGGTGATCATGCTGATTGCCAAGTTCTGTGAGCCTGCCTACTTCGATTATGTGCTCTTCAAGAAAAAGATTGAAGAAATGGGCTTGCCTCACCTGTTGCTGGAGTTTGAAGAAAAGCTGTTTACGTTCGACCGTTTGCGCACCGAAGTGGAGACTTTTGTAGAGTCCCTGGTTTTTGACTAAACGGTGTTTGACTGGACCCAAGGAGGGGGCATGGCCAACATTCCCGCAACCGAATATCGAGGCGGCGTTCACCAGCGCCAGAAAGACTTGATGCTAGACTGGTACGCCACGCTTGACCAAGCAGCGCACACCGCCGACCCGCCGACCGTCTCCATGATGGTTTCCGGCAATTGCGTGGAACTCCTGGAAGGTTTCGGTGCAGTGCCGATTTATCCTGAAGTCAACGCGCTCCAGCTTGCCATCCGTCACCAATCGCTGGAGCCGATCCTGGCGGCGGAGGACATGGGTTACGCCGCCGATAACTGCGCCTACGTCAAAGCGGACATTGGTTGTTATGTGAAGGGCACTACGCCGACCGGCGGAAAGATGCCGAAACCCACGCTCCTGTTGTGCAACTTTGTCGGCTGTAATACCTACGCCAAGTGGTTTGAGCACGTGGCCACTCTTACCGGCGCGCCGCTCTACATGCTGGACGTGCCATTCCTGCGCGGCGACCAGCCCAGCCAGGCGGACCTTGATTACGTTGTCCGGCAGCTCCATGAAGTCGTGACCCTGCTGGAGCGGCTCACTGGACGCGCGTTCGATTATGCGCGCTTTCAGCAGGCAGTGGACTGGTCGCGCCAGACCGAAGAAATCTGGTCACAAATCAAACATCTGTCGCAACACGTGCCTTCGCCGTTCGACGCCTACTTTGACGCCATCACACTCATGGGGCCGCTGTACGTTCATCGCGCAAAACGCGAAGGGCTGGAGTTCTTTCAGGCCGCTTTGGCGGAGTTCCAGCAGAAAGTTGACTTGAACCAGGGTATCTACGATCAGGAAAAGTTTCGTCTGGTCTTTGAGGGGCCTCCGCCCTATCCGCACTTTCGCACCTTCCGGGACATGTTCGCCAAGTGGAAGGCGTGCGCGGTAGCGTCCACGTATTCAACCGTGGGCGGACTGTGGGAGTTCGGCTTTCGGCATGATCCGGAGCGGCCGTTTGAGTCCGTGGCCATGCATATGCTGGTCCACAACGTCACCAACCGAAATTACCTGCAGCGGTATGAGCAAATCCATCGTTACGTGAAGGAATGGAAAGCGGACGGCATCATCGTCCACTTTGTGAAAAGCTGCCGGCTGTTTTCCGCCGGGCAGGGCGACATGCGTGACTACTTCACCAAACAGCTCGGCATTCCCACGTTGTACATCGAATCAGATATTGAAGATCCGCGCTACTTTTCTGAAGCGCAGATCAAGAACCGGATCGATGCGTTCTTTGAAGCCCTGGAGCACTCCAAGCAGGCCGGGGGCCATGTGACGCGTGAGGTGCATGTATGAGAATCGCAGCCGGAGTCGATGTAGGGTCCACGCAGACCAAGGCCATCCTGCTGGGGGACGATGGCACCGTCAAAATACTGGCGCGCGCGCTCACGGACACGGGCGCTAACGTTCGCAAGGCGGCCGAGCAGGCCTTTGAACAATGTTGCCACGCGGCACGGATCGCCCCGGCGGAGGTTGGCTTTGTTGTAGGTACCGGCTATGGACGGTACAAGATTTCTTTCGGCCACACGCAGATGACAGAGATCAGTTGCCATGCCAAGGGCGCGCACTTTCTTTGCCCGAACACGCGCACGGTCATCGACATGGGCGGGCAGGATTCCAAGGCCATTAGCGTTGGCCGGAGCGGGGAAGTGCTGGATTTTGTGATGAATGACAAATGTGCCGCCGGCACCGGGCGTTTTCTGGCGAATGCCGCGGACGTGATGGGCCTCCGCCTGGATGAAATCGGACCGCTGTCGTTGCAGGCCAAGCACCCGGTAAAGATCACGACGGTGTGCACCGTGTTTGTTGAGTCGGACATTCTGTCATACCTGGCACAGGGCAAACGCGGAGAAGACATTCTCGGCGGCGTGCATCTGGCGATTGCCAAGCGCACCATGTCACTGGCGCGGCGCGTTGCCATTGAACCGGAAATCACTATGACCGGAGGCGTGACGCGCAATGTGGGTATGGTGCGGGCGCTGGAAGAGGTCCTGGGCCAGCGTCTTCAGATCAGCCCCGACGCTCACTTTATGGGTGCGGTGGGCGCGGCAGTTTTTGCGCTGGAAAAACTCGATCGAAGCTTCGAATCGGAGTGTCTGGAGGCGCCGCATGCCGTTAGTGGCAGGAATTGATTGTGGAACGGGATTCACCAAGGCACTTCTGGTTTCGCAGGACTTTTCCGGCGAAATCAGCATCCTGGGGAAGGGCAAGGCGCGCAGCGGCATCAATGTGGATGGGGCCGCGACCAACGCATTGTCTGAAGCGCTGGCAGTTGCCGGCGCCAATCGCCCGGACGTTGCTTATGTTGCCGCCACCGGGTTTGGCCGCTACAGCCTGGGCTTCCGGGACATCGCCATCACCGAGATCACCACTGCCGCGCGCGGAGTTTTTTTTCTCCATCCCGAGGCGGGAGCAGTTTTGGACATTGGCAGCCAGTGCACGCGCGCCATTTCTGTGACGGACAAGGGTAAAGTTCACGAGTTCAAGAGCAACGACAAGTGCGCCGCCGGTTCGGGGATGTTCATCGCGCGCGCCGCAAAATACCTGGAGGTCCCCCTGGAAACGGTGGGTGAGTTGTCGTCGAAAGCTGCACATGCCCAGCCGATCGGCAGCGTTTGCGCGGTACTGGCCGAAAGCGAAATTATCAACCACGTGAGTTCCGGCGTGTTGGTCGATGACATCCTGCGCGGCATCCATGAATCGCTGGCCGACCGCGCCGGCGCTCTGCTAAAACGCGTGGGCATGAGCAAGCAACTCACCTTTATTGGCGGGGTGGCCTGGCAGAGCGGCATGGTTTCCGCTTTGGAGCAGCGCCTGGGAGTGAAGGTATATGTTCCGCCGGATTGTGATTTTGTGTGTGCGCTGGGCGCAGCGGTATTGGGATTGCGCCGTCTGGCGAGCAGGAATTGAGGAGCGAACATGGCCATCCAAAGCGCTTACGGATACTCGCTTACCGAAGTGAACAGGCCGCTTGAGCTATGCGAGTTGCCGGCGCTAGAACCAGCCCCGGACGAAGTCATTGTTGCCGTGGCCGGCTGCGGGGTATGCCACACCGACGTGGGTTACGCCTATGACGGTGTTCCGACCCGTCATGCTCTGCCCCTGGTCCTCGGCCATGAAATTACCGGCAGAGTCATGGCGGCCGGAGATAAGGCGGCGCACTGGCTGGGACGTGCCGTAATTGTCCCGGCGGTGATCGCCTGTGGCGAGTGCCCGGCGTGCCACGCAGGACACCCAACCATTTGCCGCCGGCAGTTCATGCCAGGAAACGATGGCAACGGAGGCTTTGCCACGCATGCGCGAGTTCCGATGCGCGGGCTTTGCGCCGTACCCGACCGGTTGCCTCCAGGCATAACCCTGGAGATGCTCTCGGTGGTGGCCGATGCTGTCACGACGCCGTTCGAAGCAATTCGGCGCTCCGGGTTGAGTACCGGAGAGGTTGCGGTGGTCGTGGGCGCAGGCGGCATTGGAGGATTTGGCGTGCAGATTGCCGCCGCGCGCGGCGCCAAGGTGATTGCCGTCGATGTGGATGCCGAGCGACTGGAGCTTGCGGCAAAATATGGAGC
>PLJN01000069.1:0-81720 GCA_003140235.1 Acidobacteriaceae bacterium
GGGCCTGTAGCTCAACGGTTAGAGCAGCAGACTCATAATCTGTTGGTTGTAGGTTCGAATCCTACCGGGCCCACCACACACCGCATCGCCACAGCGGAGTTGGTTCTAAATTGCTCCTCGCAATTATTTCTTCTCGTCTCTACTTTTTAACGGTAGCCGCCGCATTTGGTGTGAGCACGGCTTTCGCCTGGTCCGGCAGTTTATCGGCGTGGGCCATCAGGAGGCTCACCTGCCACATTTGCGTATCGGAGAGAGACTTGGAGAAACTCGGCATGCCGGTCAGCCGGATTCCATTCGCCACCTTCCAGTAGGTCTCGCCCACGGGGTCGTCGGTCACTGTGTGCTCGAAGAGCTGCGGTGGCACGGGGAACATGCCCTTGGCGGCCGTAGGCGCCGCCGTCTGGTTGGGCAGTCCATGGCAGAAAGCGCAGTTCACCGCGTAGATCTGTGCGCCCGCAGTCAGGTTTGGCTCGTCGGGCTGGATGGGGGCATCTTTAGGGGCTTCGGCCTGAATCTTGGCATTCAAGGCCATGCCGGCGATACGTTTCTCAAACGGCATGGGAGGAGCGGACGTAGCCACAGGCATATGGCCGGACCGGACATACAGATAGCCGCCCACTGCAATGGCCGCCAGACAGAAAATGATCCCAAACAAGAAAGTCATGAAACGTTTCACAATTGCCTCCAGTCGCACTCAATACTGCCCATAAGACGCCATTATAGCGGTACCGGTTGCCGGATTCGTCCCGCCATCAACACGATTCGATCACACGAACTTGGCTGTCTAGTCATTGAGCTTGACGCGAACGCTATATTTCGATTATTCTGGAAATACTGGAGGATAAGACATGGCCAAGCTCGACTCCGCACAGATCGCCCGCTACGCTGACATGTTCTCCGCCATGGGGACGGAACCGAGGCTGCGTATTGTGCGGCTTCTGCTCACCGCGCACCCCGAGGGCCTGGTCGCGGGCGAGATTGGCGAGGAGCTGGATATCCCCAATTCCACTCTCTCGCACCATCTGGACAAACTCAAGAATGAAGACCTGATCGCCATGCAGCGTGAAGGAACATTTCTTCGCTACACCGCCAACACATCGGCGCTGGAAGAATTGCTGGGCTTCCTGTACGCCGAATGTTGTACGCGCAGCAACGCAGTAGAGCCGAAGAAGGTCCTTTGCTGTCGCTGAGAAATTGAGGAGATTACCCATGAGCACCCAAGACACCACTAAACTTTCAGCCACCATTACGGACACCGTGAAAGACAAGTACGGGGAAACCGCACGGCGCGTTGCGGACGGAGCGACGGCCTCGGCTTCGGCTTCGTCCCGCGGCCTTTCTTCCTGTTGCGGCACGGACCGCGATCCCGTTACCCGCGACCTCTATGATGCTTCGCAGTTAACAGGCCTGCCGGAGAAAGCGGTCAGGGCCTCGCTCGGCTGCGGGAACCCTACAGCGCTTGCCCAGATTCGTCCTGGGGAGACGGTGCTGGATCTCGGGTCGGGCGGCGGGATTGACGTTTTGTTGTCGGCCAAACGTGTAGGACCAACCGGCAAGGCGTACGGCCTGGACATGACCGATGACATGCTGGCGCTGGCCCGCGAGAACCAGCGTAAATCCGGAATCGAGAACGTCGAATTTCTGAAAGGTGAGATTGAGAATATTCCTCTGCCCGACTGCACGGTGGACGTCATCATCTCGAACTGCGTAATCAATCTCTCCGCGGACAAAGATCGCGTGCTGTGCGAGGCTTTCCGCGTCCTGAAACCGGGCGGACGTTTTGCTATTTCTGATGTGGTGGTGCGCGGTTCCGTACCCGATGAAGTGCGCAAGAACATGCTGCTCTGGGTCGGCTGCATTGCCGGGGCGCTCGAGGAATCGGATTACAAGGCCAAACTGGCTGCGGCCGGGTTTGAGTCCATTGAGATCGAGCCCACGCGCGTGTATACCATCGAAGATGCCCGCGCTTTTCTCACCGCGGAAGGCATCGACGTGAACGCCATGGCTCCCCAGGTGGAAGGAAAGTTCATGAGCGCCTTCGTGCGCGCACAAAAGCCCGACTGCGGTTGCGGACCGGGTTGTTGCCACTGACAGTTAGATTGCCAAAGCTGGTAATTGCCAAAATCGCCGAAATTGAAAGGCATTGGCAGCATACAAATTTCGGCGATTACGGCAATTTTGGCAATCTGCCGCCAACGATGAACGACAAAAAGAAAGGCTACTGGCACTATGGTCCGCTACAACGTTCTCTTCCTGTGCACCGGCAACTCTGCGCGTTCCATCATGGCCGAAGCCATTTTGCGGCATAGAGGGTTCCCGCAATTTGCGGCTTACAGCGCTGGTAGCCATCCTTCGGGCGTTGTCCGTCCGGAAGCACTGAAGCTATTGGAGACCTCGCGTCTTTCAACCGACGGGCTACGCAGCAAAGGCTGGGAGGAGTTCAGCCAGCCGGGAGCGTCGCGGATGGACTTTGTCTTCACGGTTTGCGATTCAGCCGCGAAAGAAGTCTGCCCTATCTGGCCCGGTCAGCCGATGACCGCCCACTGGTCCGTGCCTGATCCCGCCGCTGTGCAAGGGACACCCGAGGAAGTGGCCCGCGCTTTTCGCGATGCGTTTGTCATTTTGGACCGTCGCATCGGCCTGTTTGTGTCTTTGCCGCTTGCGACTTTGAGCAAGCTCGCAATCCAAAAAGAGATTGACCACATTGGAGGCCAGTAACCAATGCGAGCGACGCTTCAGCGCATCACCGCAGAGTTTCTGGGTACGGCATTTCTTCTTGCTGCGGTGGTCGGTTCGGGAATCATGGGCGTAAGCCTCTCCGGCGGGAACGTGGCTATCGCTCTGATGGCCAATGCCATTGCTACGGGAGCTGCGCTTACGGTTTTGATTGTGACGTTCGGTCCCATCTCCGGCGCCCACTTCAATCCTGTGGTGACCATCGTTGATGCAGTCCAGGGCGGTATCCGGTGGAAACTCGTTCCCGCTTACGTGGTTGCCCAGTGTGCTGGAGCGCTGGTGGGTGTCTGGTCGGCGCACCTGATGTTTGGACAGGCTGTGTGGCAAACGTCTGTGCATATTCGGAGCGGACCAGGTCAGTGGTTCAGCGAATTTGTGGCCACTTTGGGTTTGCTAGTGGCCATTTGGGGATGTTCGCGGTCCCGGCCCGATGCCGTTCCCTGGGCAGTGGGACTGTATATCACCGCGGCTTACTGGTTTACCGCTTCGACTTCATTTGCGAATCCAGCTGTTACGCTGGCCCGGTGCTTCACCAGCACGTTCGCAGGAATTCGCCCTGCTGACGCACCCGGCTTCGTGGCTGCACAGTTCGCGGGGGCGCTGGCTGCCGCGACATTGTTCCGTTGGTTGAAGTGGCCGGCTGCGCGGTCTGCGTTTTAGGGTCCCGTCTTGAGTTCGCGCCGGCTGATCCAGTCGGAAAGATGGCTGTACGCGCTTTCATGCAGGCTGGTGAACTGAATGCCGATGAGCCCTTCGCTGTTGGCCCAACTGATCGAGCCCTTTCCATGAATCGGCCCTCCGAAGGGCAGCTCAAACGCAAACTGGAGATTCGAGCCCATGGGACAATTGGCCATGCACAGCACGGCCATGCCGCCTTCGCTCAGGTTGGACATGGTGGCCCGCGTTTCCTTGCCGTCGAGTACCAGGTCCACGGGCACCATCAGCGGATAACGGAAGTATCGCCTTTTCTCCGCAGCCATCATGGCTGCTGCGGTACTGAGTGTCTGAAACATTTTCTCGTCGGTCACCGGCTTGCGCACCACGTAATTCGCGCCTGCCTGGATTGCGCTACCGGCTTCCGCCGAGGTCTGCGCACACGCAAAGACAATGCTGACTTTGTTCGAGCTGCCCTTGCGCACGGTGCGTACTAATTCCATGGACCCGGGGACGCTCATGTCCATGATGATGCCGTCGATTTTGCGCCGCGCAATGTACTCCTTGGCTGAGACGGCGCTGGGTGCGCAATTCAAACGGCCGCGCAATTTCTGGATGGAACTGGTAATCGCTTTCAGGACCGCATAGTCATTGCATACCACCAGAAATTCCAGGTTCTCGGGCGCCGGTTGAATGGAATCACCGCCGGAGCGCGTGGCTTTGAATCGCATGTCCATAATTGGATGAATCTTGTAGTTTAGTTTACAAACGCGCAACTCCCACGGAGCGATATTCTTTTTTACGAAATCCGAACAATTAAGGTTCATTAAGTCTATAGTCGGATCAGCCACCGCATTGTAATGAGTGTGGAGACGCAGACAGGCTGTTTTCTTGCCCGATTTGCTGAAAGCCAGCGCTTATAGTTCTTATGGGACTTGCTCCGGTCCCTCCCAGGCGTCTCCCCATTGTGCTTGGCGCGCGAGCTTGTAAATGCTTTTCTGTGAGCGGGTAACTGTTTGCTGTTCAATACCGCGGGGACCACACAGGGTCAACTGGACGTGGCCGCTGAGTTTTCGCGGATGGCGCAGGATCCGCGCGCGCGCTGAAGGCACGCTGTTCCGCGCGGCGACGACGTAGGAGAACTTCTCATCCTCGTATCCCAGCGAACCGCCTTTTAATACGCGGTGTTGCGAAGTCCGTTCAACGCGCTGGGCAAAGTGGCACCAGTCATGATCGGATCCGGCCAGCGGACAAGCTGCATCGTGCGGGCAAGGGGCGAGGACGTGTCCGCCAGACGCGATGAGTAAGGAACGCGCAGTATGGACCACGCCAAAACCGCGCATGGTTCCGGGCTCAATCAGCACCAGGAATTCTTTGGTGCAACTCCACGCCTGACGGACCAGCAGTTCCGCAGCGGCAGCCGGGAGTTCACCCAACGTGTACGAAATTATTGTCAGGTCATGCTGGCTGTGAGGAAGCCCGCTACGCAGATCGTGGCGCAGCCAGCTCGCGTTGCGGACGGCGGACAGCGGGCTTTGTGCGGCCATGCCACGCCCCAGGTTGGTCAGCGCGGCGTCACTTTCGATTAGCGTGGCTCGCTGGAGTGCTGGAAATATTTCCGCAGCAGCAAACAGTGCAGTACCGGGGCCGGCACCGAGGTCAAGCACGCTGCCGATTTCCGTCTCCGCAGCGAGCCGGCGGCCTTCGGAGAGCACATGCCAAGTTGCCGCGTACGTTGCCGGAAAGCGTACGGCCAGGTAAGCCGCGCGCTGGGCCGCCGTAGTGATCACCGGAGACGCGAAGTCGGCAGCCTGGTACTGCCGTGTAAGCTGAGCAGAGGCCTGGGCGAGCAGGCTGCGCTCTACCTTGCCGGTTTCATGCTCGATGGCCAGCTGAAGCTCGTGGGGAATACGCATAGCTCTTTGGTTTGTATGAAGGCATCGGCTTTAGCGGCCCTGACAAACGTGTTGTAAAACACGCTCTAATCTTTGTACTTCACCGAGCATCCGTACGGGCGCGTGGCGGCGTCAGCAACCGGTTTACCCGACAACGCTTCCTGCAGGGCAGCCGAAACATAATTCCTGGAAGCTGGAATATCGGACGCGTCCGCCGTTGGATGGTCGTCAATGGCGCCGTTGTAAAGCAGCGTTCCCTTGGGATCGATGATGTACATGTGAGGCGTGGTCTTGGCTGCGTACAGGTGCCCCAGGTTGCCCTCAGGATCGAGTAAAACGGCGCTGGGCGTGGCGTGCATGCGCTTCGCGTAGTCATTCTCCTCGCTCGCTGTCACGTAGCCTTGCGTACCCGGAGCGGAAGAAATCACGGTGAACCACACCACGCCTTTGCCCGTCCATTCTTTTTGCAGACGCTGCATATTTCCGCTCTCATAGTGCTTCTTGGTATAAGGGCAGCCCTGGTTGTGCCACTCCAGCACTACGTATTTGCCTTTGTAGTCGGCGAGATGATGGGTCCTACCGTTGCTGTCGGTCGCGGTAAAGTCCGGCGCCGCTTCGCCCACGCGGGCGGCCAGCGCGAAAGTAGTCAGAATGAGCAAAGCGCTTAAGTAAAGAGTGGGATGACGTAACGTTTTCATCGGACGTTCTCCTTTCCCATGAACCATCATTTTATTCCGGATTTGTCTTTGCCGCTGGGGCTTCTCCCGTCCGGCGTTTCCCGGTCGGCATTTCCCGGTCAATCACGGGCGCTTCGATCCGGTAAGGGAGACCTCCTGGGAGTACCAGAACGCCCTTCAGCAGCGAGATCGGCTTGATGAGCTGGTCTGACTTCTGTAGCGTGATCTCCACCCTCGTGTCGCCCAGCACGACCACCTGCACAGCGGCATTCTCTATCTGGTCAGCCTGGAGCGGAAAAAAGTCAACCGCCGGCGGTGGGCGGATAGAAGTAGGGTTGCTGCTGACAATAGCTGTATCTGTTTCAACGACGAGCACAAAGGTCTTTTTGTGCGACTCGGCCCGCGCTTTCCATCTGGCGGGAAAGGGCCTGGGGACCTGCTTTCTTGCGTTGGCGAAAACCTGCTCCGTGCCGGGATCACTCTGCACCACAGAGGATACCGGCAAGGCGATATGTAGATGCGCGCGATCGGCAATGCATACCTCGCGGCAGATGAGCCACTTGGCATCGAGTCCAATTTCAACGCGGGAGTTGCTCTTCAAGTCCTTACCGGCGTGCAGCGGGACCAGCAGCAAGACGTCGTCGTGATAGCCGTAATCGGCGAGATGGGCGGTCTGCATCTTCTCCGGACGCGGCCACTGGATGTCTCCGGCGCTGAATCCCGGCGGAAGCTGCCACTGGAAGACCGGTGGCTGGCCGGAGTCTCCGGGATTGATCCAGTAGATGTGCCATCCCTTTTCCAGTTGGAAATGGACGCCGAGCGGGAGCGTCCGGCCCGGAATGGCAGCGGACTGTTGCGCGAGCAGCTCAAGCTGAGCATGTTTGGCCGCAGTTTTTTGGGCCCCGGCCGGGTGCCAGCAGGCCAGTAGGAAGCACGAAAACATTACCAGACGAAAACGCATTTTCTTCTCGAATGACTCCGTTTAAGTTGATTCTACCGCACAAAAAAAGAGCGCCGGAAGACCGGCGCTCTTTAGGTTGAAACAGTGTTTGGATTACGGCAGCACGTAGCGCAAGCTAACGTAGCTCATGCCAAGGTGCGCGTTCTTCGGCGCTCCAGCGGCTACAAACCACGGTGCACGGGTCACGTAGGAAAACTGCGTGACCATCTGCACTGCGCCGTACTGCGGGTTCTTCCAGAAAGTCTGGGTCCAGTCAAACGTGCCTTCCTGAATGGCGCGATTGGCTGAGTTGGGTGAATTGACGCCGCCAAAGCCGATGGTGGGCTTAATGACCAAGGGTGAGGTGGGATCGATGAAAGAGTTACGCTCGGCATATGCTCCGCCGTAGTAGGCCCCGAACTGCGTCTTGGGATGGAACCCGAATTCAAATCCCAGCACGACGTCGCCGGAGTGGACCAGCGAGGGCTTAACGTCAAATGTGGTAGGCCCAGTTTGTATGGCCCGGACCACAGTCTGGGGCGCAAGACCGTTAAGGTAACGGCCTACGCCATCGCCCCACATGCCCTGGGCAACGAACCGGAGATGCCGACCCTGGGAGCCTTTGAACAGATCAACCAGGATGTCACCAAAAATCCCGCCGCCGACTGCCGAGTGGGAACTAAATGTAGTGCCGCCCACAGGAACCGCAGTAATCTTCACTGTCGACTCCAAGCCGCCGCCTTCCCAGTGGAAGTGCCGGCCGCCGCCAAAATCGGTGTCATAGGCAACCTTGGTGATGATGTCGGGACCCACGTTGGGGGCGCCCGCATTGTTGGCAGCGTCAAGCTGCACACCCAGGGCCGCGTTGAAGGCGAACGGGAAAATCACTTCTCCGGCGGCTACAAACTGTTGCGGATTCTGGGCCTCTATGGCCCACACCCAATGATCGTTAAAGTGATAGGCCGCACGGAAGGCACCCGCGCGGGTGTAGTTGTAACCTACGCCGATTCCGGCATCCTCGTGGTACCCCAGAGACAGGTCGGCAGGATTGGGCGAAACTCCCACACGGTTGGGGGTCTGCAGGCCCCAGATTTGGCCGGCGAGAAACTCCCACTTGTGCCGCTTCAAGTCCAGCCAGTAGAGGCGAAGGCGGTCCGTGTGCGGATTGGAAGTAACAAACACGTTGGCCGCATCGTTTCCGTTGAAGTCGAATTCGATGTAGCCGGTGATGTCATTCTCGCCGAACTTGGCATGGGTCTTGATATTGAACCGGGAATACTGCCCGGTAGAGCGATACTCCGTAAGATGACCCTGGACAGTGTTGCTGAACGGAATGGCGCCGTAGCTGGTTGCGGTTACGTTGCCCGTATTGGTGCTGCGGAAAACGTTTTCAAAGTCGACGAACCCGCCGGGCGTAAACTCGGCTGCGCCAATGCGGAACGACAGCGGCGACTCTTTGCCCTTGCCCTCATCCTGCATGGCTGCGGAAGCCGTCACGGGGGCCGCGACCTTCAGGTTCGCATCCACCAGCCGCGGTGCGGAAGAAGAATCAGCGGTTTGCTTTTGCAGCTTTTCGATTTGTGCCTGCTGCTCGGCAATCTGTTGCTGTTGGGCGGCAATGGCTTGACGCAGGGCCTTCAGTTCGCTTGCCACCGTTGTGGAATCATCCGGCCCGGCGGCTGGCGCGCTGGTTTGTCCCAGCGCCAACCCCGTGGCCAGCAATAGGAAACTCATCCTTTGTAACAATCTCATTGAGCTGCTCTCCTTGATTGGACTAGTAGTAGTGCTTTGCGGTCCCATTTCGTTGCTGAAAATCTCCCCATTTTCGAAGCAAACCTGCTACCGGCTCCTGGCTCGGGCGGACAGGCGGAACTATTCTCTTATTTCTAAGCAGGTCAAAGATAATCCAAAGATCACCATATGGGAAGAGTTAAATTGTTTTTTTTTGGTCAATTCTTCCAGGAGCAGCCACCCCCCTCCAGGCCGCCTTTTTGCTCCAAACGGGGTGGAGCTCAATTCCCCACATGGGCCACGAAACTTCCCGTTTCCACCCGCCCTTCGCGCTTTACCTGGACGAGAATCCGGTAATCGCCGGCCTGGGGAAAGCCATACAGGAATGAAACGTCCGCGGACGGAGCGCTATGGTCCATTCCGGCCATGCCCTGGCCCGGAGTTCCTCCCTGCGCGATGGCCAGTGCGGCCATGGAAACAGACCCCGCAGGGTGAATATGCGAAAACACCATGCCGTCGGTGCTCATGAAGACCGCGTGTCCCGCCATCCCCATATAGTTTTCCAAGCCGGAAGCGGGCTTTCCATCTTTATCTTCTATGCGGAAGCGAAACCAGATTGGCTGTTTGGCTCGCAGCGGCGCCGCGTCCCGCTCCCATACCATGTGATAGCCGTCTGCCAGGATGGCGACTTCGTCGGAAGGCGCTAAGGCAGCTTCGCCGGAATCGTCTCCTGAAAGTGGCCTGGTGTTGGTCGGAGCCAGATCATTCCCCAGGTTGATTTCGCCAACCTGGGTTTCAGGGAAACCAGTGTGGTGCACGATGTCCGCGTAAATCCGGTACTGACCCGCGGGCATGGCGGGCAGGCGCTGGGAGAACTCGCCCGTCTCCACCTGGTCGGGATGCAGATGCCAGAAGCTCCGCATGTCCGGCATACGGACAATAAAGAGGTGCATCAGATGTCCGTGATCGGGGACCAGATCATCCAGACGCAGGCGGTCCGGCCGCTCGGTCCGGAACTGCGTGAGGCGGACAGCATTGGGGTTGTGCAGTTGCAAGCGCAGCGAATTGTCGGCTGCCAGGAATACCCCGAGATGAGGAAGCTTGTACGTCAGCTCGGCAGTATCGTCAGCTTCGGCCTTCCACCAGGAGTTGGTAAAGAGAACAACTGCCAGCATTAGTACCGCGGCAATCGCCATGCGCCACCTTGCGCGCTTGATCTGCGCCGGCGACGGGGCCTGAGCTGGATCGAGTTCGGCATCGCGGTTCGCCGCGCCAATAATGCCGACCAGCCCCAGGACCAGCAGCAGCCCCAAAACGCTGAGCAGAATGCCGAGCGCCGTCCGCATGCCCAGAGACGCGGTGGAAACGGCTGCAACCGGCACTGCCATCTCGGCCTTGCCGTGGTCGCCATCCACGGTGATCTGCACTTTCCACGAGCCGCGGTCCATGATCCACAGTTTTCCGTAAAAGACTTTGGGATCACCGAGGTGCTGTGCCACGTCTGGCGTGGGGGCCAGTTTGGCGCCGGGGCCAACCATCCGCAGCGGCAGGATTTCAACTCGAGTAACACCAGGCGATATGCTGCGGACTTCGATCTCAGCCACACCCGGAATCACCGCAGGCGGACGAATGATGACCAGCAGCGTGTACGGTCCGGCCTGGCCCTGGTAGTACACGTCGGGGCTGCCCACGTGCGCGAAAGCGAGCGGAGACAAGAGAACAAACGCAATCAGGGAAACGGCGGTCCGCATCTTCATTGTTATTGTTTTTACCAAGGACATCTTTAATTAGTTCCTAGCGCCGCACACGGCGCATCCAGTTGCCCCATGTGATACCCAGTCGCGTGCTGAGAAAGGCAGCCACCAGCGCCACCCCGAAGTGGATCCAAGACCCCCGCGCGGTCTCCAGGACAAAGACATTTCGCACGCTGGGCGCTGCCGACGGCAAGGCAAAGTAGAAATATTGCGTGCCAAAAACCCAGTTGCGAGCCGCCGGAGACATCAGAAAAGTCCCAAAGGGCCACTGCACGGCAATCAGGACGACTACAAAAACGGTCCCGGCAACCGCTGCCTGCAGCCATTGGTTCCATTTCGCTTTCACCATTCTTGGCCACAGCAGGTCCAACGCAAACGCGGGGACCACAATCAAGAGAGGGAAATGCAGCGGAATGAAATGCGTCACATGCTGGTAGACCGGACCCAGCTTCGGTTCGCCGGGAAAAAGCGGAAATATCCATAACGCCACCAGAAAGAACAATGAGTAGACGGACGTGATGGCCGTTCTGGCAAAGCGCCAGCCGGAAGCCCGCGCAATCACTTCAAGCTGTACCGGCAGCCATATGCTGACGACAAGATACATCGTCATGCCATGCATGAAAACGCGGTTGGTGTATTCCAGCTTGAACAGCATGTCCAGAATCACCATGAAGCCGCCGGAGAAGATGAGCAGCCATTCCAGGCGCCGGCGCTGCACGCCTTCTGCACGGTTCATCTGGCCGAGAATCAGGATCACGCCGCCCCACATAATGCCCGCAATCCCCAGGGCCAGCACAGCATGCGGCGGACTAATGATCTTTACGTCCAGCCCGTAAGCGTCATGCCACCAGTTGTCAAAAGGTGCGGACGTGAGCATGGCCGCGCCGCCCCACGCGCAAATAAATGCTCCCAGCGGCCCGCGAAAACCCAGAACGCTTACGGATGTTTGCAGCGCCGCGGGATTGCGTCCGAACGTAGTGCCGAAGATCAGATAGCAGGAAGAGAAAGCCGTGAGCAGTGCCGCAAATTGAATCAGTAAGTGCGCGGGTGTCCAGAACGTGTCGCGGCCGATGGTTTCGTGCCAGGAGATGTCCCAGTACAATCCCGCCATGATGCTGGCGGAAGCCGTGACGCACGACCAGATATACCAGGGGATTCGGCCAGCGCTGGAAGACTCCGCCCTGGCAAATGCAGCCGGCACGTTCGCTGCTCCGGCGTTGCTGCTCATACGCTCCTCCGCTTGAATCTACATAGAATACACTGAACAGCGATTCATTCTTCCATCTCAGCCGAGTGAGCCCCTTAGCGAGTGATACCTTAGAGTGAAAAGAGTGAAAACTTTTATGGACTCCGCAGCCAATCCGAAGAAAGCTGTCCCGACTCCAGAGCAGGACACTGCCTGGAAAAACTACGTAGAGGATTTTCGCGGCGCCGGGCATGAAACCGTGGAATGGATTGCCCGCTATTTCAATAATGTCGCCGACCTTCCGGTGCTGGCCAAGGTGAAGCCCGGAGAATTGCTAGACGCTCTCCCCGCTTCCGCGCCGGAACTGGGCGAATCTTACGCCGCAATGCTGAGCGACTTTGACCGGATCATCATGCCGGCGGTGACGCAGTGGAACCATCCGCGATTCTTTGCGTATTTTGCCTGCACCGGTTCCGCGCCCGCGATCCTCGGTGAAATGCTGGCCGCGGCACTCAACACTAACGGACTACATTGGAAGACTTCTCCCGCGGTAGCCGAACTGGAAACGCGCACGCTGGACTGGCTACGCCAATGGATGGGACTACCGGCAGGCTGGTTCGGGATTATTTACGACACCGCGTCCACCAGCAGCATGCACGCCATCGTCGCAGCACGTGAAATGGTCGCGCCGGAAGCGCGCCGCGAAGGTAATCCCCCGGGCTTGGTGCTCTACACATCCGAACAATCTCACTCCTCGATTGAAAAAGGCGCCATCGCCGTCGGCATTGGCCAGAACAACGTAAGAAAAGTTCCCGTAGACGCCGATTTCCGCATGCGGCCCGATGCCCTCGCCGCGATGATCGAGCAGGACAAAGCCGCAGGCAAACGGCCGTTCTGCGTTGTCGCTGCAGTCGGCACAACTTCCACTACCAGCGTTGATCCGGTTCCCCAGATCGCGGACATCGCCGAGAAGCATGGCTTGTGGCTGCACGTGGACGCGGCCTACGCCGGCGCTGCGGCGATTGTCCCTGAGCATCGCTACATTCTCAACGGCGCTGAGCGCGCTCACTCGCTGGTGGTCAACGCCCACAAGTGGCTGCTGACTCCGATTGATCTCAGCGTTTTCTATACCAGGCGGCCGGACATATTGCGCCGCGCTTTTTCTCTTGTTCCGGAATATCTGCAACCCCAGGGCGATCCGCGCGCGCATGATTTGATGGATTATGGCGTTCCTCTCGGCCATCGCTTCCGCGCATTGAAGCTGTGGTTTGTAATGCGCTACTTCGGTCGCGAAAAAGTGGAAGCCCTGCTGCGCTCGCACATCGAATGGGCCAGACGGTTGGCAGATTTAATTGACGCCGACCCAAGATTCGAGCGCGTAGCGCCGGTGCCGCTCTCCGTCGTCTGCTTCCGCTACAAAGGCACCGACGAAGACAATAAAGCGATTGTGGACAAGGTCAATGCTTCGGAAAAATTCTTTATCGCCTATACCGTGCTGCATGGCAAAGTCACGCTACGTCTCGCCATCGGCAATCTGGCGACTACCTGGGAAGATGTTCACGAAGCGTGGAAGTTGATCCAGGGCGCAGTGTCCACATAGGCGGCGATCAAAACCATACCGCTGATAACGCTGATTGGGCAAGTTCATCGCCAAGCGCGCAAGGCTGCCAAGGATCGACAACGCTGGCGGAAATACCTTGGGTTACCCTCTCCCAATCAGCGTCATCAGCGTTATCAGCGGTAAGGTTGTTGGCGGGGTTTGGCTAATTGCCAATTGCCATTTGCTCATTGCTTCCCCGCGTCCATTTGCATCTTGCGACCCACAGTTCTATCGTTGGGATTCGGCTCAAGCAGGTGCATCATGCAAGATGATTCCCACGGTTCTCCCAATGTGGCCTTCGGCCATCCTGGAATCCCGCCAACGTGGTCACCGGGTTCCAAGGACGGCATAGGCACCGCCTATTCCCAGGCAAGCCGCGTTTGGTTCACGCTGGCCATGGGGATCCTGACGGAGATTTATTACCCCACCATTGACCGCCCGCAGATTCGTGATGCGCAGTTTCTCATCACGGACGGCGAGACATTTTTCCACGAAGAAAAGCGTGACTTAATTGCTCACGTCGAGCGGATTGAAGCGGACACGCTCGGCTATCGCCTGGTCAGCGCGGATCCCGAAGGACGCTACACGCTCACAAAAGAAATCATTGCTGATCCTCATCAGCCTTGCGTGCTGGTGCATACGAATTTTGCCGTCGTCAAAGAATGGCAAGGTAAGCTGCGGATTTACTTTTTACTGGCGCCGCATCTGGAAGGCGCAGGCTGGGGCAACTCGGCCAAGAAAGTGAAAGTCGCCGGACGCCATGTGCTGGCGGCATGGAAGAACCACACACATCTGGCGCTGGGCAGCGATCATAGCTTTCTTCGCGCGTCCTGCGGGTTTGTCGGGTCGAGCGACGGATGGCAGGACCTGCACGACAATTTCAAAATGGATTGGGAATTTGACCGCGCTGACGACGGCAACATCGCGTTGATGGGAGAAATTGATCTCGGCAAGGGAAACGAGTTCACCGTGGCGATTGCTTTTGGCGACAGTCTCCACGCCGCCGTGGCCGGGTTCAGCCAGTCGCTGGCTCTGCCTTTCGCGCACATCCGTACAAGGTTCATCGAACAGTGGCAGCGTGTCGGTGCAAAGATCCGGAGTATTGACCAGGTGTCCACCGACGGCGGACATTTATCCCGGACCAGCGGCAGCTTGTTGCTGGCCCATGAAGACAAGACGTTTGCCGGAGCGTTGATTGCCTCCGCCAGTATTCCCTGGGGCGACGCCATGGGTGACGACGATCTTGGCGGCTACCACCTGGTGTGGACACGCGACATGGTGAACAGCGCCACGGCGCTTCAAGCCAGCGGCGACCACGCGACTCCGCTGCGCGCGCTGATTTATCTCGCATGCTCGCAACAGCCGGACGGCGGCTTCCCGCAAAACTTCTGGATTGACGGCACGCCATATTGGAAAGGCATTCAACTGGATGAAGTCGCCTTCCCCATCATTCTTGCGTGGCGGCTGTGGCGGGAAAACGCGCTTGAGAATTTTGATCCGTGGCCGCTGGTCAAGTCGGCGGCCGGTTATCTGATTCTGCACGGCCCGCGTACCCAGCAGGAACGCTGGGAAGAATCCAGCGGATACTCGCCTTCCACCATCGCCACTAACATCACTGCGTTGATCTGCGCGGCTGATCTCGCACGCGCCAAGGGTGAATCAGAATCCGCTCACTTCATGGAAGACTTTGCTGACTTCCTCGAAACCAACGTCGAGAAATGGACAGTGACGACGCAAGGCTCGGTAGTCCCGGGAATTTCGCGGCACTACATACGTATTCTCCCGGCAAGCGTTCACGACATTGCGCCGTTGGAAGACCCCAACACGGGCACGATCGTGATACCCAGCCGTCCTCCCGGCGAGCCCTGGGAATTTCCCGCGAAAGATATAGTCGACGCTGGATTTCTCGAACTTGTCCGCTACGGCATACGCAAAGCCGGAAGCCCGCTGATGGAAGATTCGCTACGAGTGATTGACGCCGTGCTCAAAGTCGAAACTCCGTTTGGCCCATGCTGGCGCCGCTATAACCACGACGGCTACGGCAACCACGCCGATGGCAAACCATACACCGGCTGGGGTGAAGGCCGCGCCTGGCCACTGCTCACCGGCGAGCGCGCCCACTACGAACTGGCCGCCGGACGCGACGTGCGCCCGTTCATCACCACCATGGAAAACTTTGCGTCCAACGGAGGCTTGCTGCCGGAACAAGTCTGGGACCAGCCCGACATTCCCGAAGCCTTCATGTATTTCGGAAAACCCTGCGGCTCGGCCATGCCTCTGATGTGGGCCCATGCTGAATACATCAAACTGCTGCGGTCCGTAGCGGACGGTCAGGTATTCGACCGCATAGCGCCAGTCGCCGATCGCTATCTGCAAAACCGCGGCCGCAAAGACCTCGAGCTCTGGAAACCCATGCGCCGTGTCCGATCCATGCAGGCCGGCAAAATCCTGCGCGTACTATTGCCGGGAACATTTCGTCTGCGCTGGTCAACCGACGAATGGCAGACCAGTCATGACCAGGCAGCAACACTCAGCGGACTAGGACTGGGTTTTGTAGACATCGCCACCGCACCGGGCCAGACCAGTCCGATACATTTTGAGTTTCTCGAAACAGAAATCTCCGACCTCGGCGATACCACGTTTCATGTCCAGGTTGATTCGTGAGGAACGTTGGAGCATCCTGCTCCCCCGATCACGGCGATGACGGCGATCACCCGATCACGGCGATCTCCTACAATTCCCGTTAACAGGGAGAAAAACAAGGGGAAGATGCCGCGCTCTGGTCCCGCAGACATTCAGAACCTCGATTCCATGGGCATTCCAAGACTTTTCTTCCTGGACGGAGCTCATTCGTAACAGGGAGTGAACAGGGAAGGAACAGGGAAGGAACAGGGAAGGAACAGGAAACAAAACAGGTGCAGCCGACCTGTCCCAACTCTCCGGCCTCTGGACTTTCTGCTTTTCCGGGTGCTTTCCTGGGCGTTCTTGTTTCTGGCTGGGCGGGTCATGGGCGACCTCCGTTCTTCAGAGGCGCGGAGAACTGAGCGTTGGGGCGGGGGTTGGGGTTGGTTTTACTAACTACTAATTGCCAATTGCTAACTGCTGCTTTACCGTAGACATCAGCCATCGTTTGCCTGCCTCCGTGCAGGTGGACTTCGGTTAGGGCGCGTTCGGTGCTAGATACACCGGGCGCTGCCCGTTGGGGTTTGTCATTCCGAGCCGCCGGTTTCGCGGCGAGGAATCTGTTTTTGGTTTTGACTCTCTACTTCTTCTTTTTCTTGTGTGGCGCCGGCGCCCTCGCCGGCGTTTTCTTTTGCTTCTCCCTTAGCTTCTGATAGCGGGTTTTCCGCCCATGACAGATAGATATTGGGGTTGTCAATCGTTTTCTAACCTCATTTGCGAACCGACGGATGTCGCCCACCCTTTAACTCCAAAGCCGAAGAACAAAGGCCAGCTTCTCCGCAAAGCAGCCCTTACTTATGGCGTTGAAACTATGAGCGTAGAATGGCAGCAAGAAACTAGACCCTTCGAAAGAAGCATTCGTCACATGATCAACGAGGACCTCCAGAGGTATCTGGACGAGCTCAAAGCTGCTCTTCCGTTGCCGCACTATGTCCAGCGGCGATTCACTGCGGCCTCATCCGGCGGAGAGGTTCCGCTGGAAGATTACCACCTTCGTGGAGTATTTCGGGAGCAAGAGCCGGAGCTGCGAGAAGTTTTGAAACATTCCCAGATTCTCATCTTGGCTGAGCCCGGAGCGGGTAAGTCCATGGTGGCGAGAGCCGCCGTGCATGAACTCATACGCGCAGGAAACAAGATTCCTGTCTTTGCTGAACTGAAAAGCTATCGCCGGCCGTTGACCGACATACTCAGTTCTGGGAAACCAGCAGACCTGTTCGTTCAGGACTTGGTTGTGGAGGGTATTGCGCGTCAACGAGCTTACATTTTGGACGGCCTGGACGAGATCCCGATCGAAGGGCTGGCGGATTTCAAAGCCGACTTTGAACAGTTTTTGACGACTGAGCCAGATGCGACGGTCCTGATAACCGCACGACAAGCCTTCTTTGTTGCTAACAAGGCAAAAGTCCCGCTCCTTTCCACCATTTTTCATATTCTTGATTTCAGCGACGACGACATCCACGAATACTTGACGAGTTCCGGAGTTGATGCAGCTCGGTTTAAACAGGAAATTAATCGGGTCGATGCGAATGAAGACGTGAGGAACCCGTTCATCCTGTCGGTGTTGGCCCAACGTTTCCGTCAAGCGGGCTTTCTGAGTCCGCTGCGTTCGGAGAATCTGAGCTATGTAGTGAACCACCTTATACAGAGCCGACCGGCAGTCAATCAGCACACACAGAGGCGTGCGTTGCAGATGATGGGAATAGCGCTTGAAGTCTATTCCAGAAACGAGTTGACACAGCAGGAATGCACTAGACTTTTTCGCGACGCTAGGTCTATCGGTCAAGGGGAAGCTGAATCCATCCTCAATGAACTCTATGCCTCAATTCTCAAGAGAACGGCGAATGGCCTCGCTTTCCAGCTGCGCTCGCATGGAGAGTATTTGGCGGCCGAGGAGCTAGAAAAAGAGCCGCTTAGTCGCATCCGGGAACTCGCCTTCCTCGATTACAACACTCCAAATGATTCGTGGATGAATGCGATTAGCTACCTGTGCGAGCTGAATGCAGAGGTGAGGAAATACTTTGCCAGAGAATTCCCATTTTGGACAATAGACGCATCGCCTGCAGCTTTCAGCGGGGATGAAAAGATGCAAATCCTCACTGGCGTTTTGGACACTTTAGTGTCTGAGCGGCAGTATGCAACTGGCGATCCTCGATTCAAGCTAAGAAAGCTCAGCCGTTTTGTAACAGTCGAGGCTGAAGCGCGACTCGCTGGCGAGCTTGCTTCTGCGGATCACATTCGCAAGGGAAACGCTCTCGCGCTGCTCGGAATATTGCAAAAAGTTCCTGACCTAGAACCGGCACTGGAGCTAACACTGGATTTAGCTCAACCGATTGGTCTTCGCTATTCCGGCATCGTCGCCCTCGTAAATTCTGGCAATTCCGACTTCGTGCCGCGCCTGATTGCGGGCATCAACGATCAGGACGTGTTGAAGCTGAACGTATTGGATTGCATTGGCGCTCTCGCAGCGGAGCATCAGCTATCGGTAGTCTTTCCAATAATCTTTCATGCCAACGGAGGGCTTAGTTCGACTTATTATCATATGAGCGAGCTTCGCTCGCGCCTTGCACTTACCGAAACGCTACGGTACTTCGTCGCTCACCCACAGGAAATGAACACCATTCGAGCGGGCGGCTATGTGGAGCCGCTTTTAGGGCTGATTGAAAATTATTTTGACGACGAGATTGCCGGCCTTTGCGCAGACTTGTTTTTGATGCTAGATCAGTCGCATGTTTACGTAGATCGATCCAGTCCTATTCCTAAGTTGATCGATTCAATTCAGATCATTGACCGGAAGGGAGTCGTGGCGGTGCAGTTTTTTGAAAGAATCCTCGATGCTTCCCGCATACCGGGCTGGCACATTTACGGGGGCTGCGAATTTATCGTTTCTGTGATGACAATCGAATCCGCCCAATGGCTTGTGGACCATAACGCCGTTGAGATCGTTCAAGCCCTAGCTGGTTACCTGAATGGTGAGATTCGCGAACTGCTCCGACCGTATTCTGCCGGAGTAATCGACGCACAGGATCAAGCGGCGCGAGCATATCACGCAAACGAAAGAGAACATCAAACGGCTAAGAAGACGAGGATTGAAGCTCTTCAGAATCGCCTCATAACTCGCGACAGCCTGCAAAATGCGTTAGCCGACTTTAATGACCTCACTCCCGACCATTGGCCCGAGCTTCGGCATGAATTTCGGCAATGGCTCGAGGGCGAAATAAACCAACGATTGGTTGCTCTCAATTTGGAGCAAAACATTATGTGGCGTGGAGATACCCTTTGGGAGCCACCGGAGTTGTGGATCTTAGCCAAATTGATAGATAGATACGAACTTAGAGTTCAACCGGATGAGCCTCTCGTCTGGATTGTCACTGGTTGGGACCACGGTACAGTTTTAAACCACGTCCGTCGATACGAAATTACACCGGCCGCCATTAATCTGTTGGAACGTTTAATTGCCGACCCCCCGTCTCCTCAGAGCCATAATCACCTCATTGAGTTCGTCGAGAAGACAAGTTTCTGGTCTGATTCCATTGATGAATCATTGCGTCGGATAGTGATAGATCCCTTGCCAGAGGGCTGGGTTAAAGTTAGGGCGCTGAACCTGCTTGCCAACCACAATGTCGAGGATCAGTTCTTGGATCAGGTGCGTCAAACCGCCGACGCCGAGTTGTCGCAAGCGGCATTTGAACTGCTAGTTCAGAGGCTGCACAGGCCGACGATTGAGCGCGGGTTAGCAGCGGTGAGCACGGATCATGAACTCAGAGCCGCAGAAACAGAATCCTCTCGCGATACCAGCCTTTCATGGATTGTCAAGGTCAGTTCCGACTTGTACTGGGACAAGCTTGCAAAGCTCCGAGAGAGGGCGCTCCGCTTAGAGTTGCCTCAGGTCACTGGACTCATCACCAACGCATTAAAGACAATTAACCGCGCCCGCACAGCAGAGTTGATCCGAAGCCAGATCGCCCTATCCCCGCCAAGCTGGCGAGAAACTCAGCAACACCACGCATTAATGGAGGCGCGGGCCGCACGAATAGAGCAAGCGCAACTAACTTCTTTTGACGAGGTCCTACGCAAACTGCGCCGAGCTACCTCGATCAATAGACTGAGGCTTTTTTGTGAAGGCAGCAGTGACGTGCCGGTATTTAGAGCTTTATTGGCTCAAGCGCCTGGTACTCCGGAGATCCCCTTGGACTTCGTTGGCGGATGGCCGGGATTGCGCGACAAAGACCCGAACTCATTTCTCCTCGGTGCGAAAGAAGCAATCGTGGTGATGGACGGCGACAATGGACGCTGCCTCACAACAGTGGGCCAGCCCTATACGGGTGCCGCGGAGCGTGAGTTGCAGAGGCTTTCGAGAGTAGGCGTGGTCTTGCGCGTTCTCAAGAGATACGGGATCGAGAACTATTTTCCACAAGCGGCTATTGAATCAGTAACCCGTTCGGATCTATCTCGCTTTTTCCCCATCCCTGATCATGTCTCCGCGACGGAGCATCTTTCAGAGGGCACAAACGACCTGCGTTATAAAATACGTAGATTGGCGGCGCGCATCTTCCAGCTGTCCAAGCCAAAACCAACGCGTACCCTCTATAGCAAGAATCACAACAGAGAACTTGCTCTTCTACTTTCTCTGGAAAATGACCTCCGCGGTACGGACCTTTACGACATCGTTCACGAAATATCCAGAAAAGCCATAGCATTACTTCAGGACTAGCTGCTCTCGAAAGAAGAACCGTTCCGAGTTGCTTGTCCGTGGATGGGCCGCCTTTTCGTTTAAGGACTGCCCTCCACCTCACGCTTTTGATTTTTCGAAGCCTCACGACATCGTGGTTACAGAAGAGAGCGGAAGTCTGCGGCGTCAAAAAGAGTTGGGGCACTCGCCTCAATAATCAACACAGCAGGAGTGGAAAGTGCTTGCGGAAGAACACTCCTTTTCGTGTGAAGGAGTGTCGGGGCATGACTTGAGCAGGACGGAGCAACGCGACGGACTGCGTAGTCGTGCCGAAAGCGCGAAATAGAAATCCCTCCTGAAGCCTTATCAATGTTGAGCAGGTACGGTACGACTAAAGTTCGATACCCTGACACTCCTCGCTCCGTGGAAACTTTCTTCCATCATTACAACGTCGCGTCCGGCCGAGTCCGGCAATTTCGATGATCACTCCAGCGCTCAAGCGCAACTCATCTAATCAGACCCTTCATTCTCGCCGTCCCTGAAAGGTTCGCTCTTTCACCGTTCGCGCTCAAACACCGGCGAGGGCGCCCCATTCGGCTTCCCCTTCGACCCGGCTCAGGGCTCCGCGCGAAACGCGCTCCGGCCGAAACAGGCAGGCTTTGCCACACGTGCATGGTTGCGCTGCGAGAGTCATGGGACCCTGGGATCTCGACAGGCCGAATGACTATCGCACTGCGGGCATAAGCTTCACGTGTATGCTTTTCACCTCTTTCGTAGTGGGCGCGCGTTGCGGGTGACCGCCCTGATTGAGAGTCAGCCGCAACGATACGCGGTCATCTGAGATCGCGTCGGCGGGCAGGGGAACGGTGTATGTGCCGGCATAACGGCCTGAGCGGATCCCGAAGGGCGAGATAACGCCCAGCGACTGGCCCGCCGTTGTCGTGATTTCGATTTCCGCGCCGCGCTCGATGGCGCCGACTTTCACTTGAAGCCATGCGGTCTCGCCCTCGCGCGGGGCGTGCGGCAGGACCAGCGTTACCACCCGGCCTGGGACGGTGTAAGTGGTTTGCGCAAGAAGCGCGAAGAGCGCCAACGTTGCGAGCGGCGCGTGCACGGTCCCTCCCTACAGCGCCCGCACCGACACGGCTTTGAGCAGCGGGGGCTTCTCGCCGTGGGGGTGCGACGGCACGACGCGGATGTTCACCGACGCGTTTGCCGCCGCTCCGAGATTGTGGAACGCCTGTGGCGCTTTGGGCAACGGGACCGCGAAGGTGGCGTCGAGCGGCATCCGGTGCATGTGCGCCATGTTGCCGAAGAAGGCGATGGTGCCGGCGTAGTACGGGCTGTCGGCGTCGACCTGCGTCACGCCGGCTGGAGCGCCCACGATCACGTCGAACTCGCGCGCCGACGACGTCCCGCTGGGGCGCGGCAGCGTAATCTCGGCAATCAGAGACGGTAGCAGCGCGTCCCCCAGATGTTTCCGGATCGCAGCGGTCGGAACGGCGACTGAAGCCGTGTTCCCCTTCAGTAAGCCTTTGAGAGCCGGCGTTGTATGCTTTGCCATCAGCCCGGGATTCGGGACCTCCACGACCTTCTCGCCGAAGCCCGGTTCGTAGGTGTAGTCGAACCTATCGGTGCTGAGGTAGTCGCCCGCATGGCTCGCGCCCACATAGTCGCCCTTGCCGTTGACGTAGAACAGGAACGGCTCATTGGAGAACGTCGCCAGGTCCTGGCCGGCAGGCAGATAAGGCAGATGGAGGTTCTTCTGCTTGCGCGTCCAAACGTCCCACAAGCGGTCCATGTTGGAGTGGTGCAGGAAGAAGATGGGGTCCACCGGCGAGAGGTTGTTAGTCATGTTGCCGTATGGACCAGGATCGAGCGGGCCATATCCGCCGATATAGTTGTGGGTCTTGTTGTGCGGAAAGCCTTCGAGCACGGAAAAGAACGAGTTCGGGCCGCCCGGCTGCGTGTTGTGCGACGGCGTCTTCGAGCTGGTGAAGCTGAGGTAGCTTACCGGATTATTAAAGTCGGTCGGCAGCAGTCCGGAATAGACGACGAAAGGCGACACGTCATAGGCCGTCTTCTCGTCCAACTTGGGATTGTCGCGTGTGAGATAGCGAGAACCGCAGGTGTTGGCATACGCCATGTTGCCAGAAACACCGTTACCCGTGACGTCGTTCCACAGACTTTTGAAATTCGCGTAACCGCGGGTGTTCAGCTGCGCGCGCTGTGCGGCGTTAAGGCTGTTCCAGTAGGACGTCAACGCTGGCTGGATGAAGGACGTGAAGACCGCGAGGTTGCTCGTGTAGGGTTCGAAGCCCCTGTGCTGAGGCGTCAACACGCCGTCGAACATGGAATCCGGAATCTGCGGAAGGGTTGTCCAGTCCCAATAGGGCATCGCAAACGTGCTGTCTTCGCTCAGATTGCGGATGGTCTGTTCGAAATAGCCCAGATAGCCGCGGTGCCAGACATAGAACCACCAGTTTCCGTGCGGGCAGTCCATCAGGTGGATGAAAACGTTGCGGAACCAGTTCTGCGGATGGTCCGCTGGGAGATTCAGCATCGCCTGGACACCCTTGGCGTAGCTGGCGAGCGCCTTCTTCCCGCCGGCACTCATCACGTTGTAACGGGTGTATTTTGCCGGGCTCCACGCGGCAATGCCGCGAAGCGGTAACGCCGCAACGCCTGCCGCAGCAATGGTAGTTTTGAGAAAATGGCGGCGCGTGAATCCGGAATTCGCCTTAAGCATGTTCGCTCCTGGATCGCGAAGTTCAATTGCGCTCGTGCAGATTAATACCGCGGATTGTATATGAATACCGTGCCAGAATCCTGGCCATAGATACCTGCTTCCCTATTTGAATTAACTACATCACAAATTCCCAATATAGGAATGACACCCGGCATATTTGAGCATCTTGCAATCCGGCTAATGGTGGGATTCGAGGATGTCGGCACTGCATTTTGATTGACGCCCCGCGCTCCGCTTCGCGCGGGCTCTACAGCCGAATCGAAAGGCGTTTCGTATTCATTCTCTTTCCGCCGCACAAATGATGCTGTAGATATCAGACCGGCCCAACGCGGTTAAGGTTGCTGCGAATTAATTCTGTCGCTCCGCGCTTTCGCGCTGCACTCCATGCCTGCGCAGCAAGGTGGAGAATCTTCCTTTCGTTGCCCCGCTGGGGCTGGTCCGTGGTCGACTTGAGCGTGTTATGGACCTCAGGTGTCCTTCATTTTTGGCCTGTTGTTGACGTTCGCGGCCTTTGAACCATCAGTTCTTCCAACAAGAAAAAGTGTCAGGGCACGATTTGAGCAGGACGGAGCAACGCGACGGCCTGCGGAGTCGTGCCGTAAAGCGCGAAATAAAATCCTTCCTCGCTGCCGCAGGCTGGAGCGCAGCGCCAGCGGAGCGACATTTAGAAAAGCGATTCTTTCCTTATTGTTTTTCCTGGGCTGCTGGCGTTTTCTAAGCTACCAGCGAAATGCATATTGGAGCATTTTCGGTGCGACTGAAGTTCCTTCGCCGCAGCTCAGGACAGGCCAAGCCCTGACACTCCTCGCTCCGTGGAAACTCTCTCCCAGCATTACAACGTCATATAACGCAATCGTACTTGCCTCCAAAATTTTTACTGCCGGCCTGTAATGTGGGGCGTCATTTCGCTATCCCAGAAGTCTGTCACGCTCAGTTGCGCCTTGTGGCTGATGTCCGTGGCCCCCGCGCCCGGGCTGTCATCGTAGTTGGGGAAGAGCCCGATGGAGTAGTGGTCGTTGCTGGGCTTGACGGGCCAGCCTTCTGCGTGGCCGAACTTGATGAAGCACTGCCCGACAGGAACGGGGTAGTTCTGTCCCGCAGTGACGCTGATGTCCCCGTCGTAAACGCAAACCCACCAGCGGTCAACTCCCTCACTCCACGTCCCTTTGCCATTTGGATCATGCTCAAATTCGACATCCGTGCCCCGGCTGAATACGTTGATGATGCAGGGATGCGCGTCGTCCATGCAGGCGTCCTTGGCCCCGTTCAAAAAGACGTCCATCCCACGATTGAACTTCTGCAGCAGGGAGCCCGAGGGCATGGAGATGGTCTTGCTCGACGGGTCGGGATGGGACAGTTTCCCGGACACAAATCGGAAGCCTCCCGCGATTACTTTCATCGTGATGGCAGAGTGGCTTTCGTTCGGGTCGTAGACGAAATCGTCAAAGATCACTTCGGCTTCCGGTCCGAGTGCGAACGTGGTATCGTCCGGCAACAGGAAACGCACTACCGTGCCTTTGCCCGTCTTGATTCTGGCATCGAGCAGATTGAGCGTGGTCATGTTGACCTCGCCGCTATGCCACTCGTGACCATCTCTCGTGGTGACGGTGAATTTTCCGGAACTGATGACATTCTTTGCCGTCCAGGTCTTCCCTTCGATGTACGGCAGCGGGACATATGTGGTGTCGAGCGTCTTGTGGTCGGGTCGCCGGTAGCAGCCCGCGGTGCCGTTGAAAGACGGGGGAGCGGGGCAGATGTACCCCTTGTTGTACATGATGTTCCATTCCTCCATCCGCATGCCTCTGATGTCTGCGTCCGGGGTGTTACGGTCGTTGATGAGCGTTCCCCAATTGGCATACGCCTCATCGTATCGGTGAAGGCTCCCCAGGCATATCGTCCGGTTCTTCGACCACGGAGCAAACCTGGTCAGCTTCAGCGCCTGGTCATAAAGCGCCACGGCTTTGCCGCAGTCTCCCTTCTGCAGGAAGGTCCACGCTTGAGTGGACAGTCTGTTGGCCTCGGCGATGCGCTTGTTCGCTTCTCTGTTGGCTTTTTCCTGCGCCTTCTGTTCCCTTCTGTGCTGTCTCTCCAGCGCCCGCTCCCGGTCGTACTCTTCGCGGCGCTTCCAGTATTCGGCTTGCGCTCTTTGCGCTTGTTGACGGCAGGCTGCGTCGCAGACCGGGGTCGAGGGTCTCTGCTCGATGTGCGGGTGGCTGCAATCGACGCCAAGCTGCGCACAAGCGCTTTGCCCGTGGGCAAACGCAGAGGCGAAGATCAGTACCGCGAACAGAATCAACGTGCGTCTCATGTTATCTCCTCAAAAATTCCGGAGGGCAGGTTCGGACAGGTATTGTTTCTACCCTGCCGAGGCTGTTTCGGGCAAGTCGATAGGCCGAAGGCTTCGACGATTCCCAGTGCTGAAGCGCAACTATTTCAATGCTCTTACGCGGCCCTGAAGGGTCCGCTCTTTCACCGTTCGCGCCCAGGCTCCTCTGCGTTCCTCGGCGTTCCTCAGCGGTCTCTGCGGTCCATTCGGCCCCGTCCGATGACGGCGATGACGCGCGATGGCGGCGATCCCCCTTATTCTCTGAAGAACTTTCCCAGCCGCTCCGCCAGCGTCTTTACCGTCTGGTGCAGTTCGACCAGGCCGGCGGTATCGAAATCGATGTCGCCACTTTCCACGTCGCGGGTCACGTCGCGCAGCAGTTCGGTGGCAATGCGCATGCGTTCGGTCATCACCTTGGGAAGCAGTTGGTAGGGGTCACCGCCGCTTTCCTGTTCTTCCAGCCAGTGCTGCATCGCGGCGGTGGCCTGGCGGGCGTGGTCAATCGCCTGACGAAACTCCATGAGGATCTTTACGTTGACCATTCCGGTTTTCACCGAGCGCTGCAGGTCCTGGAGTTCTTCGTCCGTCTTCTTCAGACGAGAGGTAATTTCTCCCTCGTCGGATGGTTTATCAGGCATGCTGGAGGACCCTCCGTTGTGCTCCACAGTGTATAGAGCAAAGAAAAAGGGGACAAGCATTTTGTCCCCTTTTGAGAATACCCGATTTGTTTTTTATCGGTCGTCGTCGTGGTCATAGTCGCCGCCGGTGCGCTCGCCGGTAATGGGATCAAGGAACAACCGGCCATTGTGGCCCCGGAAATCGAACATGTTGAAAAGAGAGCCGGCTTGTCTGTCCAGAGAGTTCCCGCCGAGTCGGGCACCGCCAAGCCAGTTGTCTTCAATAAAGCGGACGACAGAAGAAAGGTCGGTGATGGAGTGGTCCACAAAATTGGACTTGGCGAAAGGTGAAATCACCAGCAACGGCTGGCGTGGGCCGTAGCCGCACCTGCCCTGCACTGGGTTGGTGGCGGCATTGGGCCCGCCGCACAAGCCGGGGCCATTGAGAGCGTCAAAAGCGGTGGCCGACTGGCTGACGATGGGCGACATCTGGTGGTCGTACCAACCGTCGGAGTCGTCATAAAGAATGATGACCGCCGTGTCATTCCATTCGCGCGAGTTCTGCAGGCGGTTCAGGACCTCCACAACGAATTGCTGCTCCGCCAGCGGATCAGAATATCCAGCGTGGCCGTCCTGGAACCCGGGGGCTTTCAGGAAGCTGACTTCAGGGAGATTGTCGGCATCAAAGGCCGTCCAGAAGTCGGTGATGTCGTATTGGTGGTTTGCCTGGTCTCCCGCACGTCCGATCAAGGCCGCCGAGCTCGGCGGCAGATGGTTGGGATTCGAAGTGGACGTGTAGTACTGGAACGGCTCGTGATGCGGAATGTAGTCACCCTTGGGCTTTCCATCACTGCCGGTGTGGCTTGCCGTGCAGTCGCGGAAACCGCCCTGGAACCATCCCCAGGTAATGCCCTTGGCGTTCAAGAGGTCGCCAATGTTTTTTCCCGTCATCTGTACGGTTTCACGGGTAGAGCATTTGTCAAAGGCTGGCTGGGCGTCGCCGACGAGTGAGCCGGCGGAAACATCAAAAGCCGCAACCACGGCAGGCAGGTTCTTTGCGACCGCGCCGGTCGTATCACCCGAAATCAGATTGATGGCGCCAGGCGAGGACGGACCAAACGTGGTGGAGAAGGAATTGTCGCTCATGGCAAAGTGCTGCGCGTAGTTCCAGAGTCCGGTGACGGTGTTGCCGTCGAAATAACCCATCACGTCGGTCTTTGCGCAGGTCAGGATCCCGTCCGTGCTGGGGCCCGTGCCGACCGTCTGGACGAACAGGTCCATGTTGCCGCCGTCAAATGCGCGCTGCTCATCTTTATAGGTGTGGTCCTGGTCGCAAGTGGCGGCGTGCGCGCGGTCCAGCCGGAACGGATTGATCTGGTTCTGATTGTTGGTCAGCAATCCAGCGGCGTTGAGTCCATTGACTGTGGGCGTCCCGGGGCGGCCGACGAATCGTGGCTCACTGGAAGGGTTCGCGGCAACAGGGTAAGTGCCGAAATAGTGATCAAAAGATACGTTTTCCTGAAATATGACAACCAGGTGCTTGATGGGCGTAGCAGTGCGATGCTCTTTTTCCTCTGCACTCATTGGCAAACTCGGAGCGGAGAGGGATAGAGCAAGAGTGGTGGCTACGATTCTGGCAAACAGCGGATTAAGTCTGACGGGGAACAGCATGGAGCGTCTCCTTGATGTACTGAAATTCGATCCTTCAAGAACCTTAGAGAGTGAGTGTTTAGAACTCGTGAGCAGCAGGTTAAAAGTATGCGAATCCGCGGAGACTACAAGTGGTTACGCCGAACCCGCGCTTTCATACTCTTTTAACAATGGCTGTGTAAGCTGGTTTTGCACGACATTACCGGACCTGAAATGGTGGTTTATGGCAGAAGCAAGAATGCCATTCGTAGAACGTCAGGAAATGGCTGCCGCTGATGGGAACGCGGGTCTCAGCAAAAAGATCTTCGTTGTCGAAGATGAGATGGACATTGCCCGCCTGGTCCGCCATCATCTGGAAGCCGCGGGGTATCGCGTACGCAGTTTTGCCACCACCACCAGCGTGTTGGCCGATGCTCACCGGGAACATCCGTCGTTATTACTGCTGGACATCATGGTCCCGGGCGGCGATGGACTTGAATTGTGCCGGCAAGTGCGCCACGCTGGCGCGCCGCTTTCGGCCACTCCGATTGTGTTCCTGACCGCCAAGACCACGGAAGTGGACCGCATTCTCGGCCTGGAAATGGGCGCGGACGACTACATTACCAAGCCTTTCAGTCCGCGTGAACTGGTCGCGCGCGTGAAAGCTGTGTTGCGCCGCTGCGAGACCCCATTGCCTGCTGCGGTGATCAACGCGGGAGACCTGGAAATTGACGCTTCGGCCATGGTCTTGAACGTACGTGGGGTTGCCGTGACCACCACCGCCACGGAATTTCGCCTGGTGCACTATCTGGCGCAGCACGCAGGCCGCGTTTTTACCCGCGACCAGATTCTGGACGCAGTCTGGCGGGAAACTACTTTCGTCAGCCCGCGTTCCGTTGACGTTTATGTGCGCAAGCTGCGCGAGAAGATTGAAGACGACCCCGAACAACCGCGCTATCTTAAGACCGTGCGCGGCACCGGCTACCGTTTTGAAGTACCTAAATCATAGGGACAGAACAAAGTCGCCCGTTTGAGTTTTATCTCGCGTTCATCTGCGGTTAACCGCCTGACGCTAGACTGGAAAACAGATACTTTTTCCTGAAGACAAAGAGAATTCCATGAATCAAGTTTTACTGAACCCGGTGTTAGACGCGACTCAGGCAACAGAGACGAAAATCATTACACTTCTTGTGCGCATGGGCCATGAAGTGGAAATCGCCGTGGACCATGCCATCGAATCGCTTCTAAATTCTGACGAACAGTTGGTGGCAGGCATTTTGCACAGAGAAGCCGCTATCAACGAAATGGAAATGGAAATCGACAAAGCAGTTTTCACGGCGCTGGAAGACGGCAGCCTGTCTGAGATGGAAATCCGCTCTGTTGCTTCCATCCTGAAGATCAACAAAGACCTGGAGCGCCTGGGCGACCTGGCAACGAACATCGCCCGCAGCGTGACGGCCCACCGCGCGCTTGACGTTGCCAGTGCGAGTTCCGAATTGCAGCCTCTGGCGATTGCTGTGCACCATCTTTGCCGGCAAACACTGCGCGCGCTGGCCCGCCAGGATTTTACGCTGGCCAGCAACGCTCTGCTCGCCGGGGCGTCCGTCGACGCTTATCGTAATTATGTTTTTCACCGGCTTTGCGAGCGAAGAGACGGGCCAGCCGCCAGCAATGCAGTCACTTTGCTGTTTGCCTCCCGGTATCTGGAACAAATTGCCGACCACGCCACCGACCTGGCGGAGAACCTGGTCCGGTTTTTGCAAAACAACGCAAAGCGCGGGCAAAACCCACGAGATGGCCAGTTGGCCAGTTAATGGGACCGCGAGTCTTTATCTGTATTTTTACCGGGTTTTAATCTGTGATTGATCTTGCTGAGTGCACCATAGCGTAACTGCAAATGTTGTGCCGGCTCGCTGGTTCGCCCCATACTTTTGAAACTCACCGACTTACCCGGGTCGGCGGGAAGGTTAGCTATGAATTCTCCCGCGGTAGTTCGCCCGACTGAACTCTCCGGCAGACCTGACTTGGTGGAACTCACGATGGAAGCCTGCAAGATGGCCAAGACTGCTGCGTCCAGCGCCATGGACGCGTTGATGACCGGCTCGGCGGCCGCTTTGCAGTCTGTGCGCGACTGCGAAGAAAAGCTCGACGACCTGGACCGCGAACTCGACCAGCAACTCGCCGGCGCCATCACGCAGGTCACGCCTGCACAGGCGCGCGAGTTGCTGGCCTGCATGAAGCTCATGCTCGATCTGGAACGCGTCGGCGACCTGATTGCCAGTTTTGCCGAGCGCGCGGCGATCATCAAGAACCGCCTGGACATGGAAGATATTGCTCAGCTCACTAAAATGGCATGTCTGCTCGAAAACATGCTGGACCAGATGTTTGCCGCCTTCCAGGAACGCGACGTGAACCAGGCCATCCGCGTGCTCCGTTCAGATTCGGAAATGGACCGCCTGCGGAACCTTCTGGTTGTGCGTCACACCGAAGATAGTTCCGCACTTCGGCAGGAAAGCCTGCACGTTCTAGCCATGGCCACTGCGCTGGAACGCGCCGGAGACCATGTGAAGAATATGGCGGAGGAATTGTGCCATCTGGCTACGGGACAAACCGTGCGGCATCTCATCCGGTCCAAAGACAAGCCGTTCGAACAGTTGTTTCTGGACTGGCTGTCCAAGCAGAAGCCGGCCAAACCGTGACTTGCCTTATTCAGATCATGTAATGCCAGCCCTCAGCCTATGGTAGCCTTGTGCCATCTTGAAACTGTTTGACACCAAGACCGCGCAAGTCCTGTTTACCGCTCTCGTGTTTGCCACAGTGCTGCTTTTTTTCTACGTGGCCTGGCGGGCGGTGATCGCATTCTTGTTCGCAATCTTCTTTGCGTATCTGCTGGAAGCGCCGGTCAACCGCCTGGAACGCTGGATGCGCGGATCACGCATGGCAGCCATCGCGGTGGTTTATCTGGTGCTGATTATCGGAATGACTTCGCTGTTTATCTTTATGGGACCGCCGATGGTGCGTGAGGCCCAAACGCTTACGCAGCAGGCGCCGAAGTGGGCGAACGAGATCAGTTCCGGCGACATCGTCACTGACTTCGGCACGCATCGCGGCTGGAGCGACGCAACCCAAGAGCGCGTCCGGAGCTTTCTGCAGAACCATCGGCAGGACGTGATCACTGCGACCCAGAACCTTGCGGTACGCGCCGTCAAGACGGTCCAGAACGTGTGGTGGCTGTTGCTGGTCCCCATCCTGGCAATTTTCTTTCTGAAAGATGGCCGCAAGTTTGGAGACATGATTATCAATTCCGTGCGGGACAAGCGTAACCGACAAATCGTCTCCGATACCGTGGACGAGATGAACCACATGCTCGGCGGATTTATTCGCTCCCAGTTGATACTGGCTGCGCTGGCCATGGTGGTGATCACGGTTGTGCTGTGGATCATGGGCGTACCGTATGCGTTCGCCGTTGGTCCTGCTGCGGGCGCTCTGGAATTTGTTCCGGTAGTGGGACCCATCATCGGCATTGCGCTGATCATGGGCGTGGGCTTTTTTTCCGGCTACCACCACCTGCTGGTGCTGCTGCTGTTCCTCGTGGTGTGGCGCGGCATTCAGGATTACGTTTCATCGCCGCGCATTTTGGGCCGGCAGTTGGCGCTGCATCCGTTGCTGGTGCTCTTCGGAGTGTTTGCCGGAGGTGAAGTCGCGGGCGTGATTGGCGTGTTTCTGTCGATCCCTGTGCTGGCAAGCCTGAGGATCCTGTGGCACACCATGCAGCTCCACCGTAAGGCGTCAACACATCCGCATGCGCCCGCCTAGGAACATGGTCCGGACAGATAGATTCAAGTTGCCGCTAGGTAAAACTAAAAACTGGCCGCTTTACAGGACGCGAACATTCTCGGCTTGCCAGCCTTTTTTACCTTTGGTCACGGTAAATTCAACTGTCTGACCTTCCTGCAGCGTCTGGTTGGGGACGGACTGAAGGGCTGAGATATGTACAAAAACGTCTTCACCATTCTGCCGTGAGATGAAGCCGAAACCCTTACTGGAGTTGAACCACTTCACTGTACCTTGTTCCATTTTTTGTATGTCCTGATGTTTTGACGTGACGCTGGAATGAAAGGCGGAGCGTTTCAGCAGCGATTGAGTGCACCTGCGAAAAACCCGGCAATTCAATTTCTAACGCGTCGCCAAGTCTACCACGCGCGCCCTGGCAAAATGCGAGTTTGAAAAATAAGGGGAGCCCCGAATCGTGGAGGTGAGAAGCTCCCCTTTTTGAGCTGTGAGGTATTCAAATGTGACACCTTTATAGATGCGGCCCATCATCTATAGGTTAAAGCAGGGTTAAAGTCCGGTGAAATCATAAGTGCTTCGGGATGAACCACTTACATCCTAGTGCGCCGGCGGCGGCTTCTCCCGATAGTTGAAATAGGCCCAAACCTGCTCGCTCATACGCGCAATGGCATCCTCCAGTTCACTGTAGAGGCCGCGATGATGTGCGGAAAAGAAAACTACCACTACCCGCGCGTTGCCGGTTTCAATCAACCCAACATCATTGGCGATGTATGGCGGAAAATCACCGGTCTTATGCGGCGCGGACACGTTGTCCAGATACTTCGGGACTCGCGTGCGCATCTGTTGCTGCCCCATGATACGCAGCATCGCCGCGCAGGATTTTGGATCGGCGGCCTGGTTGCGCGCAATCATCTCCAGCAAACGCCCCATGTCGCGCGCGCTGGAGAGTCCGTAAGGATGCTTGCCTTCAAAGTGGAAGCGCTCAACGTCCGCGTCCGTCAGCTTTTCCGGAAACCCGCGAGTAAACAGTTCTTCCGGCGTTAGCTTTTCCCATGAAGGATCGCCCGCAGCTCCGAGCGCACGAAACCAGTCAAACGACGTTCCCGTTGCTGTGATGTTCTTCAATCCGAGTTGCTGCATGGTGCTCGTAACGTGCGCGGGACCACCCACACGGGAGAACATCATGTCCGTGCCGGTGTTGTCACTTTGGATGATCATGAGTTCCACTGCGTCATGCACGCTCAAGTTGAGACCGTCATTCAGCGTGCGCAGCACGCCCGTGCCAAAACGCTTGTCTGATGTTTTCATCACGATGCGGTCGGCGAGATCGAGTTTGCCGGCATCTACCTGGCGAAAAGCATCGACCAGGAGTGGGATTTTGATGGCGCTCATGGTGTCCATGACGTTGTCGGCGTTGATGGCAATCTCTTCGCCGGTGTCCAGCGACTTGATGTAAATGCCCCAGTCCGCGCTCACGCTCTGTGAAGTGCGTTCCAGACTATGCTTGAGCAGATCAAGCGGTTTGGGGGCCGGGGTTTGTGCGAAGGCCCACATCGGCAATACGGCAAATACAAACAGCGGCAGCGTCTTTTGTAGAATTGATTTCATAAGTGTTGGCTTCAGAGTCCTTGGCCTCGGATCAGAGTCATCGGGTCAAGCGCAGCTTGACGGCCGTTTTCAGCGTCTTTTTCTTCCACCTTGTCTCCTTCTCCCGGGGCCAGAAAAAGATTCGACTCCAGCCCATACTGCCGGGTGTAGAGATCGTAATAGCGCCCGTGCAGCCCGAACAACGCTTCGTGGTTGCCATGTTCCACAATTCTTCCGGCTTCAACCACCAGGATCTGGTCTGCCTGACGAATGGTCGACAATCGATGCGCGATCACGAAAGTAGTGCGGCCGGTCATCAGATATTTCAAGCCTTGCTGAATGTACGCTTCCGACTCCGAGTCCAGGCTGGAAGTCGCTTCGTCGAGAATAAGAATTCTGGGATCGGCGAGCACGGCGCGGGCAATAGACACGCGCTGCCGCTGGCCGCCGGAAAGTTTGNNCGTTCGCCGACGATCGTGTCGTACTTGTCGGTAAAGCGTTCGGCAAATTCATCCACATGCGCGATGCGGCACGCGGACATGATCTCCTCCTCCGTAGCTTCCGGGCGGGAGAAGGCGATGTTCTCACGAATCGTGCCGTCAAACAAAAACGATTCCTGCAGCACCACGCCAAGCACGCTACGGTAGGAATCAAGCCGGACATGGCTGAGGTCCACGCCATCGATGAGCACACGTCCCGCGTTCGGCTTGTGAAACGCTGCAACCAGTCCCACGATTGTGGACTTCCCCGATCCCGATGAACCCACCAGCGCGGTAACGCTGCCGGGTTGGGCTTCAAAGCTCACGTCCTGAAGCACAGGTTTGCCTAGCTCATAAGAAAAGTCAACGTGCTCGAAAACAACATGGCCGCTGATCTCCGGCAAGACAATCGTGCGGTCGGGATCGTCGTGTTCCGGTCGCTCGCTCAGCACCTCACGCGTGCGATCCAGACCGGCAATGGCTTCTGTGAGTTGCGTGCCAATCGCGGTAATCTGTACAGCGGGCGCCGCCAGATAAATCATCAACATGCCGTAAAGGAAATAGTCACCGGTGGTCAGTCTTGCGGCCAACATTTCTCTCGCTCCAATGTACATGGTGACAGAGCCCACAAGCCCCACCAACAACGCGGATGCCGAACCGATGACCGAAGTTGCCGTGAGCGTGCGCAGCACGTTTTGCAGCAGTCTTTCCACGCCGCCGCTGAAGACATTCTGTTCGCGCTCTTCAGCGTGATAGCCCTTCACCACGCGAACGCCGCCGAGGGATTCGGTAAGCCGCCCTGTGACCTCGGCGTTGATCTTGCTGCGCTCACGGAAAATTGGCCGGATGGTCTTGAAGGCGTTCCGAAGAAAAATGGTAAAGAGCAGCAGAGCGCCGAGCGCTATTCCCGTCATGAGGTAGTTAATGTGGAACATCATTACCAAGACGATGGTGGACGTCAGCAGGCCGCCGATAAATTCCATCTGGCCGGTGCCGATCAGGTTTCTCACGCCCTCCACGTCCGTCATAATGCGGGCCACCAGCGTGCCACTCTTGTTGGAATCGTAGTAACTCACCGGCAGTCGGCTTACATGGGCCTGGACGCGGCGCCGCATTTGGGCGATCACGCGCTGCCCTTCTTTAGACAGCAACTGGGTGAGGGTGTAAGAAGTGAACGTCTGGACCAGAGTGGCCGCAATGACCCCGAGCACCAGAGGCACAAGCAACTGGACCTGGCGTTTGTGGACGACATTATCAATCAAGATCTTGGTTGAGAACGGAAGCGCCAGACCGGCAACACTCCTAATCATGAGCAGGAAAAAGCCCAGGAGCAGCATCGGCCATCGTGGCAACACCAGTTCCCATATCTGCGGCAAGACTGACTTGAACTGTTCATACGTGCTTTTTTTCTGGATTTTCGGATCAGCCAAAACCTACTCCCATGCTTAATCAGACTAATCAGATTAACATTTCCGCCAAAAAGATTCGGCGCGACTGAAACATTGTAGGGCCTCGCGCTTGCTTGAAATTTTGGCAATCACCCGATTTTGGCAATTCTGGCAATCTGCATTGTTTCGCTATATAACAAGCGCATGGCCATGCAATACGAGTACACCGCCATTCCTGAAAAAGACGTCCCGCGCGCTTCCAATCCCATCTTTCAACACTTGCTGGATACATATGCCAGCGAGACCAGCAAGGTGGTCACGGTGTGGCAACAGTTTAGTCCGGAAGACATGGCATTCAAGCCGGCTGAGCGTTCTTACACAGTGGCGGAGGTCATGAAGCACCAGCTTCTCTCCGAACGGCGCTTCTTTGCCGAGTTCATCGGACTGCCCGGTGAACCAGAGGCTGCCGCGCTGCTGCCGCCGGAGCTGACTCCAGCGGCATTTTGCAAACGCAATGAAGAGCTATGCTGTCCGCGACTGGCGAAGATGGCAAATCAGGCGGAACTGTGGTGGCTCGAGGTGGTCCCATTCTTTGACGTTCACCGCCAGCGCATATGGGTCTTCTGGCGACGCGTGCTCCACACTGCACATCATCGCACCCAGCTCAGCGTGTATTTACGGCTGATGGGAAAACCCGTCCCACCCAGCTACGGCCCAACGGCGGACGTAACCTGGACCGGTGCCGACCCTACGCGAAACGTGCACGCAGCAGAAAGAAAATAGAACCGGAAATCCGAAACGTACCGTCAGCGTGCGGCTGTCACTCTAGGCTTGTAGACCAGGCCGATCGTGATGCCCACGATGATCCACCCGAACAGCCTGCCTGCCGCCATGACCAGCGCGAGTTGATGGCCGATGTTCAGCGTTACGTACTCGTCTGCCACGACGGCAAATACCACAAAAAGTCCGACTAGCAAGCCAAAACGGAAGCCCTCCGCCAGGCCGGACCCGCCCTTGTAGCCGTGCGCGTAAATCGCGGCGAGCACCACGATCGCGATCAGGGTGGAAGCGATCCCGTAGGGAAAATAATGCATCACCGCCGCTTGCGACCGGTACACGTCAGGGTACGGGGCATAGTAGCCGGCAATCAGCTTTCCGCTCACCAAGCCGCCAACAACAAAGTACACAACCGTGGCCGCGATACCGGCGAGTACGATACGTCCATAGTTCATGTGCGCTCCTTCTGAATGTTTTGAAGTTCCCTGGCAAACCACAAGGGCTTAGACCGGCTGGCCGGCCAATATCTGCTCGAGCTTGTCCAGCGCTTCCATGGTGCCTTGCGAGACCATCTGGCAGAGGTTCGGGTCCGGGAAACCTTCCTGCGTGAGGATTTACTTTTGTTTGGTTGCCTTGCTCGATGAATTCCACCGTCACTCGCGTTGTGGCTGGGCCCAGGTCAACGTGGTAGATGATCTTTGCCGGCTCAATGATCTCGTCGTATATACCCGTAATCGCATACTCGCCTACCCCGCTGATGTGCATTTTCTGAGTAAACGAACCGCCCACGCGAAAGTCCATCGCAATCTCGACCTTGGTGGTGTTCTTGCAACCGGACCATCGCTGCAGCAGGTCTGGCTGTGTCCATGCCGCGAACACACGGGCACGCGGAGCATCAAAGACCCGCGTGATTTGCATCTGACTGCCGGTGATCTTGACCTCGGATTTCATCGTTTCTTCTCCTTTTGTTGTTCGTCTTTGAGCAACTCGTCCAGCGCGTCAAACCTGGAGTCCCAGAACGCCGCACACTGGGCGATCCAGTTTTGTGCAGGCTTCAGCCCGGTAGTTCGCGCATGAATTAAATGCGTTCGCCCCTGGCGCCGGCGCTGGATGAGATGCGCATCTTCCAGGACCCTGAGGTGCCTGGAGATGGCCGGCAGCGAGATGTGAAATGGCCTGGCCAAAGAAGTTACGCCGCGCTCGCCGCCCCGGGAAAGACGCGCCAGAATCCGCCGTCGCGTGGGGTCGGCCAAGGCCGCGAAGACCGCTGAAACATTCTCTTGTTTGTTAACCACGACGTTAAATATACGACGACGGGCAGAGCCCCGCAATAGTTATTTAACATTTTTGTTAACAACCTGAATCCCAGGCTATGAAGTCGCGGCTTGGTGCCTTTCCAGCGCCCGCGCCAGCCTGGGCTGGTCAGAGACCATTTGCGTGAGCTGCTGGGCGATCTCAGTGGGCGGCATGGATCGAAGGATAGCTTCCATCGCGACCTCGGCTTGAGCAGAGTCCGTCCGGACGAGATTCAGGAGAAAGTCGAACGCCGCCGGCTGTCGCGTGAGCGCTATGGCGGAAAGCAGGACAGAACAGAACCAGGGATCGTGGTCTCCAGAAAAACGCTGGCGCAGGATTTCGAAGGCCTCAGGAGAGCGGCTACCGGCGATCGCCAGCGCCGCCTCTGCCGCGGTATCGTCGCCTGCCGCAAGAAAGCGGCCAAGCCAGGAAACGGCCTTGACGCCCTCCAGACGCACGATGCCGGAGTAGCAAGCCCCGAGGACCTCCGGTTCGTCGGATCCAAGAATCGCCCGCAGCCGAAGGAGCAGGCCCGCGGTGTTTGATCCCACCTGCTCGACTGCGCGGACAGCCTCGGTGCGGACTGACTTGTCCTGGTCCCGAAAGAGTTCCACCAGGTGCGCAAGCAGATCGTTCTCCCGCAGGTCACGACATTGCACGAGTGCCAAAGCACACGTCCCGCGTAATGTCCCTGCGGAATCGGATCGGCCGCCCCATACCGGCTCAAGCTGTATGTGTTTCATGCCGCGAAGAAAAACATCAGCGTCCTGAAGCTCGAATTCCGCCAGCACGCGGCTGATGGCGTTCTTGGCCCAGCATTGCGGATCGCTCTTGATGGGATTCGTGAAGAACCTGTCAAATGCGATGAGCAGCTCGGGAAGCAACTCATCCAGGTGAAAATCGCGGACCAGATCAGCGGCCTTCGCCACAACATAGTTATTGCGATGGCCCAGCGCCTTGCGTAGCGGCCCGATTGCCACTTTGGGCTCCTGGTGGCGCAATTCATCAATCGCGGCGAGTTCCTCTTCATAACTGCGCTTCGTGGCCATCAGGGGGAGTCTAGTACAAAAAGAGCGCCTTACGATCCAGTGTATAACTGCAACTGTGCCAAATTGCTCCGGGCGCAGTCAAACCCTAGTACAGTTGACCGGCAACAGATGGACGCCTGCTTTACGAGGTTGTTGAGTACCATGAATATCGCGCGCCTATTCGCTAAGGAAAACGCACATGTGGCATCTCCGTATCTCCAAATTATTTTTTGCCGTAGTCATGACGGCGGTGCTCGCATGCCTCAGCTTCGTTCCCGGGCTTCCTCTCAGCAGTGCAGAGGCGACGCATAAGAAGCCGGCGGTTGACAGTCCGGTTGCGCGCCTGCAAGAACGCATTGATCGCGGCGAAGTCCAGCTTCAGTTTGACGGCCAATTTGGCTATCTGCGCTCCGTAATGAAGGAACTGCAGTTATCGCCTTCTTCGCAGTCGCTGATTTTCTCCAAGACAAGCCTGCAGGTGGAACGCGTCGGGCCGCAGACTCCGCACGCTGTCTACTTCACCGACGATGTGGCGGTCGGGTATGTGGCAGGCAGCAATGTCCTTGAGTTTGCGGCACTGAATCCCAAGGACGGCGTAATGGATTTCTACACGTTGCGTCAGACAAACACCGGCCCAGTGCACTTTGAGAAGAAGTTTGGCTGCAACCAGTGCCACTGGACGCCGGTGACGCTGAAAGTTCCTGGGATGCTGAGCCGTTCGGTGTTCCCTGATCACTCCGGTGAGCTTGTGCCCCAGGCCAGAGTATTCAACACCACTCACGAGACGCCGTTACAGCAGCGGTGGGGCGGATGGTACGTGACCGGCAATACAGGAAAGCAATTGCACATGGGGAATGCCATGGTCCGTGAAGGCGGCCAACCGGAAGATTTGCAAACCGAGGACATGCAGAATCTCCCGGATTTGTCCGAGCGAATCGATACCGGACGGCTCCTCACGCCATATAGCGACGTTGTCGCGATCATGACTCTTGAGCATCAGGCCCACATGGTCAACCTCATCCTCCGGGCCACCTACGTCTGGGATGAAGGGCCGCGGACAATAGATACGGCAGTCGAGAATTTGGTCAAGTACATGCTCTTCACCCAGGAAGCGCGCCTGACCGCTCCGGTCCGGGGAACGTCTGGATTTGCCCAGGAGTTTGCCGGCCGCGGTCCTCGGGACAAAAAAGGCCGATCATTGCGCGATTTTGACATGCGCGCGCGAATGTTCCGCTACCCCTGCAGTTACATGATCTACTCCGATGGCTTCGACGGAATTCCCGCCAATGTACGAGACCGCATCTATCGCAGACTGTGGCAAGTGCTAACGGGCCAGGACACCAGCCCGCAATTTGCCCGGTTGTCCTCGGCCGACCGGAAAGCAATTCTGGAGATTCTCCGGGACACCAAGAAAAGACTGCCTGCGTATTGGCTGGAGCAAACGCGATAACTTGTTTTGCTATAAAACGCGGGACGCGCTCACTGCCCCGTGTACAACTGCAACGACGCCCAATAAAACGGATTCGCATATAGAGTTTTGGAGTAGACCATCTTTAGCTTGGCCGTGCGCAACGCTTCGGCGGCGGTCTTGCCTTTTTGCAGTTCGGCGTAGAAATTGTCCATCAGTTCCGGCGTGGTTGCGTCGTCCACTTCCCATAGTCCGGCAACCACCTGGTGCGCACCGGCGCGCAGGAATGCCCAACTTAATCCCACAATGCCTTCGCTCTGGTACCAGCGCGTGCCCGCTCCGTAGCAAGCGGAGATAGTCACCAGGTCGGCATGGAGCGGAACCTTGACGATGTCTCGCGCGTAGAGTTTGTACGCACTGCCCGCGTCGGACGACAAAATGATGGCCGACTCCATAGGAACCGTCTCACTGGCCGTGCCGTGGGTCACAAAATGAATGAACCGGTACTCCTCCGGATGGCTGGATAAATACCCGTTCGGAGTTGCCGCCTGGCTGGAAATAGACTTTGATCCGTTCCCCGGGAAACGCTTTTCCAGGCGGCGCATTTCATTCGCGGCATTTCTCAAAACGGGGAAGTCTTTGTTCACTTCAACCGGCGCGCCAATCAACAACAGTTCTTTAACAGGCTTCGGTTTTCTGGATCCTGATGACTCCACCCGCGCAATGGAATTGGCCACCTGGACTTCAACGTCCTCAATCCAGTAGTGCGGAACGTCGCCCGGAACAACCAGTGTCTCAAAATTAATTCCGTAGAGTATTTTGCTGGGAATAATGGTGACACGCGATCCTTTAGGAATGAGCTTCTCCGCAGGCTGAATCAGTGTGGTATAAAGCTTCTTCCCTGCCGCTGAATTCTCGGTATTGCGGTCCTGTATTTCGCGGTTGTACGCGGCAATCTGCGTGTAGAGTTCCCTGTGCGCGGGCAGAGTGAACACCTTGAACTGTGACGGCGTGATGACCCAAAGAAACGACTCGTCATTCGTAAGCTGGTAATCAAGAATTGTCTGCTTATTCTTTTTCAACCGTGATTGGATTGCCGTGATATCGAAATGGACCTTTGCCTCGTCGGTTACACCCGCAACCTTGGCCAGCAAGCGGGCGTGCTCCGCAAGCTGAAGGGCTTGAGCAGTCTTGCCTTGAGCGACCAAGAATCGTATGTAGCCTTCAAAAAATTGTTCCTGATCCAGGAACGACACTCGATGCTCTGGCCGGAATTCGGCCATGGCTTTTTCAGCTGTCCTGATGCCTTGGCGAAACATTTGGTCAGCTTCAGGGGCTTTGTTTTCTGCCCAATACACAGCTCCCAAATGTTCTTGCGCCGAACTACGACGCACGGCGCTGGTTTTCGGGTTTGTGGGAATGCTCTTGAAAAGTTGTTCGGCTCTGGCAAAATCCTTCCTGGCAAAAGCAATTTCCGCTTCATCAAAAGATGAGTCGGTATTACTTGAGGTAGTTTGTGCAATTGCTACCTCTTGTTTCCAATACTGTTCCGCTTTATCTAGATCGTGATCCGCGAGGGCCAGTTGGGCAAGGTTGTGCAGGCACTTTCCCGCAGTATCTTCATCTTTCAATCTGGTGGCGAGGGCGAGAGCAGCGCGATACTGAAGCTCCGCCTGGCCTGGGTAATCTCCAGGAAGGGCCGCATAGGCAAGCCCCAAATCAAGGAGCCACTTTTTCTGATCTGAATTTCCGGTTTCTGCGGCAATGGTTGCCGCTTGCATGGAATAGTCAATTGCTCTCTTATAATCGCCCAGTTGAGCATAGCAATATCCGAGATTCCCCAGGGCTTTTTGCTTAATCGATGGATAGTCAGTAAGGCTGAAGGCTCTGCTCAAAGAATCTATGGCTTCGTCATAGTGTCTATCGTTTAGCAGAACATAGCCAACGCCCAGCAGCGCATTTGCCTCGGTGAATGCGTCACGACCCTGCGCAAGCTGAGCAGCTTTGGTGTAGTGCGTCAGCGCCCCGGCGCTGTCGGTAAGCACCCTGCAATCGGCGTGAACAAATTCTAATTCCGCCGCCCAACTGCGTTGGTCTCCGGGGATCAGTTGTTCTGCCTCGGATAAAAGTGCCATTGACTTATCAATTTTGCCCATCCGGCATAATGCCTGTCCTTGGACAATTCTCTTGTGCACCAATATCTCAGCAGGCGAACCCGATGGGGGAGCTAAGTCGAGCAAAGAGAAAGCTTGCTCTGGTTTGCGCTGCGTAATGAGCGCTTTCGCGCTCAGTATTCGAAACTTCCAATTCCAAACGGGATCGTTTAGGGAGTTCCGGTATCCCGCATCAGAAAGTTGGATTGCGGCATCCGCATGCCCTTGACGGAGTTTCGATTCGGCGTCGGAGTATTGAGAACTGAAATTCGCAGCACGCCTGCAGCCACTGGCAAAAAAAACTAAGATCCACAGGAAAACTATGGTTGAGGTGGTGATCCGCCGCTGCCCGAAGTGTCGCCGCCGCTGCCTCCACCGGAACTGCCCGAGCACATATCCACGCGGAACATGGTCAGGCGACGATAATCCCGGTGGACCAGCATCTCGGCCAGGCGGACGACTCCGAACTTCGGAATCAGGATGATGGCTCCGAAGTTCTTCAACTCGGAGTCTTTCACGTGATCTTTCAGGTCCAGGTGTCCGGCTGCGGAGCACCAATAGGCCCCGCCTTTGCCTGATGTTTTCTTCTTCTTCCATTGTTTGGCGCGCTGGCCGAGTCCGTTCAAAGCGTGATACTGCTCTTCCGACTTCTCCAGATCGTTGAGCTGTTTGTCATCCTGGTCGCCCCAGGGCAGCAAGTCCCCGGCCCGGCCGCCGCAATACGCAGTTTCAAACTTTGAGTACGTATCGTGCTGGTGCAGCGTCTGAGTGGCCAATTTTACATCAATCTGGTGTCCTGCGACCCTCAGATTGTCAAAATGGCTGCCTGTGATGTCATAGCTGTGTTCGCCATCTTCATTGCCAACCTCGGGCGAGTAGATGACCATGCGGGAGACTACGCGATCGGCGGTGACCACGTCCGCGATGTTCAATCCTTCGACGATTGCAGACGCATAAGTAGTGTGCATGTTGTGGCATTCGTCATAGCTGCCGCCTACTTCGGTATAGGCCGCGGCGAAAGAAACAAACGGAGGGAGGCAGAATTTCTCTACGCGATTGGAGCCGCGTCCCCCGCTGGTGGAAAGAACGCTGGCGGCTTGCGTGTGCACGCTCTGCTTGACCGGGCGCTCGATCTCGGCAGCCAAGCCATAAGCTGACGCATCGTAGAAATACTGCGAGTGGTTACGATTGCACTTCATAGACATTCCACGCTCCCGTGGTTTCGTATCGGACCGCTACTTCTGGAACCGCAATTCGAAAGCGTATTGGGCCACCCCTGGCGTACGACCATGGTCCTCGGCAGGGCTGTTAACTCCATCAATCATCAAGACATATCTGCCTTCGAGCAAAGTATCGGCGTGAACAAATATGTGGACAGTCGTGTTGGCCTGCTGTGCCGATATGGGAACGGAAAACTTCGGCTTCCCGGATTGGTCAACGATCCGGCCTTCGTAGGCGGCGAAAGCTACTGCTGGCGGAACGTCAATCTGCAAGTCCAGGAGTCCATGGCGCGGCGCCGTCACCGCTTTGACGGGCCCACCGCGGGATTCCGTCAGGAAGAGAACGGACGCAACCTGGGGCGCACGGAGCCGGGGAATAGTGACCACGTTCTGATAGATGGTTGCTGTGGACAGGAGCAGCAACAGGCAAAAAGCGAATGCCGGAGCCGGACGCAGCAGGCCACGCCAATTAAACCAACTGGGCCGAAGCACTGGCGACTTACGTTCCGGCACCTTCGTTGCGAACGGAGCAGTCGCGAAATGATCACGCGCGGCGCGAGCAAAGGCCGCGCCGGCCTTTACTTCTTCCGCGCACGCGGCACAGTCAAAAAAGTGCTCTTCGTAGGCCTCGCGTTCGGGACCGTCTAATTCACCCAGCAGGTAGCGCTCGGCGGCCTGGCCTTGGATCGCTTGTTCATGATTCATGCTACTCATCAAAATATCCCCTGATTCCATTTGCTTCCACCCTTAGGGCCACGTTCCGAAAATTACTTTCCCAAGTAATGCGCGCGAAAACTGTTCTTGGCCCGGTGTACCAGCACTCGCAAGTAAGCGCGTTCTACGCCAAACTCCTGGCAGATATCGTCTTTGTCTCGTTCGTCCAGGAACAACGCGCGCAGGCAGTTTCTATCTCTTTCTGGAAGCTGGGCCAGTACTTCTCCCACCAGCCGTGTACCTTCCCGCCGCAGGACATCGCGCTCCAGGTCGGTGCGGCCGTCGGGCACATCAAAGGTATCCATATCCACTTGCTGGGTACGGGAGTTGGACCGGTAGTACTCCAGCAGAACGTGCTTGCACACGGAATTGACGTAGGCGCCCAGGCGCTCCGGGCTATGAATGGAACTCCCGTCCCGCGCGGCCATCAGCACGCGCAGGAAAGTCTCCTGGCACACGTCTTCGATCACCTGCGGTGGGAGCATGCGGCCCCGGAGCTTAATATGCAACAGCTCACTGAAATAGGCAACAAAATGGGATTCGGTGGCCGGATCGCTCCCGCGAAGGCGCCCCAAATAGGCGGCATCAAATGTATATAGATCCACTGGCTCCCTGGCGGACAAGTATACTTCAGCCACGGCAGTTCGCCCTCGTGCTCTTAGCCGGGGTTTACCCTCCGGTACACTATGGCGCCGGCGCACAGTAGTAAGACCAGCGGGCGAAAGCGGCCTGCCAGTATTCTCTGCTTTTACGCTCGATTTTGCCTGTTCCGCGATCACGTCCTGTTTACCTCACGCCAACTCAAGCCCTGTGGCTCGGTACAAGGTAGTGCAGCAATGGAGCAAATCGTTTCATTACATCAACGAAAAATGTCTTAAAATCCCTGCCCAGGCCAGTTAATTAGAAAGTTATTAACTTCGATAGGCACCTGCCGGCGGCGGTGGGGTACACTGGTCGCCAATCAAAATGCAGGAAAAGCCGACAGATCGCCTGCTCCAGGAGCTCGAACAACACCGCTACCTCTTTGGACGCGCGGAGAGTACTCGCACCGCCCGAATTCTCACCGAACTGGCTGCGCTCAAGTTCACCGATTCCGCCTCTTTGATCCGTTTTCATGAAGCCCTGATGTTTGTGCGTGCATTCCCGCCTTCGCCGCGCGTTATGTACAAAGCCGAGGGCCTGCTCAACAGCTTCTGGAAACGGGTGGACCAACTGCGCCAGACCGGCGTGGACATGGACGAACTTGACCCCCTCGAAGTCTCCGGACTTGCCGGCACAAAAATGCAGGACACCCTCAGCTTTGACGCGGCGCGCTGGCTGGTGCGCCGTCTTCCCGGCCGCGTGCAAATCGACTGGGACAACTATGAAGAAGAACGGGCCATGGGCTCCACATGGCAGCGCTGGATTCCTTTGCTGGAAGAAGACGGCTATGTGGAAGCCGGCGTTCCCTGGCGTGAGTGGCTGCAATCCGCGCAAGGAAATAAGAGCGCGAGTCCGGCATGGCTGATTAGCCGTTTTGAAGACCTGCCGCTTCCCGCTGCGGCCAAAGCCGAACTCTACGATTCGCTCCGGCTGCCGCTGATCTGGGACCTGGGCAATCTGCCTCTTTCGCGCACGCGCAACTGGCAGACTGATCGCCGCGTTTTCTATCATGACGCGCCTCTCATTGCCCGCAATCAAGTTTCGCTGGCCACTGAACTGGCGCAGCGTCCGCCGGAACTCAAGCGGCTTACTCGCGAGCAGGGCCAGAACATTCTCGACATGGTCCGCGAAGTCATGCTGATCCGCTACCGTGAGTTGTATGGCACCACGCTGTCTGATCCTGCGTCGGTGGTGCGCGCCGATTTTGATCGCGGCGTCTCCATTTATCTGTGGAACCTGCCTGCTGATCGCCGTCTGCCATTGCGCTCTTACGTTGCCGGATTCACCCTGAAGAACGGCGTTCCCATCAATTACGTCGAGGCCATTGGCCTGTGCGAATGGATGGAAGTTGGCTTCAACACTTTCTACACGTTCCGCGGCGGCGAGACGGCGTGGATCTACGCGCAAGCGCTCCGCTGTCTCTGCCATTTGACCGGAGCAACGTGCATTTCTGTCTATCCTTATCAATTGGGTCACAACAATGATGAGGCAATTGATTCCGGAGCCTTTTGGTTCTACCGCAAGCTGGGATTCAGGCCCGGAAGCGCCGACTTGCTGGCGTTGACGCAGCGCGAAGAAAGCAGGATTGCCGGCAAGAAGAGTTACAAGACGCCGCCTAAAACCTTACGACGTCTCGCGGCGGAACATGCATTCTACGAACTGCCGGGAAGCGAGCCGAGCGCGTGGGACCGTTTTTCCACTCGCAATATCGGACTGAAAGTGAACCGGCGCATGGCGCGTGAATGCAACGGAAACAGCGCGCTGCTTCGCAAAACTTCAGCCGCGAAAGTAGCCCAGATTCTCGGTGTGCGCGTCGTAGCATGGACTGCGCTGGAGCAAGCAGCGTTTGAAAACTTTGCCGTGGTACTGGCGATGGTTCCAGGTCTCAAGTCGTGGACGCGTGAAGAGAAGAAGGCGTTAGTGCAGATCATCCGCGCGAAAGCTGCTGGAGACGAAATGCGCTTTCTCCATCTCACACAGAACCACAGCAAGTTGCGCGCGGCCTTGTTGAAAATTGGATCGTAGATTTAGCAAGCCAGGAAAATTCAGCGCACCAGGAGTTCGGTGAATTCGTGCATCTGTCCCAGGACCCAGGAGTAGTTCACCACCACAGCCACCGCAACGAGACCGGCAAGCGCCGCCATCTTTCGCAGATAAGGACTGCGCGCACTGACGGGACGCTGCCACGCTAAAAGTCTTTGGATGCGAGCGCTAAGGCACGCACCTTTTTCAGGAACCAGGCTCATCGCCAGTTCCGGAGCCACCATTCCGCCGGATGCCCGGGCAATTTTGATCAACGCGGACGCCAGATCCAGCGCCGTGCGTTCGTCCGTGACAGCCGCGTCATCGGCGGCCATTTCCGCTGCCGTCAGCCACTCCCGTTCGAGTCCAGACAGAAACGGAAACCTGCAGAAGCGCAGCACCATTTTTTTCAAATTGTCCCGGCGGCGGACATGCGCCATTTCATGCTGGATCGCAACTTCCATCTCGCTTGAATTGAGAAGTTCCGCAGCCTGTCCGGACACCAAAAGCCTGGGCCGGCAAACGCCGCTCACCAGAAGCGCCGGAGCAGCGCAGGACATTTCAAATGCCGGAACGCCAACATCGGTATTCAAGGGCCGCGAGTTCGCCGTACACGCGGCAACAAAGCGCGATGCCCGCAACCAGGCAACAAGCATGGAGACAACACCGACAACGATTATCCCCGCGCCACACAGGGCCATGGCCAGACCGCTCACGCCAAATTCTTCTTCAACCGCATGCGGCTCCAGGTAGAGGAACGATGGCATGGTGAACAGCAGAACAACCGCGCCGGCGGCAAACATCGGCAGGACACGTAGCGCAAACAAGACCGTGGCGTTTGCCGGTTTCTTGATGAACCGCCAGCAAACCGCCAGCAGTCCAGAGAAGGCGGCGTACAACAAAAAGAAGACCCCGAGTGAAACCACCAAGCAGCGAAGCAGGTACATCACCGGTCCTCTTTCTTGCGCAACTCGCGCCGTTTGCGGCCAACGGCGCGCTGAAGTTCGTCGAGCAATGCAGCATCGTGGCGCGTGACGGTGTCCACGAGGAACGAAAGCGGCACCGCCGGATGCGCAGCGGAGTTCAGCAACCGCGAAACTTCTGCGGCCAGGATTGTACGGTTGAATTCTTCTTCCGTCTGCCGGGGCTTGTAGCGAAAAGCACGGCCGTCCGGCGCGCGGTTGAGCAGACCTTTCTTGAAGAGCCGGTCCAGCGTGGTCATCACCGTAGTGTAGGCAGCGCTGCTGAACTCGTCTTCCACCAATTCGCGGACGGTACCGTCGCCGCGCTTCCACAAAGCGCGAAGCAACTGGCTTTCCAGCGGACCCAGCCGCTGGATCCCCGATGGCGAATTTTTCAACCAGCTCAGCATAATGAATGATCACTTCCGGAGACTGTAGCTTAAAAGAAGCACTTGGCAATTGGCAATTGGCAGTTGGCCAAAAAGACCCCAACATCCTTCCCGACCCGACCTCCCACACAGGGGTATGCCAGCGAAAACCAACAACCGCGCCCTCCCTCCTTGCTTGGGGTTTGCCTTCGTCTTTGGCTAATTGCCAACTGCTTCTTCATGGCCGGCAATAGTCTTCCGTTTTGGCAATGGACTTCACCTTAATCGGGCTTCCTTTCGGTATCACAAATTCGCTTTCACCAACATGGTCTTCCGACCCCCAGTCATATGTGTAACCCAGCGCCGTCCACGGATACTGTTGCGGACGGGCCAGCGCATACGACTGGTAATACTGCGACAAGAACCAAACCTGGCGAGGCGTGAGGTGGTCCACGTCCGGCGGATAGCCACCCGAAAAACCAACAGTACAGCCATTGCGATGAATATTGAAATCCGGACAAGGCCGGAAAAGGTTCTTGTCCGGATCGGATATCACCAACTCCACAAACTCAGCTTTGCCATTGCGCGGCGGCAGTCCCAGGCGTTGCTCCAGACGCAGCGTAAGATTATTGCGGTCCTGCACCACGCGGCAAAAAGTCCTGACGTTCGGCACAATCGTCACCCAGATATCCGAGGTTGCAGTGCGCGAGTCAAGTTGGAATTTGCCGGCGCGCGTCCAGGTGGCCACCACTACAGATTTGGCCTCTGCCGGCACCGTAACTAAAACTGGCGATACGTCCCGTTGCCGTGGAAGAGATGCCCGCGATACACCCTTCGAGTACGTTTCGGATTCCACGTTCAACTGCTTGGCTTCATCCGCAGGAGGAATCAGAAGTTTCTGGCCCGTCTTCAGATTGTCCGGGTTCTGAATGTAGTCAATTCCGTCCGCACCGGCCGCCGCATTGGTTGCCAGCAAGATCGCCGGCGCCGCCGACCGGTCACCATAAAACCGGGCAGCGATCTGTTCCAGCGAATCTCCCGCCTGTACGATGTAGGTCTGGTCAGCACGCTGCGGAACCGAAACCTGCTGGGCGTTCCCAGAAACCACGCAAGACACCACTAGCGAACACGCAATTAGAACAAACACAGCGAAAGACTTCGCAGATCGCCCAATGTCGAGAAAATTCATCTGACCCTCCTGAAAATGACGTGAGTAACCATGTTAGTCCCCGATCACGGCGATTCCGGGGTACCCCCCTGGCCCTCCGGTGTCACCCCACTGCATCCCATTTGGCCGCACTTCGACCCCAGGGGTCACCCAGCGGTAGTCGGCGCTGCTGCGCGTCTCCAGCGCCAGGCCACAGTAGGCCCAGAACTGGCGCTTGCCGCGAAAACGAAACGGTGTCTGCACGTGGGCGATCAGCAAGGCCGCACGAATCGGACCTATAAAGGGAACGCTGGTCAGAAGGGCCGTTGCTGCATGATTGCGGCATTCCAGGATTAGGTCGCGTCGCGTCTGGCGACGGAGAGAGCTTGCAAGGCATCGAGCTGCTCGAACAATCGTTCGGCGCGGTACCGCCGTCCGGGTTGCGTGACCAGAGCCAGCCACTGCTCACGGCGCCGCCGCGTATAGAGCTTCTTGCCCTCGGTAGGAATGGCATGGCTGCGGTACAGGGCTTTCAGCCGGCTCATCACTCGGATGGTGTCTTCGGTGAGGGCCATATAGGTGCGGGCCAGCTCTTTCACGGTGACGGTCCCCGTTTGTCCGTGATACACAGCCGAAAGCAGTCCCGCACGCAGCAGCTCCGCCAATTTGCGAGCATCAATGTGATCGCTTTTATTGCCACTTTTCAGCAGAGCGTTCTTGCGGGGATTGCACACCACCAGTTCCGCCACATGAGGCTTGAGCGAGGGTGCGCCTCTATCAGCTAGCGGTACAACTGCTCGCAATGAGTTCAATGGCGGAAACGGTAAGAGTAGGCTGCGAATCTGCCTGACCTGATGTTGGCGGGGCGATCGTTCCCGTCACTTCCACCTTATGGCCGTTGTGCTCGGGGAATTTGGATGCATCTCCGGCCAGCCGGTAGATCGTACCTGAGCCGTCCGTCAGATTGAAGGCGCCGTTGCCTGCACTGACGCAACCCTGGACCTTGGTTGCTGGTTTATCGGCTTTGCCGGGCTGCTGTGTCGATGTCGTTGGTGACTGAGTCGAGCCGGTATCGATATAGGTCAGCGCCGTCGCACAGATGACGAAGCAAAGCATTGCTGAAAGGACTAAAGGCCTTTTCATGTGTTGTCTCCTGATTTCAGTCACTCCCTTGGTGCATTAGTTGAAACAAGTGGACCCCGGGTTGTGCCACTCAAGGACTCTTCATCGCAACAAACCCCATTCCAAAACACCCTATAAGCGGGGTCCCCGATAAAAGAATTCACGGACAATGCTTCCGAGCGTGCCTTCCAGCAGGCTGTAGTTGCCCATGCGGAATCCGTCCTTATAGCTGTAGCGGCCCGGATACCAGACATAGACGGCAGCCATATTGCCGGCATACGGAGCAATCAGGGCCGAGGGAGACAGAGCGCGATGGCCATCTTCCCCGCGGCGTGCTGTAAAGTTCGAGATCACCGCATGCTTCAGACGCGGGAACAGGCCCCGGCATTCACAGCGGTAATACAACGTGTCTTCCCGCAAGGCCTGCGCCAGCACATAGCGCGTGCTTGTGGAGACCGCCGCGATTCCGAAGTTATTCGCAACGCGCCGGCCATAACCGGCGGCGCCCAATTTCCACTCGGGCGGACTATCGTTCACCTGGTCAATGCCGCCATTGAGTGCCGCTCCCATGATTGCGTAAGGGCCAATCGTGTCGAACACATAGTTGCGAAACATTGTCTTGTGGCTCGGACGTCTGTACGCCAAGTCCACGTTCGGGTACGCCTCGCGCGGCATCGGCACGACTGCTGCGCTGGAATTGGAGCTGGATAAAGCTGAAGACGAGTCGACCGCCGCGGCTGGTGCTTGCGCCATGGCTGACGGCAGGATTGTCAGGCCCACGATTGCCAGGGATAAGAAAAGTGTGCCCCGCGTCTTCTTTATGTTTATGTCGAAACCCATTCAAACTCCATCCGCAAAATCAGATTTGCTCACGATGGTCCCACTGCTGCCGGAACCTTTGTGTAGTACCAGTATCGAGGTTTGGGCCTGAGGAAACTGTGCAGGATTGACCGTTCTTGGGAATCGAGGTAGGAGATTGCCAAAATTGCCAGAATCGCCGTAATTGCCAAAATTGAAAATTACCCGATTACCCGATTCTGGCAATTCTGNNNCCGCGTCATCTTGACGCCTTGCGCCGGGTTGAAGTCGCTTACATATTTCGTTGCGATGATCTTTTCCGGCGGGGTGCCCTTTTCCACCCACAGTTCCAGGGCCTGATAAATATCATGCTGCGCGTCAGTCGCCGTGCCTGAGTCGCCGAACGAATTGGGTCCGGGGCCGCCGCCGCAGTGCTGCATGCCGGGGACCATGAAGAGACGCACGAATGCGTCGGTCTCGCGCGCGCCCATCGCGGACTCCACGGTGTTGTAGTAATGAATGGTGCCGAGCGGAGGAATAGCAACGTCGCTCCATCCGTGGTAGATGATTAGCTTGCCGCCACGGGCCTTGAACGGCTTCAGGTTGGGATCGGTGGCGCTGAGGTTGGCGTTCTGTTTGTCGTCCGCGATTTTGACGCCGGTATCGAAGTTGAACGTTTTGAAGTCCCAGGCTGCGTCATTAAAGACCATGTTGGCAAAAAAGCCGTAGCCAAATCCGGTTTGCGTGCTCCTGCGCGGCGCGGCTCCGGTTACCCAGCTGGCCCAGCCGTTTCCGCCTTCTTCACCACCGGGCGAGAAGCCGGGGAGAATCTGCCGGCCTTTGGAATCGTGTGGGCCGGAATAAACTTTGTTGAGCGCCGCGATCTGGGGCGCGGTGAGACAACTGGCGGCGTCAGCGTCTTTTGTTTCCTTGTTTTCTTTGCACAGCAGCACTGCTGGATCAAAGCGGCATTCGCGCGGATCGTTCAGGATTCCGTCCTTCACTCCGTCGAGCTCGTCGCATGCGTCGCGCACGGCCTTCGCGATGGCCGGTATTTTCGACGCAGGAATATAGCTTGCCGGCTCGGCCGTGGCTTGCATGTTCCAGACCGCCGCGGTCAGCAAACGCACCCAATCGTTGGCGGGCGCGCCGGCAATGATGCCGTCGTAGTCGGCAGGGTAGCGCTGGGCTTCCATCAGCGCCTGTCGTCCGCCGTTGGAGCAGCTGGCAAAGTACGAACGTTTGGGCGCATCACCGTAATAAGCCTGGATCACGGCCTTGGCCTTCACCGTCATCTCATGAATGGCGCGGTAGCCGAAGTCAATGATTTTTTCCTGATGTCCCAGGGCCCAGCTTGCGTCAACGGCGCTGGCGGCGTGGCCGGTATCGGTGCCGGCTGTGGCGTAGCCGTGGGTGATGGCCACTGCCATACCTTGATAGTTGATCTGCCCGGCAAATCCGCCGTTGCCCTGGCCGCGATACTTGCCGTTCCAGTTGGTGAGCGGCAGCCAGACTTCAATCTTGATGTCCGAGTCCGCGGTGGGCTTGATCTCCGCAGTGACGCGGCAAAATGCCGGCAGGCTTTTTACCGATGCCGGTGGCGACGTCGCGCCCGGAGGAATGAACCCTCCGGCCGCAACTTCCTTCGCGGATGTGATCGTCGTATCAGCAAGCTTGAGGCCGCTCAAGCTCTCACACGATGCAGCCAGGGCAGCTTGCGCGCCCCAGGCAGTAAATAACAAAACAACAACGGCGCGGACAACGGTTCGGCAGATGTTCAAGGTTCTTTCCCCCAATCACGAGGTGTAATCGTAAACCAACGAGGGAAAAGATTACCAAAATTGAAAAGCAGTCGGCAGAACAAATTTTGGCAATTACGGTGATTATGGCGATTATGGCAATCTACCCCGGTTACCGCTCAGCGGTGGGGCGGGAAATGTGCTCGTGCAGAACCTTGAGACTGCCATCCGTATCGCGGATGATCACATGCGTGACGCGCCCGTTGAGAAGATGCTCTTCCGCTGTCTTTTGCCCGACAGCGTCTGTAACGATCCGTTTGTCCACTTCGAATTGCAAATTGTACGCAGCCACCGCGGCGTCCGTCCCTATAAACTCCATTTGCAGATTGGTCATTTGCGCCGTGATCCTAGTGGACTCGTTCATGTACTCGCGCTGGCGGCGCAACAGCGCCAAACGCGCGGGTTCAACCCGTTTCGACGACGAACCGAAAATGAACGAGTTCGGAGCAAAGCTGTCTTCATGCGCCTGCACTTTTTTGGAAGCGAGGTTGTTCCAGTACTGATGCAGGAATGATTCGACCTCGGCCCTGGTTAATGCGCGAGTTGCCGGATCTGGAGTCATGTTCACTCGCCGTAGGGGACCCAGATATTCTTGACCTGGGTGGCGTGCTCCATAAACCAGCGGCCTTCCGCTTGTTTAGGGTTGAACCAATCGATGGCGCGGCCTTCGTTGGTGAAAACCTGTTTCAGATTACCTACCGAACTGGCTTTGGCTATGGTTGCAGCGGCTTCGTCGGTGAAGGACCAGATGGCATCCAGATCGTCGTGTTCGGCCAGAACTTTCAGTAGTTGCAACGCCGATCCGGTCACAATGTTGACGGCGCCTTCCGTCAGGTCGCTGGTGTCAAAGAGTTGGTAAAGGTCGCCGGTGATCAGCGGATAGGTATCCGAGGGGACTGCGATCACCGTGTTCCCGGCAGCGAGTGCCGGCATGACCAGCGACAAAAATCCCAGCAGCGGCACCTGGTTGGGACAAATGATCCCGACCGTGCCGACCGGCTCGTTCATCGCAATGGCGATAGTGCGGGAAGGCGGATTGTGTACCGTGCCGTCAAACTTGTCGGCCCATGCGGCGTAGGTAAAAATGCGCTCAATGCTGAGATCAACTTCAGCGCCTGCCTGTTTCTCTCCGACTGCGGCGACGAGACGGCGCGCGATTTCATCGCGGCGTTGTGAAAGATTTTCCGCTGCATAATAAAGGACCTGAGCGCGGTTGTGCGCGGTTGCCCGTCCCCACGCTTCCGCCTTGCGCGCGGCCTCGACAGCGTTACGAATGTCTTTGCGGTTGCCCAGTGGCGCTTCGCCCAGCAAACGGCCGTCCGCGCCACGCACTTCCATGCTGAGACCTGAATCCGGCCGCGCCTGTTTGCCTCCTATATATAGCTTGACTGTGCGATCGATCGCGGGTGCTGCGGAGGGCTGCGCGCTCGGAGCTTCCGGTTTGGATTTTGTCGCCGGAGCTGCCGGCAATGCGGGCGCGTTCTTGAACCACGTGGGCTCCAGATATTCGCGCATGCCTTCCTTGCCGCCTTCGCGTCCGTAGCCGCTCTCGCGGTAGCCGCCGAATCCGCAGGAAGCGTCGAACATATTCGTGCAATTTACCCAGATCACGCCCGCTTTGATTTGCGCCGCCACATGCAGCGCCAGATTCAGGCTCTCACTCCAGACGCAGCCGGCGAGTCCATACGCAGTGTTGTTGGCCAGTTCCACGGCCTCGCGCGGCGTACGGAACGTCATGGCAGCAAGAACTGGACCGAAAATTTCCTGCTGCGCCACAATGGACGCGGGATGCACGTTCGTCAGCAGCGTAGGCGGATAGTAAAGCCCGCGCGCAGGGAGCGCCGTTTGCGGCTGCCAGCAGGTTGCGCCTTCCGCAACTCCTTGTTCCACCAGACTACGAATCCGCGCGAGTTGAACAGGCGCAACAATCGCACCGATGTCAATCGCCTTATCGAGCGGCGGCCCTGCGCGCAAGGTGTTCATGCGGTCCTGCACTTTGGCGATCAGCGCTTCGGCAATACTCTCCTGCATCAGCAGACGCGAACCGGCGCAGCAGACTTGGCCCTGGTTGAGCCAGATTCCATCCACCAGGCCCTCGACTGCGCTATCGAGGTCGGCGTCTTCAAAAACAATAAACGGCGATTTGCCGCCGAGCTCCAGCGAGAGACGCTTGTGCGTGGACGCCGTGGCTGAGCGGATGGCGCGACCTACCTCTGTTGAACCGGTGAAAGCAATCTTGTCGACGCCGGGATGTTTGACCAGCGCTTCGCCGGTTGCGCCGTCCCCGGTGACAATATTCACTACGCCGGGAGGCAGTCCAATCTCCTGACAGATTTCAGCAAAAGCCAGCGCGGTAAGCGGCGTGAACTCTGCCGGCTTCAAGACAACGGTGTTCCCTGCCGCGATGGCCGGCGCAATCTTCCAGGCAAGCATCAGCAGCGGGAAATTCCACGGAATGATCTGTCCGACAACGCCGCAAGAGGTGTAGCCGGGAAACTCCGAGTCCAGCAATTGCGCCCATCCAGCGTGATGATAGAAATGGCGCGCCACCAGAGGAATGTCAATGTCGCGACTTTCGCGGATGGGCTTGCCGTTGTCGATGGTCTCAAGCACCGCGAGCCGACGCGAGTGCCGCTGTACTGCCCGGGCCAGAGCGTACAAAAAACGAGCGCGCGCGTGAGGCGTGAGACTCTGCCACGGCGCAAGCGCTTTGCGCGCAGCCTGAACTGCCGCATCAATATCTGCCGCCGAGCCCTGAGTAATGGAGGCAATTTTTTCGCCGGTGGCCGGATCAGTGGTGTCAAAGAACACAGCGTCCGCTGACTGGCTCCACGCGCCGCCAATGAAGTGGCCGAACTTCCGCCCATGACGGTCGAGCCAGGCCAGAGTTTCTTTGGGATCTTCCGGCGCCGGACCGTAGTCCATCGCGACAAATTGTTCAGCTATGCTCATGCGGTTCCTGTCTCTGACTATGCGATCGGATGCCGGTAATCCGCCGAATACCTGCCAGTAACGCTGTGCTCCAATTGCCGTTCAATATCGTTCAGCAGTCCACTGGCCCCAAAGCGAAAGAGATCGGCTTTCATCCACGGCGTTCCCAGTTCTTCTTTCATCAGCGCCAGCCATTCCGTGGATTGCTTGGCCGTGCGAATACCGCCAGCCGGCTTGAACCCTGTAGCCATTCCAGTCTGCTGAGCATATTCGCGGATGGCGCGGGCCATGACCAGGCCAACCGGAAGCGTGGCGTTCGTGGGTTCTTTGCCGGTGGATGTCTTGATGAAATCCGCGCCGGCCATCATGGCCACCACACTGGCGCGAGCCACGTTGCGCAGCGTAAGCAAATCTCCCGTGCCCAGAATTGCTTTCATGTGGACGCGGCCACAGGCTTGCTTGAATTCGGCAACTTCGTCATAGAGCGCCTGCCATTCTCCGGCGAAGACGTGGGCGCGGGTGATGACAATGTCAATCTCATCAGCTCCGGCTTCGACAGACCGGCGAATCTCCGCGACGCGTTCCTCCACGGGAGAAAGCCCCGCGGGAAATCCAGTGGAGACGGCAGCCACGTGAACGCCGCTGCCTTCCAGCGCCCGCCGCGCTGTCTCAACAAAACGGTGATAGACGCAAACCGCAGCGACTTTGATGTTGAGCTCTTCAATGTGCAGCCGCTTTACCAGTTCGTGCTCGAGGGGTTGCCGCGCTTTGGCGCAAAGGCGGCGCACGCGTTCATCGGTGTCGTCGCCGGAAAGCGTGGTCAAGTCCATGCAGGTAATCGCGCGCAACTCCCACGCGGCCTGCCATTCTTTTTTTACCGTACGCCGGGTCACGTGGGATTGCACTCTTCGTTCCACGGCGCTGGTGTTGACGCTGACTTGCCTCACCCACTCAAGGTCCAGAGGAATGCCCTGGTTCGCAATCAGGGGACGCCCGGAGAGCGTAGCCACGGCCGGGCCAGGCGCTGTCAACTCGGGCTTGGCCGATTCAGGTGGAAACTTGCCGGGAGCACCGTTGCGCAAACGGTCCACGACTCCAAGCCGCTTTGGACTTTCACGTGGCATTTATCCACGTATTGTACGGCACAGGCCGCAGAAATAGGGACACGGCGCACCGCCAAGCCAGCGATCGTCATTATTACTTTGAGCTGCGCGGAGCGGGCACGTTCTTACCCAGAGCTGTAGCCAGAGCAATTTGATGGTCTTGTTCGTCGATCAGGATCTCGCGAATTTGCTCACCCAAGGCATATTCGCCCAACTCTTCGCATTGGTGGACGCGCTCGCGATAATTGCGGATCGTCTCGGTCTCGTTGTCGAGATCGAACTGCAACATGTCCCGGGCTTTTTCGGATGTCCGGACGGCTTTGGCCTGGACCGTCGGCATGCCGCCCAGATAATCAATCTGCTTGGCAATGATGAGTGCGTGGTTCAGTTCTTCCGCGGCGTGCTTTTCCAGTTCGCCAGCGATGTTCATGAACTCAGCACCCTTCAAAACCTGGGAATAGACGATGTAAGCGATGATCGCCTGGTATTCGCGCGACAAGTCTTCATTCAACAACTTGATAAGGTCGGAGCGAAACACTTTCTTGCTATCTCCAGAAGCTGTTTTATCTTTCACGGCGCTTTCCTCCAGGATTGAGTGTTGGATTAAATGCTACTTGCGGACTGGTCCTCCGTACCGTACCAAGAGCTGCGGCGCTAAAACTGTTCAAAAAAGAACACTCACGCTCCGGCATTCCGCTTTGTGACATTACACTACTTTGAATTCTGATGAGAAGTATTGATGCTTGGTTTTCTCCCAACGTGAACGTTCCGCTCACTCCCTCTTTGCCGCGAGTTTCCGCGGTGGGACATTCTGATTCAGACGGAAGAAATTGTTCGGATCATAATGCGATTTGACCACGACCATGCGGTCCCATCGTTCGTGATAAGCCTCGGGCACGCGGTCCTGCTCATCTCCGCTCATAAAGTTTACGTAAACACCCGGCTTCATCGCCGGGCGAAGTTTTTTGAAGAGTCCGCGGACCCAGGAAATATTGCCCGCATCATCGGACGCATCCGTCCAGCTCGCCAGCAAATTCATAATAAATGGAGCGCTGCGGTCACCAAATGCCGTCTCTTCGGCGCCGACCTGCCCGGCCGCGCCGCCGAGATACGCAAGCTCAATCTGGGTGTGCGATGAAGGAATCGTGGCCACGGCTTCCACCATGCGATCAATCGTGGTGTCGTCGAGATAAGTGAAATAGCCCGATTTAGTGTAATAACGCCGGCCATGCGGAAAATCGGAATCCGCCATGGTTTGCAGATTCATGAACGATACGGTATTGCTGCGAACAGAATTCGGGCTGCATATCGAAAGCGCGCGCTGTAAATAAGGACGCCCAGCTTCGGGGGCGCCAGTCCAAACCAGAGAATTGCCGGCCACCGGACGTCCCCGGAGTTCAACGGGAACCTTCTCTGTATGCGCGGCGAGGCGCAGATCAATGTTCCACTTTAGATCCATTGGCGCTTCGGCCATAAAATCTCGCCAGAATTCGAGAAGCCGGCGAATATCAGCCTCGGGGGTCAATCCTTCAGCCAGCACCACCGAAGTAAGCGGATGCAGTTTCACTTCAAATTCTGTCACCACTCCGAAGTTACCGCCACCTCCACGCAAGGCCCAAAATAAATCCGCGTTCTCTTTTGAATTGGCGCGTACGACGGAACCATCGGCCGTTACAAGAGTAAAGCCCTCGACGTTATCGCACGATAACCCGAATCGCCGGGTGAGCCATCCGGTGCCTCCGCCTAGAATTAGTCCAGAAGCGCCGGTATGCGAGACAACACCGGACGGAAACACCAATCCTGCTTTTTGTGTTGCGGTATCAATCGATCCCAACAGACAGCCCCCGGCGAACCGTGCCCGGCGCGCATCGGGATCAACAGTGACGTCCCGCATTCTCGCCAGATCAATCACCAAGCCGCCATCACACGTGCTGAAACCTGCAAGACTGTGCCCTCCACAACGGATGGCTGCCAGAATTCCATTCTCAGAGGCGGCTCGAATCGCGGTTTGCACGTCGCTGACATCAGCACAGCGTGCGATCAAGCCTGGCGTGCGAGCTACCATGCCATTCCAAATGGCACGCGCGTCTTCGTAGCCCTCATTGCCGGGACGCAGCAAATCCCCTTTAAATCGTCGGTGAAGCGACGAGTAAAGCTCTTCGCTGGGGTCGGCCGTCACATGTTCTCCTCGCAGAATGTCCTCTTATATAACACAAAGCGATACGGCTGAATTTAGCCCGATGATGGACTAGACTCGAGATATGAGTCAGCCAATTTTTACGCTAAACGCACGAGGCAACGTCATGCTCGAAGTGCTACAGAGCTACTTCGGCCTAAACGAAGTTCAAATGCTGCGCGAGATTAACATCAGCTTCTCAGGAATACTGGAGATTCTCAAGGCCAAACGCATAGACTATGCATCGCTAAAAAATGCGTTGGTTCCGCGCCCAGACCGCAATGAAGCAGCCTTCATTTTTGACACGACACAAATCGAGTCCAGCTGGTATGGACTCGATGTATCTAAGTGGATTCTGCCCACGCTCGACCAGGACGCTACTCACAGCGTTCTTTGCGGAGATCTAATTGGTGACAACAATCGGCAAGATCGCCTTTACGAGGCTTTCAGTCAGGAGGTGGTGCTCGCGAAACCTTGCACCTGGAAACACAGTAGTCAATTCTATATCGTCTACATCAACAATCTGTCTGATCAGATGCTGTCAAATATTCGGGATGGGCTAAGTCAATATGTGGGATATGTTGGCTGGGGTGGACTGTTATGCACCTTCTTTTCTTAAAACATATTTTTCTCTGACCTTATGTAATAGTTTCGTAAAATCCAAGCGAGTCATTATTCAAGGTCACGAAGATGATCGAGAAAATACCGAAGACGTTAATATGGTGGGTTACCCATTTGAAGCATACGGCTACACCTGCAAGAGTTTGCAGTCCATGTATAGCGATCTCTTTTTGCACTACAAAATTGAACGCGGCGTTTATCCCGGATTTGAGTCAGACACATTTTTTTCTTTGAATGCGATAAGCAGCACTGTGGTACCTCTCGATGAGTGTGAAGTCGAGATTGAAGAGGCTAAGCTGCAATACCTGCAGGAAAAGAAAGAAGGGAGCATGAAGAAATCAGGGCTGCTCTCTCTTGCAAGAGAAGAAGTTCAAGCTAAGATCCGCGAGCGCTTGGCCAGCAACTACATTTTCAACATGACGTATATAGCAGAACATGAAACAATGAAGTTCAACACTGTTCTGAACTTCATTCCTGACGACAAAACAAGACTGGTAAAGCTTACAATCTCACTGGAGTACAAGCCGTCGGAAAAGCGCGTCAGGCTTATCACTATGTTTTAGGACATCGAGTCCTGCGCTTCCATCGCTGCTAAAATCACAAATTCTACGATCGCCCGCTGTCGCGCCGCCGGCTTCCCAGATAGAGAAGCGAGATGATCCCCAGGAAAACAGAAAACGCCGGCACCGACCATTCCAGGCCTTTCACAAAGAAGGTGGTAACCGAGATCGCAAGCAGCAGCAAAATACCGACGACCGTGAAAAACGGGTGGGCCCGCAGCCGCATGGGCAAACTCAGCAGCCGCTCGCGCGTGATTGCTTTGCGGAATCGAAGATGCGTGTTGAGAATCACCAGCCACACGAAAAGCATTCCGGCGACCGCGGCCCCATAGAGCATGAGGAAAGCATTCTTCGGGTTAAAGATGGCCAGCAGAATAGCGGCGATGATCCCCGCGGTGGAAGCCAGCAATGCGAGGTGCGGCACGCCGTTGCGGCTTACCTTGCCCATCCACTTGGGGGCGTAGCCTCCGCGGCCCAGGGAGAAAAGCATTCGCGTCGCCAGATAAAGGTTGGTGTTCACGCTCGATAGCGCCGCCGTCAGGACTACGAAGTTCATGATCGCCGCGGCGAACGGTATGTGCGCCGCGTCGAACGCGGTCACAAACGGACTGCCCGAACCGCTGCTCTGGTTCCAGGGGACCATCGTGACCATAATCGCAATCGCCAGCACGTAGAACCCGATGAGCCGGTAGACAATGTTCCGCATGGCGCGCGGAATGGTCACTGCCGGATTTTGGGCCTCTCCCGCGGTGACCGCGATGATTTCCACTCCCATGTAACTGGTGACGGTGAGGGTGAGCGAAAGCCAGACGCCCTTCCATCCGTACGGCAGGAACCCGCCATGCTGCGTTAAATTGGCCACGCCAATCGCGTGCCGCGCACCAATGCCAAAAATCAGTCCCAGCCCCACAATAATGAACGCCACGATGGCCGCCACTTTAATCATGGCGAACCAATATTCAAACTCACCCAGACGGTTGACCTGCATGGAATTGAGCGTCACCAGAGCGGCTGAAACCAGCACCACCCAAATCCATTGCGGAACATTCGGCAGCCAATAAGAAATATAGATTCCGGCGGCTGTGACTTCAGCGCCAATGGCAATGATCTGCGCGACTCCGTACGTCGCTCGAACAGAAAAACCTGCCCAGGGATTGAGGTATTTCTCCGCGTAAACTCCGAAGGCGCCAGCGACAGGATGGACTACCGCCATCTCCGTGAGCACGTAAGACATGATCAGAGCAATCCCCGCTCCCAGAAGATACGAAAGAATAACGGCGGGTCCGGCGAGACCGATGGTTACCCTGCTCCCCAAAAACAAACCAACACCGATGGCGCCGCCAATGGCCATCATGGTGAGTTGCCGTTGGCCCAGGCGGCGTTGGAGACCTTCCACTTCCGGCGCCGGAGGCTGTTCGCCCAGTGCGCGTTCTTGATCAGTCATGGCTGCCAACACTGGCGGGTTCAAGCACCAGAAGATCGATATTCTTTTTGAGAACTTCCACGACTGCTTTCACATCGTCCATTGTGTTGTACACATGGAACGCTATCCTCAAGCCGTCGTGGCGATTTGAGGCGACGATGTCGCTCTCCGCGAGCTTCTGCACCAGTAAATCTGAATCTTTGGACTGCAAGACCACCAGCGGCCCTGCGCTATCGGCCGGCGTTTTGACACGAATGCCCAGATCGGCGGCGTAGCTCAACAGCGATTGCGTGAGTTCCTTGATGTGACCTGCCACATTTTCCATGCCGATTTCCTGTAGCAGTTGGAATCCGGGGACCGCCGCATAGACATTTGGCACCGCGGGCGAGCCAGACTCGAACCTTCGCGCGGTGGGAGATAGATCAATATGCTGGGAATCGAAGGCAAACGGATTGGTTTGCGCAAACCATCCGGTAATTGTTGGGACCAGCGATGAAATAAGATCTTTTCGCACATACATGAAAGCGAGGCCAGGAGGGCCGAGCAGATATTTGAGAGTGCCGGTTACAAAAAAGTCCAGGTCCATCGCTTTCACGTCAACCGGGCGGGTCCCGCAGTCCTGGTAATCATCGAGCATTACCAGTGCGCCGTTGCGGTGGGCGATTTGCGTGACGGCGCTTACGTCGGAACGAAACCCATTTTTGAAACAGATATGCGTAAGCGGCACGATGAGCGTATTGCTGTCGATCATCTTTTCGTAATTCACCGCCGGAAGGCGGTTGCCGTCCGCTTTCACGAATTGCACTTCGGCGCCGCGTGCGCGTTGCGCGAGCCAGACGTGGCCCATGGTGGGAAACTCGAATTCACCCATCACGACTTTCTTCCGTTCCCGAAAGTTCAACGCGCTGGCGATGCTGTTGATGCCCGCCGACGCGCTGATTACGATGGCCACTTCATCCGGGCTGGCGTTGATGAATTGGGCAAAGGCGGTTCGTGCCGCCTCGTACTGGTCCACCCACAGTTCCCACGGCGAACCTTGCTCGTGCCAACTCGCGATGTACTCTTCCAGCCCAGCCTGCACGGCGTCGGATAGCGCGCCCTGGGAGCAACTATTGAGATAGATTTTGCGCTGGAAAATGCTGAAGCGGGAACGGATCTCCTGGATGTGCTGGTCGGTCAGCATGAGTCTTCCTTGTTCTCTGATTGCGTTGGCCGCCCTTTGAGCGTTGTTGAATCAGTCCCGCGTAATTGCAGCCAGCGCGCTTCCGAACCTGCGCACCTCTTCCAGAGTGTTGTAGTGCACCAGTGACGCTCTTACGGCGCCACTCTCCTGGATAAGCCCCAATCGCTTCATCAGCCGTGGCGAATACATGTGGCCATCACGCACGCCGATATTTTGTTTTGCGAGCTCTTCGGTGACTTTGGCCGGAGAAATCCCAGGAAGATTAAAACACAATGTCGGCGTTCGCTGCGAGATTTGGTCTTTTGACGTAATGCCATACACGGTTGCTTTCGCGGTCGCCAGAGCATCAAGCATTGCGCTGGAGAGCTGAGCTTCGTACCCGCGGACAGCCGCGGTGCACGCGATCAGCGCGGCACGCCGGGAGGTCACAGCGGGATTGATGAGCCGCCCAATATCTTCCAGATAACGCACGGCTGCGTCCATGCCAGCCACGTTTTCATAGATGTAGGTGCCAATCTCCAGCTTGGCGGGCGTGGTGTCGGGCACAAAATCTTCACGGAAAGTGGGCAGCGCGTTGAGTGTTTCCAGACGGCCCCAGAGAAATCCCATGTGCGGAGAAAAGATTTTATAACCGGAGCAAACCAGGTAGTCGCAATCGAACGCCTGAACGTCAATAGGCCCGTGCGGGCCGTAGTGGACGGCATCTACAAACACTTCCGCTCCGGCGGCATGGGCGCGCCTGGACACTTCGGCAATATCGAGAATGGATCCGATGGCATTCGACGCCAGCGTGCAAGCCACGATCCGGGTCCGCGGAGAAAGCAGCTTCTCCAGGTCTTCGGGATGGAGCCGGCCATCGTCTCTAAAATGCCACCAAACAATCTTCGCGTCTTCACGCTCGAGCGCCAGCCAGACGGCAATGTTGGCTTCGTGGTCAAGATCGGTCACGATGATTTCACGGCGATCGCTCAACGATTGACCAATGGCAATGCTGATGAGCCGCATGAAAGAGGTTGCATTCATACCAAATGAAATCTCGTCGGAATGCCGGGCATTGACCAGCAAAGCAACGCTGGCGCGGGCTTGCGCGATGGCTTCGTCCACTTCGCACGACTGCTTGTATCGCCCGCCTCTTTGAACGTTGCGATGAAGAAGATGGTTGGCCACGGCATCCAGAACGGTCTGGGGTGCCTGCGCGCCCGCGGCATTATCAAAGAAAATGAAATCATCTTGCAAAGCGGGAAACGTCGCGCGAACCCGGTTTATGGGGAACTCTGCCATGGTCGAAATAATACAGGTTTCTGCTTCGCAGGACTTGAGAAGACACTCTTCGGAGGAACCGACGCGTCGCGGTAGAAATTCTGGCGGAGAGGGGGGGATTNNCAGCCACTCGGCCACCTCTCCGGGAAAACGGACTCCCGTTATTGTAACAGCGAACGATGCTCGAGGTCTCACCAGGAAATTGAGCGGCCCGCGCACGCCTTCGTCCAGCCTGCCAAAGCGTGGGCCGTGAGAGGCATTTAAGAATCTTGTCTGGTTGCCGAAAAGCATATTAGAGACTTTTCGGATTGTCCTAAAGATGCNNCCGTCGCGCCCTCATCATCGCCAGTCTGGTGCTCGTTGCGGCTTTACAGCCGGCATGGGCACAACGCAACTCCTTCAAGAGCTACACGCAGGACCAGGGATTGCAAAACACCGCGATCAGCGCTTTGCTGCAGGACCACAACGGGTTGATGTGGGTAGCCACGCAGAATGGCCTGTATTGGTACGACGGCAACACTTTCCAGCAGGTTGAAAACAGCCAGAAGTTGCCGAGTAATGACATTGAGTCGCTGCGCGAGTCCGCCGACGGCACTTTGTGGATAGGCACCCGCCAGGGACTGGCCCGCCGCCAGGGCAACGGCTTCGAGACCTTGGATTTAGGCAAGCCAGTAGAAATTGTTGGTGCGGGAGGCCTCGCGTCCAGCGGGCAGAACCGCCTCTATGTCGCAACGCCACGCGGGCTGGCATTCGTAGAGACCGCCGGCCCAGGCGGGGGGTATACCGTGCGATGGCTCACGGACAAGCCGGCACACGGTGTGGGGGTGGATCACGACGGGACTGTCTGGTTTGGCTGTGAAGAAAGTTTGTGCCGCGCTGAAGAGGACAGGGTTGTCAACCTGAGCGCTCGTTACGGACTTCCTCACGAAAGCTGGGAGAGCATTGTTGCCGATGGCGAAGGCAACTTATGGATCCGCAGCGCGCGCCGCTTGTTTGAGTTTGTGCACAACACGAGTGAGTTTATTGCCAGGGACAAAGGCGTCCCGCAAACGGGTGATCCGGTCGCGATGCTGGCCCTGAGTCTCAAGGGAAGGATCCTCGTACCGACCGATACAGGGCTGGCGATCCAGGAGGGTAACAGTTGGAGAATTGTAAATTCTCATGACGGCCTGGCCTCGGATTCGGTGGCTTTCGCGCTCTTCGATCATGAAGGCTCGCTGTGGATTGCATTTCGCGGCATAGGAATCCAGCGCTGGCTGGGGTTCCCAAACTGGGAGAGTTGGACCGAAGCGGAAGGTCTTTCCAGTGATGTGATCTGGGCCATACGCAAGGATTCACACGACAATTTGTGGGTGGGGACCAATCACGGCATTAATGAGCTGAACCCGCAGACCTCGCGTTGGCGGGCCTGGCATGAAGCTGATGGGTTGCGAGGCGAGAAGATCCGCGCCGTGGAGGTGGACCGTAATGGTGAAATCTGGGCTGGCGCTTATCCCGGAGGCGTCTCCCGGCTCAGCAGCCAAGGCAAATTCCTGGGCACATATGGCCGGGAATCGGGGTTGCTGAGCGACCACATTTGGGGGCTGCTGGCGGACAAAGAGAACTATCTTTGGGTGACTACCACCGGGGCCATCTACAGAACCGCTGTCCCGGTCCGGCAAGGCGTCACGGATGTTCGGTTTCAACAGGTACAGGTCCCGCAGTCTGACATGAATGAAGCTTTTTATCAGCCGATCCTGGACAGGCACGGATGGCTGTGGTTTCCCGGGAGCAATGGATTGGCACGTCTCAAGGACGGCCAGTGGCGGAGATTTGCCAAGCAGGATGGGCTCCGGGGCACCAAGATTTTCGGAATCACCCAGGCAGCGGACGGCGCCATCTGGATTTCCTATCAGGAGCCTGCCGGTGTGACGCGCCTGTCTTTTTCGGACGGATCCGATGTCCCCTCGATAACCCACTTTAATAGTCAGAACGGCTTGCGGTCCGATCAGAGCTACTTCCTCGGCGCCAGCCCTAAAGGCTCTGTCTGGGTGGGAACCGATCGTGGTGTGGACGTCTTCGACCAGGGACAATGGCGACATCTCGGTCGCGCTGACGGCCTTATTTGGGAAGACACTGATACCAATGCGTTCTGGGCAGAACCGAAGGGCGGTGTCTGGATGGGTACCAGTCGCGGCCTGGCCTATTTCCGCCCTCCGCAGGTCCTTTCGTTGGAAAAACCGCCCCGCGTCTTACTTATTTCGGTGCAATTTGGAAACGGCAGCCCGATTCTGCACGCTCTGGATGAGCGCCCTCGCGAAACACCCAGCCCAGTCCAAATCAAGTATGCTGACCGCTCGGGGCAGATTCGCTTCACCGCTCTCACTTTTCGGCATGAAGACGACGTGCAATTCCGCTACCGGCTACAAGGTCTCGAAGACACATGGATCGAGACCCGGCAGCGCGAGGCGCGTTATCCCAGCTTGCCTCCTGGGCCGTACACGTTTCAGGTGATGGCGCGCGTGCCCGGCGGTGCTTGGAGCGAACCCGCGCAAATATCATTCGCTGTGACGCCCCCGCTATGGGGAACGTTATGGTTCAGGTCCCTGATGGTCCTGGCCCTGGCCGCGATGGCTTGGGGAGTTTGGAAATGGCGCATGATGATGGTGCTGCGCCAGAAGATTTGGCTCACCCAGGAAGTGGAAGCGCGCACGGCAGAACTCGAAGCAACCAACGCGGACCTTCACGCCGCGCGCGAAGTTGCGGAAAGCGCCAACCAGGCCAAGAGCGACTTTCTTGCCAATGTAAGCCATGAAATCCGCACGCCCATGAATGGCATCATTGGCATGACCGAGCTGGCGCTGGGGACCGACCTGAGCCCCGATCAGCACGAATTCCTCTCTCTGGTTAAGTTTTCCGCAGATTCATTGCTGGTCGTGATCAACGACCTCCTGGACTTTTCCAAAGTGGAGGCCGGTAAACTCGAGCTTGATCCCGAGCCTTTTGATTTGACGGAGGTAATGTCGTCAACCGTGAAGGCGCTGGCCACAACCGCGCATGCCAAGGGGTTGGAGATCAGCTTAAACCTGGGTCAGGGAATCCCGTCAGCGCTGATCGGAGATGCCGGCCGGCTCCGTCAAATCCTGACGAACCTGATTGGTAATTCTATTAAGTTCACTGCGCGGGGCGAAATTGCCGTTTTCGTTGAGACCGAATCAGCGAGTGCCGATGGTGTTTGCCTGCACTTCTTCGTTCGCGACACGGGAACCGGTGTTCCCAACGAAAAGTTGTCAGTCATATTTAATCCTTTTGAACAAGCGGACCGGTCTACAACCCGCAAATTTGGCGGCACAGGTTTAGGTCTGGCTATTAGCACGCGTCTCGTAGAACTGATGGGCGGGCGCATCTGGGCGGAAAGCGAAGTAGGCAAAGGAAGCACGTTCCATTTTCTTGCCCGCTTTACCGCCATCTCCGGCGTAACACTGTCGGCGGTGCCAGATTCCATCAGGATGGTCCGGGCCGGAAGTCCCGCTGGTGGCTGGGAGCAAACCGCGCAACACGCAACCGCCGCGGGTTCGGAGAAGACGCTGCGGGTGTTGGTTGCCGAAGACAATGCCGTCAATCGGCGGCTCGCAACGGCGCTCCTGGCAAAAATGGGTCACAGCTCCACCGTAGCGGAAAACGGGATTGCTGCCTTGAAGGCCTTGAAAGATGGCGCTTTTGATCTGGTGTTGATGGATATTCAGATGCCCGAGATGGATGGCTTCGAAGCCACAGCCGCTATTCGCGCCTGGGAGAAAAAGAGCGGTCGCTATACGCCGATTCTCGCTATGACCGCGCACGCGATGGATGGTGACCGGGAGAAGTGTCTGGCCGCTGACATGGACGGGTATATTTCCAAACCAATCGGCCGCCAGCAGTTAGAAGTCGCCATCGAACAGGTGATGCATACAAATCAAGCGCTGTAGACTCTCAGTCTGCATCGAGAATCAGTCCGCTGCAGGACAAATGATCTCCTTCTCTGGCTTCGGGAGGCCGGCCTATCTCATGTTCGCGTCCAGCCTACAGTAACCTTGAAGATGCTTTAACTGCTACACTTTGAAATAACTTCTCAATACTTGTGGATTGCTATGCCAAAACCTACTAAGAACTCGAACAAACGAACGAGTCCGGAAAAGCTTCTGGCCCAATTGCGGAAGCAGTTGCGGGTTGAACCTTTGGAAACGATTGAACTCAGGGCGATCCGGCATGCTTTGCAGGCGGCCCGGGGCGACAAGCTGCTCGCGGCAGCGCTGCTGGGGATCGGCAAGACCACGCTCTATCGGCGGCTGAAGGACTTATAACTTCAGGACACCGGTGCTGGAGTAGCCGGCCATAACAGTGCGCCCAGCCGGGGATAACGTCCGCCCAGAAAATACAAGCTGTACGATTCAAAGAACACCACAACCGGCGCGCTGACAACCAGCGTCAGACAGAACAAACAGGCCACGCACGCCACACCGGCTAACACAAATAGAATGATCGCAATCACCACTCCGGCAGTACCCGCGCCTTTGATCAGAGCGATGCCCACGAAGATCACGACCGCAACGGGAATTGCCAGTATCAGGCAAAGTAATAGCCCGGTAATCAAGAGGACGATCGAGAGACCGAGCCCCGCCGCGAGGGAGAGCAAGAGCTTGGTTCCCAGATAGCCGGCCCATGCGCCCGGTTCACGGACTACCATTTGCCAGATCGCGGACCAGCCGTCGCCGATTCCGAGATCGTCCAGCGCCATCAGCGGCAGAAGAACGTCCTGGGCAAAGACCCGCACCAGTGCGGCGATGAAAGCGAACAAGATCACGCCGAGAACTACCGAGCCAATCACGGCAAACAACGACCACAGGGCGTTGTCACCGTGAAAGAGGCCGGACTTGTAGGCATGCCAAAATGGAACACCTACAATCGCGCCCAGCGCCACCCAACTCAGAAGCGTATAGACGATCCAGAAACCAAAGTAGCGGCCGGCCTGGCTGCCATATTGATGCCATCCCCGACGGATGATGGCTTGCTTGGTGATTACCGTGTCAAACAAAATAAAACGAAACCGGCAGAACAAGTAGAGGAAGACCAGGGACACGACCACAAAAAACAGGACCGCGCTGACGATGATCCACAGGTAATTGCCCATGTGGACGCTGCCGATGACTTTTGAAAGTGCCCTTGCCCAGTCGCCAGGAAGTTGGCCGCGCGAAGGCGCCCTGTAATTGAAGCTGTTGAGATTAGCGGCGGCAACACCACCTGCCAGCCAGCCAATGAATCCAATTTTGAGCCACGTGCGCCACCGAAACGGACGGAAGAGCATGCTGGTCACGCGTTCCAATGCCGGGGACACGGCTTCAAAGGCGGAAAGTTGCGGCATCACTCCATCCTTTCAACCAGCCACGGCGGCGCCAGCCAGAATTTCCTCTTGCCAGCAGGCCAGGGCTTCCAGTGCATTAGAACACACAAGTTGGTGCCGTACCTGTTTGTCGCGAATCTTCTTGCGGACTGCTTCGTCGAGTTGGGGCAGCAGATCAAAAGTAATGTTGGCCGGTTGAAAGTTCTTTGCCTCCGCGTGGGCGATATAGTGCACCAGCGAGCCCAGCGCGGTCTCGCGGGGCGGAGCAATCGCCTCCAGTCCCTGAACAATGCGAGCAACGTGAATGCCCGCCAGCATGCCCATGGCGATGGATTCGGTATAGCCCTCGACGCCGGAAATCTGTCCAGCGAAAAAAATATTGGCGTGACGCTTCATGTTCAGCGTCTCTGTCAGTAGTGCAGGCGCGTTGATGTACGTATTGCGATGGATCTGTCCATAGCGCAGGAACTTGGCATTCTCTAAACCAGGAATCAGTCTCAGGACGCGCGCCTGGTCTCCGTACTTCAAATGATTTTGGAACCCGACAAGGTTGTAGGAATCCGCGCGAAGATTTTCGCGGCGCAATTGCACCACGGCATACGGGAGCTTGCCGGTCTTGGGATCAGCCAAACCAACCGGCTTCATGGGACCAAAGCGTAGCGTGTCGCGCCCGCGCCGGGCAGTTTCTTCGATGGGCAGGCAGCCTTCAAAGTAGTTGAGCTTTTCCCAGTCGTGGTGCTCCGCCGCTTCGGCGGAAACAAGCGCGTCATAAAAGCGGTCATACTCTTCTTTACTGAACGGACAATTGATGTAGTCAGCGCCGCCCTTTCCATAACGCGCGGCGAAATAGACCCGCGAAGCATCAATCGAGTCGGCCTCGACAATCGGGCTGATGGAATCATAGAAATAAAGATGGCCACTGCCGGAGAGCCGCGCAATTTCCCGTGAGAGCGCGTCTGACGTCAGCGGACCGGTCGCAATCACCGTGATGCCGTCGGCTTCGTTAACCTGTGTGGCTTCCTGGCGAACGATCTTAATGCGCGGCTCAGCGGAAATTGCTTCCGTAACTCTGGCGGCGAAGACCTCGCGGTCCACGGCCAGCGCGTGCCCGGCAGGGACGCTTGTCTCTTGAGCAATCTGGATCAACCGCGATCCAGTCCGCCGCATTTCTTCTTTCAGCAGCCACGGCGCGGTACTTTCGCTTTCCGACTTCAGCGAGTTGGAGCACACCAATTCAGCAAACTTATCACTCTCATGCGCAGGCGTGGATTTTCCGGGGCGCATCTCATAGAGTTCCACATTCACGTTGCGCCGGGCGCACTGCCACGCCGCTTCGCATCCGGCCAGACCCGCGCCAATGATCCGCACCTTCATTCTTCTGATTCTCCGCGGGCCAGCCGCGAAAGCGCCGGCTCGATCAGACGCATGGTATCCCAGCCATCCATTTTGGTCGCGCCCAGCCCGTGGTAGAAGTCGATAGCCGTCTGGTTCCAATCCAGCACTTGCCAGCGCATGCCATAGCAGTTCTCTTCTACCGCGATCTGCGCCAGTCGCCGCAACAGGCCGAGGCCAATTCCCTTCCCGCGCATCCCCGGCAATACGAATAAGTCTTCCAGATAAATTCCCGGACGGCCCAGCCATGTTGAGTAGATGAAAAAATAGAATGCAAAGCCGGCGGGCACGTTGTGCCATTCGGCGATCAGGCAACGATACTTTGGTTCCGGTCCGAATCCATCGCGCAGCAAGTCTTCTTCCGTGGCGACAACGGCGTTCGGCTCGCGCTCGTATTCTGCAAGCTTGCGGATGAAGTCAAGAATCAGCTTTGTGTCGGAAGCAGTGGCGTTGCGTATGGAAAGCATAGTTTTTTTCTGAAATCCCGAGCGTAGCGAGGGATCGCTACCGTAACAATGCTGTCTTTTAATGTACCAGTTCCACGCACCCGTCGGTCATAGTTACAATAGGGTTCCCTCGCTACGCTCGGGACAAAGACGAAGCCTACAGAATCATCCGCTCATCCCCCACGCGCCGCGTAACGCGTTGCTGGTCAAGATACTCAAGCAGAGGAATCGCGTATTTCCGTGTCACCCCTATCAGATCTTTGAATTTACCTACGTCAATCTTGTCCGATGTTGCCTTGTACTGCGCCACGGTCTGCCGCAGGCCTTGAAGGGCGCTCTGATGGAACACCAGATCGTCCGCCAGCTTGACCAGCACGCGGTCGCGCAACAAAAGAGTGACCAGCTTGTGAGCACGTGCGCTGTCCACCGGCAACGTGGCCAGCACTTCTTTCATGAGAGGAACTTTCAGGCCAGCGTTGGCAAAGGCCTTCTCAATCTGAGCCTTGGCTTTGGCTTCGTCGTCTTTAAGTTCAACGCCACGTCCGGCCAAGCGGACCTGCTCGCCGGTGATTTCAGTTTTCTTTTCCGCAACCAGTTGAGCGAGAACTGCCTCCAGCACAGGCTGAGACAGCCTGAGTTTCTCTCGCAACTCTTCTTTGCTGATCCCGGCCACCAGCGGGTTGGCTTTGTGGAATGTATCGAGCGCGGCGATGACGCTCTGCCGCGTCTTCACAAAAGCTTCAGCCGAAATCACACGATCAGCCGCCTGTATGACTTGCTTCTGCTGCAAAAGGCTGGCGACGAGCGGCTTTAAGACGGATTCCTTCACGCCCATCTCCCGCACCGCAGCTGCAAGCGTGAGACCATCATGACCTCGTCGCGCGACGCGTGCCAGCAGCACTTCCTGACGGCTTCCATTCGCAAAGACGTCGAGCGAAGCCAGTAGCGCGTCTTTCTTTTGACGAGCCAGCGGAAACGAATCGATTACTACAGCGCCGCCAATGGTCACGACCGGCGAAAACTGCCGCAGGATCAGGCGATCTCCCGGCAGAAGCAGAAGAGGTTCAGCGGTGCGCAGTTGAGCGAATGCCGTGGCGCCTGGCCGCACTTCCGTGGCTCCGTACAATGCGACTTCGGCGATGGTCTCGGAAGTAAATGCATGCAGGTGGACGCGCGCACGGTTCTTGAGCGGCTTACAGTCTTGTAATAACGAAAGCTGCACGGCAATGCGTTGCGTTGGCTCGAACACGCCGGGCGCCGCCAGCGTCATGCCACGGGCCAGTTCTTCTGTCTGGACACCCGCGAGGTTCAACGCCGTCCTTTGGCCGGCGCTGGCTATGTCGCTGGCTGCGCCGTGGACTTGCACTCCGCGAATGCGTCCGCGCTGCCGTGATGGGAATATCTCGACCTCTTCTTCTTTTCTGATCTTGCCGGCGATCAGCGTTCCCGTGATCACGGACCCAAACCCCTTCATCACAAATACGCGGTCAATCGGCAAGCGAAAAATAACTTCCACGTCTCGCGCCGGAACATCCACGGCGAGCCGGGCGATTTCACGCTTCAGATCGTCCAGACCCGCGCCGGTTCGGGCGCTTACCGCCACCATGGGTGAGCGCTCAACATCGAGAAACGACCCACGCACGAACTCTTCAATTTCCATGCGCACCACGCTCAAGGTTTCTTCGTCCACCAGGTCGGATTTGGTGATGACCGTAATGCCGCGAGGGACGGAGAGCAGGCGGCAGATTTCGAAGTGTTCACGAGTCTGCGGCTTAATGGACTCATCTGCCGCAATCACCAATAAGACGAGATCAATGCCTCCAACTCCGGCGAGCATGTTGCGGACAAAACGCTCGTGCCCTGGGACATCAATGAAACCCAGCCGCAGTTTTTCACCGCTCGTGGCGGCCAGTTCCAAATGCGCGAATCCCAAATCAATCGTGATGCCGCGGCGCTTTTCTTCTTCCAGACGGTCGGCATCAATCCCGGTCAGCGCTTTGACCAGCGCTGTCTTTCCGTGGTCAATATGGCCCGCCGTGCCGATGATTACGTGCTTCATTGCAAGCTAGTGTAATGGATACTTTCTCCTGTGCGAAAATAAGGACACATGTCCACGACCCACGCCTCCCGGATCACACCTGCGGTCATCGAAGAACATGGCTTCACGCCGGAAGAATACGAAAAGATCAAGACCACGTTAGGCCGCGAACCTTCATTGACGGAGCTGGGCATTTTCAGCGTGATGTGGAGCGAGCACTGCTCTTACAAATCTTCGCGCGTGCATTTGAAGCGTCTGCCCACGCGCAGCAAACTTGTGGTGCAAGGCCCGGGAGAAAACGCCGGCATCATCGACATTGGCGACGGCTGGGCCTGTGCTTTCAAGATCGAATCCCACAATCATCCTTCGTTTATCGAACCTTTTCAGGGCGCGGCCACAGGAGTCGGCGGAATTCTGCGCGATATCTTTACCATGGGCGCACGGCCGCTGGCGGTGATGGACTCTTTGCGTTTTGGCCCGATTGTTCCCGGCGAGAACACCGACCAGACGACGGTCCATCGCAATCAGTCCATTCTTGAAGGCGTGGTGAGCGGGGTGGCTTCTTACGGAAATTGCTTCGGCGTTCCCAACCTGGGCGGCGAAACAAAGTTTGAAGACTGCTATTCGCAAAACCCGCTGGTCAACGCGTTTGCGCTTGGGCTGGTCCGCCTTGATCAGATTTTTTATGCTAAGGCAGCAGGCGAGGGAAACCCGGTCATCTATGTAGGCTCGAAGACGGGGCGCGACGGCATTCACGGCGCCACCATGGCCAGCGAGGAATTCACCCAGGGCTCGGAGCAGAAGCGGCCCAATGTGCAGGTGGGCGATCCTTTTCTGGAAAAACTTTTGCTCGAAGCCTGCCTGGAAGCCATGCAGACGGGCGCGGTCGTCGGCATACAAGATATGGGAGCTGCCGGCCTTACCTGCTCCACTTGCGAGATGGGCGGCCGCGGCGGTGTAGGAATTGAAATCGAGCTCGACCTCGTGCCTCAGCGCGAAACCGGCATGAATGCCTACGAGATCATGCTGAGCGAATCGCAAGAGCGCATGCTGCTGGTGGCGGCAAGCGGACGCGAGCAGGAAATCTTCAACGTCTTTGAAAAGTGGGGACTGGACGCGGTCATCATCGGCCGCGTAACCAGCGGTGGACGGCTGCGCGTGCTGGAGCACGGCAAACTGGTAGCGAACATTCCCAATACCGCGCTTACCGATGACGCTCCTTTATATAACCGTCCCATGTCGTCGTGGACAGCGCCGGTTTCGCGCACCAAGCCCGCAGACGTGCAGTTCACGAACGCCGGCAATCTCACTGCGCAGTTCAAACGTTTGCTGGCGGCTCCCAATGTTTGCTCCAAGCGATGGGTGTGGGAGCAATACGATTCCATGGTGCAAACCAACACGGTGGAAGGCCCCGGAGCGGACGCCGGTCTGATGCGCATTAAAGGCACTTCACGAGGGCTGGCCATGGCACTCGATGACAACGGCCGCTGGTGCTGGCTCGACCCCAAACTCGGCGCGATGCATGCGGTGGCGGAGGCGGCCAGAAATGTTTCATGCACGGGAGCGACGCCGGTGGCAGCCACAAATTGCCTGAACTTCGGCAATCCGGAGAAGCCGGAGATCATGTGGCAATTCTCCCAGGTAGTTGACGGCCTGACTGCAGCCTGTGAAGCACTGGCGACCCCGATCACTGGCGGCAACGTCAGCCTGTACAACGAAACTCTAGGTGAAGGTATTTATCCCACCCCGGTTGTGGGCGTAGTCGGCATTCTGCAAGACATCAGCCTGGCCATGACCTGCCATTTCCGCAAGGCCGGCCGTGATGTGCTGCTGCTGAGCGGCGCCGCGCCCGCAAACGCAGCCACGGCGGAAATCGAAATCGGCTCATCAGAGTATGCCAAAGCGATCCTCGGACAAACCTGGGGCACTCCTCCGGCGCTGGACCTTAAGCAAGAAGTGGCCTTGCAAAAATGCCTGCGTGATCTGATTCTGGAGCGCAGTTTGGAATCCGCGCATGATTGCTCTGATGGCGGACTGGCCGTAGCGCTGGCCGAATCAACGTTTGCGACCGGAGTTGGCGCCGAGATCGAGCTGACGGCGAAGGACGTGTTCCTAGAATCCACTCTCTTTGGCGAAGGCGCCAGCCGGATAATAATAAGCTGCGACCCAGGAAACACCGCGCACATCAAACAACTAGCGGTAAAATGGGGCTTAAGCGCTAACCGAATCGGGCGCACCGTACCTGACAATTTGAGCATCAAAATAAATGGCAGCGTTGCTGTTGCGGCATCCGTGTCTGAGTTGAAGCAAGTTTGGGAAACAGCGTTGGCCCAGGCCTTATACGCTGAAGCGCCTGAGATGTTACAGACGAATTAGCAACGAAGGGGCGAAATGGCTTTCGACAAACTTCGAGAGTATTGCGGAGTGGTGGCGGTGCACAACCACCCGGAAGCTTCCACGCTCGCCTACCTCGGCCTCCATCAGTTGCAGCATCGCGGACAGGAATCCGCCGGAATCGTTTCTTCTGACGGCGAACGTTTGCGCACGCATCGCGCCATGGGACTTGTGGCCGACATTTTCACCGAGCCTGTGCTTGAGACCATCCGCGGCAGCATTGCGATTGGCCACAATCGCTACTCGACCACCGGCGACTCCGCGCTGCTTAACGCGCAGCCCATCATGGTGGATTGCAACAAAGGCATGATCGCACTGGCCCACAATGGAAATCTGGTCAACGCCTGGGACATCCGCGCCCGCCTGGAAGCGCAAGGCTCAATTTTTCAAACCACCAGCGACACAGAAGTTATCGTCCATCTGATTGCGCAATCGAAAGAGCATACTCTACCCGAAGCGGTGTGCGATGCTCTGCGCCGGATTGAAGGCGCGTTCTCGCTGGTCCTGATGACTCGTGACCGCGTGTTTGCCGTGCGTGATCCGCGCGGCTTCCGCCCGCTGTGCATGGGACGCATCCGTAATGGCGCCGGTCCGGACAAAGACACCATTGTTTTTGCTTCCGAGACTTGCGCGTTTGACATTATCGGCGCGACCTACGAGCGCGACGTTAAGCCAGGAGAGATGATGGTCGTGGGCCCGGAAGGCGTTTCGTCACGGTTCTTTGCTACGGCGGCCAAACAGTCCAATTGCATCTTCGAACACGTCTACTTCTCGCGTCCGGACAGCGTGATTTTTGGTCGCGCCGTCCAAACCAGCCGCGAGGCCCTGGGCCGTCAACTAGCGAGAGAGGCCCCCGTGGAAGCCGATCTGGTGGTCCCAGTTCCCGACTCTGGCGTGACCGCCGCTCTGGGTTACGCGTCTGAATCTGGACTGCCGTTCCGCTTTGGCCTGATTCGCAATCACTACGTTGGACGGACATTCATTGAGCCGGAGCAGCGTGTCCGTGACTTTGGCGTGAAGCTCAAGTTGAACCCCGTGCGCAGCCTGCTCGTCGGCCAGCGTGTTGTTCTCATTGACGATTCCATCGTGCGCGGCACTACCAGCCGCAAAATTGTGCGCCTAGTGCGTGACGCCGGCGCCAAAGAAGTGCACATGCGCATCTCGTGTCCACCCACGATCTCACCGTGCTACTACGGTGTGGACACTCCTGTAAAAAGCCAGCTCATTGCGGCGAACAAGTCGCTGGAGGAAATCCGCGCCTACGTTGGCGCTGACTCGCTGGCTTATCTTTCCATGGCCGGCATGCGCGAAGCCTGCGGCGAAGGCGAGAAAATAACTTATTGCACGTCCTGCTACACCGGTATTTATCCAACCGAGTTCATTCCTGTAGACCAGATTCAGCCCATGGCGGCAGAGAAAAAACTCTAGGGAAGATCGCCGGAATTTGTAATCGCCGTAATTGCCAAAATTGAAGGGCAAGTCGATTAACTGCCCTTCAATTTCGGCGATTACGGCGATTTTGGCAATTCTGGCAATCTCCTAAAAAACTCTTCCACATCCGCCAGATCTTTGGTCTTCTTGTATGGAGGCAGGCTGTCCAGAAAAACTCGCCCGTATCGCTGCTTCAAAACGCGGTTATCGAGCAGCGCCAGCACACCACGATCTTTCATGGAGCGGATCAACCTGCCGAAGCCTTGCTTGAGCGAGATTACCGCCGCAGGCACCTGGTACTCAAAGAACGCGTTGCCGCCGGCACTTTCGAGCGCACGAATGCGCGCCGCCACGATCGGATCATTAGGCACGGCAAAGGGCAGGCGGTCGATGATCACGCAGCTGAGTTGTTCGCCCTGCACATCCACGCCCTGCCAGAAGGACGCCGTGGCAAAGAGGACGGCGTTGGGCGTGAGCCGGAACTCTTCCAGCAGCGCGGTCTTGGGCGCGGAGCCTTGCAGCAACATGGGGTACTTGAGTTCTCCGAGCAAACGGTCGTGGATGTCGTGCATCTGCGCGTAGCTGGTGAACAGGCAGAACGCGCGGCCCTCGGTGATCTCCAGCAAGCGGCGGATCTTGTCTGCGGCAGCGCGCCCGAACGCCGGTGATCGCGGCTCAGGCATGTCCGGCGGCACATAAAGAATCGCCTGATTGACATAATCAAAGTGTGAAGGCACTACGAGTTCGCGCGCATGGTCGAGTCCCACGCGATGGCGGACATAATCAAAGCTTCCCCGCTCATCGGTGGCGGCCACGGCCAGCGTGGCCGAGGTCAACACCGCGGTTTCGACGTTTTCAAATAATGTCTGCTTGAGAATCTGTGAGACGTCAATCGGCGTGGCCAGCAAGACAATGTGCGTCTGACCGGTGCGCGTCTTGCGCGCCTCGCCTCGCCACTCAATCCAGAACACCGTGTTCTTGTCGCGCGACTCCATGATGAAGGCGAGTTGCGTCTGCAACTCCTGCGTGCGGCGGGCAAAGCCGAAAACTTCGTCGGGTTTTTGCGGGAGTAGCTCCAGCTCCGAGAACGCGCGACCCAGCGCCTGCATGATGGTGTCGTATTCCTCGAAATGTTTCTCCAGGAATTCCGCCCGGCCATCAAACGCAGCCCGCCCTTGTCCTGCGGGCAACGCGCCGAAGAAGGCCCGTGATCTCTCGCGAAGACGTGCCAGAGCCTGATGCAATCCCGGAGACATGGCCTGCTTCTGTTGCAAAGTGTTTTCGATATCGCGCGGCAACTCTTCAAAACGCAGATTGCTGACGCTCACGCCGAAGTAACTGGTGGCCACGTCTTCCAGATCGTGGGCTTCGTCAAAAATCACGGCGGAAAATTCCGGAAGAATTCCGGCGTCTGGCGCGCCCGTCTGCCTCAGCGCCAGATCGGCGAAGAACAGATGGTGGTTCACGATAACAATGTCGCTCTCCACGGCCCGCCGATGCATCTCCGTAATAAAACAGCGGTCCCATTGTTTGCACTTTTGTCCAGTGCAGCGGTCGGTGCGGGCATCGAGTTTCTGCCAGAGTTGATTGTTCTCCGGCAATACCTTGAGTTCGGCGCGGTCTCCGGTTTCCGTGTGTGGCTCCCACTCTGCGATGTGGCGATACTGCTCAATCTCCTGCAATCCGTTCAGCACCGGCTGGTCGGTAAGGTCGTAAAGCTTTTGCCGGCAGAGATAATTGTTGCGTCCCTTCATGTAGCAAACGCGCAGTTTGCCCAGATGCTGCTCCAGAAACGGAATGTCCTTGAAGAAGAGCTGCTCCTGCAGGTTTTTGGTGCCGGTGGAGATAATGACCCGTTTGCCGCTGCGAATGACGGGCAGCAGATAGGCCAGCGTCTTTCCCGTCCCGGTGCCGGCCTCAACGATTAAATGCTTGCGCGATTCCAACGCCTGCTCCACGGCCTCCGCCATCTGCAACTGGCCGCGGCGAAATTCATAATTCGGATGCGCTTTGCTGAGCAGCCCACCCGCTGTGAAAAACTGGCGCAAAGTCGGCAGGTTGCGCGGAGGAGCAGTTTCGAGATGGGGAGTCGAAGACATGGCGAAAGCGTTTGTCTATCATGCCAGAAACCCGCCGTCCGTGCAGCCCTTATCACCTGGGCGGATCACCCGCGGTCAGCCGAATACCGTCTATCATTGAAGTGTTGATCAGAAAAGGCGAGCTTTGAAGGACCGTAACTCCGGCACGAGAATCCCACTGTTGGCGATCGTTGGCCGGCCTAATGTAGGTAAATCCACTCTGTTCAATCGGCTGATTGGATCGCGCCGCGCCATTGTGGGCGACGAGCCGGGAATCACGCGCGACCGTCTCTACGGCGAAACCACGTGGAATGGCCGCCGCCTGCGCATTGTGGATACCGGTGGCATTGTCCCCGACGAAAAAGATTTTATCCCCACAGAAATTTTCCGCCAGGCCCGCGTGGCGCTCGAGGAATCCGCGGCCATCGTCATGGTCGTGGACGCCCGCACGGAACTCGCATCGTCTGATATGGAGTTGGGGCGTCTGCTGCGCCGCCTGGGCAAGCCGCTTTTTCTAGCCGTCAACAAAGTCGATTCGCTTGGACAGGAAGCCGCAGCGGAAAACTTCAGGACGCTGGGGATTGAAAACCTGCTTCCGATTTCAGCGGAACACGGCACCGGCACCGCCGAGTTACTGGACGATGTGCTGGAAGCCATCCCTGTCTCTGAAGCAGAGATGGAAGATGCCGCGACAGCTTTGCAGGAAGACGAAGCACAAGAGCAGAAAGCACAGGAGAAAGAAGCGCGAGAAGAACTACAAGAAGACGAGCCGGAAGAACCAGGGTCAAGAGAGAAACAACACGCCGAGCCGGCCGAGACCAAAGTTGCCATCATCGGGCACCCCAACGTGGGTAAGTCCACGTTGCTCAATGTCCTCACCGGGACCGCGCGCGCCATCGTGTCACCCGTCGCCGGTACCACACGCGATGCCGTCGATGAACTCATCGAGAAAGACGGCCACATGTACCGCTTCATTGACACGGCAGGCATCCGCCGCAAAGGCAAGACGCGGCTCATGGCAGAAAAACTCTCCGTGGTGATGGCGCGCAAGCATCTGGAAGCCGCCGATGTTGCTCTCCTCGTGATCGACGCCACTGAAGGCGTGAACGCACTCGACGCCAACGTGGGAGGCTACGCGCATGAGAGTGGCCGGTCGGTCATTATCATCGTCAACAAATGGGACCTGGTTGGCCCGGGCCGCACGGACGGCCGTCCGCCCGCGGACCGCACGCTTTATGAAGAGCAAGTACGCCGCGGATTGAAATTTCTGGACTATGCTCCGATCCTCTTCATCTCTGCGACGGAAGGAAAAAGCATTGACAAGATTTTCCGCGCACTCGAACTGGTGTCCGCGGAACGGCGCAAGCGCATCAGCACCGGACAGATGAACCGCTTTCTGGAGTCGGTGGACTTTGACCGCGCCGGCGTACCGCATCGTCAAAAAGTCAAAGTGTTCTACATGACGCAGGCGCATTCGTCTCCGCCTACGTTTATTCTTTTCACGGACAAAGCTGTGAAACTGCATTTTTCCTATGAACGCTTCCTGACCAACCAGATTCGCAAGACGTTTGGCTTTGTCGGTACACCGATTTGGATCAAGAACCGGCCGCGCTCAAAAGTAGTGCTGGGAAGAGAGAAGCGTAAGAAATAGCGTTCTCTTTCGCAGATTCGCGTGTATCCGCGTCAATCCGCGGTAAGGTTTTTTGCAGCCTGCAACGCTACGATTAAACTAAGTCTTCCATGATTCAACTTTCCGCAGCCGGAAAACGTTTTGGCCCCAAGGTCCTTTTCCAGGACCTTGACTGGCTGATCACACCGCATGACNNGGCAAGACCACGCTGCTGAAGGTGCTGGCTGGGACCGAGTCTCTCGATTATGGGAACACGACCCGGCAAAAAAACATTCAATGCGGATACCTTCCCCAGGACGGTCTCACGCTTTCCGGCAGAACAGTTTTTGCCGAGTGCCTGTCAGTGTTTGATCACGTCCACCAGATGCAGCGAGAGATGGAAGAACTCGCGAAGCGCATGGCGGAGGTCGACCACGCCAGTCCCGAGTACGCGCAGATCGGAGAGCGCTTTCACCAGGTGCAGGCGGAAATCCATTCGCGCGACGGCTACAGCATTGACGCCGAAGTGGGTTCAGTCCTCAACGGGCTCGGGTTCAAGAAAGAGGACTGGGAACGCCGCACGGAAGAATTTTCCGGCGGATGGCAGATGCGCCTNNNNCGCATGACCGCTACTTTCTCGACGTGACTGTCGGCAAAATTGCTGAGATATGGAACAAGCGCGTCCACTTCTACCCTGGGAACTACGAGAAATTTCTTACGCAGAAAAACGAGCGCCGCACACAGCTTGAAGCCGCGTTCCGCAATCAGCAGGACAAAGTAGAGCAGCTCACCGCTTTCATCAATCGCTTTCGCTATACCGCGACCAAAGCCAAGCAAGTGCAGAGCCGGATCAAGGAACTTGAACGGATGGAGAAGATCGAAGTTCCGCTGGAAGAAAAAATCATCCACTTCAACTTCCCGCAGCCCAAGCCCAGCGGACGCCAAGTGGTCGAAGCCAAAGAACTGGCCAAGAGCTATGGGCCCAAGCACGTGTTCTCGAAAGCGAATTTCGTCATCGAGCGCGGAGACCGCATTGCCCTGGTAGGCGCAAATGGCGCGGGTAAATCAACGCTCATCAAGCTGCTGGCCGGCATGGAGCCGCCGAGCACCGGCGCGGTTGTCCTGGGACACAATGTGGAAGTGGATTACTTTGCCCAGGACCAGTACAA
>PLJN01000069.1:81853-115930 GCA_003140235.1 Acidobacteriaceae bacterium
TCGCACGACCGCTACTTCATCGACAAACTGGCCACGCGTGTATTTGAAATCGGCGACGGCCAGGTCACTGTCTATCCCGGAAACTATGAAGATTATCTGTGGCGCAAGCAGGGGCAGACTGCTCCCGTTGCCGGACAAGGAACCGCCGCTTCTTCATCAGTGGTGGCAGCCCCCGTTTTGCAGGCTGTTCCAGCACCCTCAGAACCTGACGCCAAACAAAAACGACTGAATCCCATCAAGCTGCGCCAGATGAAAGAACGCTGCCACGAAGTGGAAGAAGAGATTGTGCGGCTGGAAGCGGCAATTGCGGGCGCCGAGACTGCGTTGCAGAGTTTTGTCAGCGCGGAAGAGACGCAATTGCAAACCGAACTGCTCGCCCGATCGAAGACTGATCTCGCACAGTGCATGGCCGAGTGGGAATACCTGTCTCATGCGCTCGAGAACTCCGAATAAATCACTCTGATGCTGGTAAACTGAGTTGCCGAAAAAGGAACCCTAAAATCATGCGCCTGAAATTCGCTTTCATTACGCCGGCCCTGGCCATCGCCGCTCTCTGTCCAACACAAGCTCCCGCCCAAGCCGCGCCGCAGGGCTTTGATGTGAAGGAGTACTACACCAAGTACGAGTATTACATTCCGGTGCGTGACGGCAAGAAGCTCTTCACCTCCATCTATGTGCCCAAGAACACGTCGCGGACGTATCCGTTTCTGATGGTGCGCACGCCTTACAGCGTGGCCCCGTATGGGGTTGACTCGTACAAAAGACGCCTTGGGCCCACCGACGCTTTTGACAAGGCCGGCTACATCTTCGTCTTTCAGGACGTGCGAGGCCGTTATCTTTCGGAAGGCACGTTCGTGGAGATGCATCCGCACATCGACAATCCCAAGTCGAACGCCGATGTGGACGAAAGCACGGACACCTATGACACCGTGGAGTGGCTGCTGAAGCACATTCCCAACAGCAATGGACGCGTCGGTATCTGGGGCATTTCCTATCCTGGCTTCTATACTTCGGCCAGCATTATTGATTCGCACCCGGCGATCAAGGCGGCATCACCCGAGGCTCCCATGACCGATCTTTTCATGGGTGACGATTCTTATCACGGCGGTGCTTTCATGCTGCTGGCGAATTTTGATTTCTATAATTTCTTTAAGCCGCGTCCGGAGCCGACGCTCCCCAGCAGAAACCGTGAATCGTTCGACTGGGGCACCACGGACGCCTATGACTTTTTCCTCAAGCTGGGTCCAATTTCAAACGCCGACAAAATCTATTTCAAGGGCAGTAATTCTCTTTGGAACGACCAGGTCCAGCACTCCACGTATGACAACTACTGGCAGGCGCGTGATCTTTCGCGTCACATGAAAAACATCAGGTGCGCGGTGCTGACCGTGGGCGGGTGGTTTGACGCCGAAGACCTTGCCGGTCCCTTCCGCACTTACCACACCATCAAGAAAAATAATCCGGATACATTTTCCGGACTGGTCGTCGGGCCATGGTCCCACGGCGGGTGGGGTGGGCTCGAAGGTCTGCACTTTGGACGCCTGAACTTCAACAGCAAGACTGGCGAATACTATCGTGAGCGCATCATCTTTCCCTTCTTTGAGCAGTACCTCAAAGGCGAAGGCCCGGCCAAAATTCCGGAAGCCACGGTCTTTGAGACTGGAACCAATGTGTGGCGTACCTACGCAAGCTGGCCTCCGCCAAACGCGCAGAGCAAGACGTTGTATTTTCACGCTGGCGGCACGCTCTCGTTTGATCCGCCATCGGAGCAGGAGCAGACTTTTGACGAATACGTGAGCGATCCCCGCAAGCCGGTGCCGTATGTCGGTTACGCAAATACCGATGTGCCGCAGGAATATATGGCCAGTGACCAGCGTTTCGCGGCCAAACGTCCTGACGTGCTGGTCTATGAGACGGCGCCTCTGGATCAGGACGTCACCATTGCCGGCCCAGTTTCACCGCACCTTCATGTTTCCACCACGGGTACGGATTCCGATTTCGTCGTCAAGCTGATTGACGTTTATCCAGTGGACTACCCGGAAGCCGAGCGCCCACCGCAACCGCGCACGGATGTTACTGTGCCCATCGAAGCCATGGGTGAATACCAGCAGTTGGTGCGTGGCGATCCCTTCCGCGGAAAATTCCGCAATAGCTTTGAACACCCTGAAGCCTTCACACCCGGACAAGTGGTCAAAGTTGATTTTGAAATGCCGGACGTAAACCACACCTTCCGTCGCGGCCACCGCATCATGGTGCAGGTACAGAGTTCGTGGTTCCCGCTGGTGGATCTGAATCCCCAGGTCTTCATGAACATCCCGGACGCAACCCCCGCGGACTTCAAGAAAGCAACGGAACGCGTCTACCATTCAAAGACTGCGCCGTCAGGAATTGTGGTGGGAGTGTTGCCGTAAGCCTGGGAGACTTACGCTAACCGCGGACGGCTACCGGTTCACCTAAAGCTGCGATGGCTTTTTGGAAATAATCCATCGAAAGCTTGAGTCCGGCTTCCAAATTGATTTTTGGCTCCCAGCCGAGATGCTCGCGCGCTTTCGTGATGTCCGGGCATCGCTGCCTGGGATCATCTTGCGGCAAGGGCTTAAAGACAATCCGGCTCTTGGATCCTGTGACCTTCAGCACCATCTGGGCGCAATCCAACATGGTGAATTCGTTGGGATTGCCAATGTTCACCGGATCGTGAATGTCAGATGCGCCCAGGCGAAGAATGCCCTCCACTTCATCGGCAACGTAACAGAAACTGCGGGTCTGTGTGCCGTCACCGTACACGGTGAGCGCTTCTCCCTTGAGTGCCTGCTTCATGAAGTTGGAAATCACGCGGCCATCGTTCAACTGCAGGCGCGGGCCGTATGTATTAAAGATGCGCACAATGTGTGTGTCCGTCCGGTGATAACGCAGGTACGCCATGGTCGCGGCCTCGGCAAATCGCTTGGCCTCGTCGTACACCGACCGCGGACCGACCGGGTTCACATTGCCCCAGTACGTTTCTTTTTGCGGATGCTGAAGCGGGTCGCCATAACACTCTGACGTGGACGCCAGTAGATATTTCACGCTGTACTTTCGTGCCAGTTCCAGCGAATGAAATGATCCCAGCGATCCAGCCTGCAACGTGGCAATGCCGTGTTCCATGTAATCTACCGGGCTCGCCGGTGACGCAAAATGAAAAACGTACTCCACGCGCCCGACATCGTAGGGCAGGTTCACGTCCTGCATGACAAACTCAAACCGCGGATCGTTCTTCAAATGCGCTATGTTGCTGGCGCTACCAGTAACCATATTGTCAACACACACCACGTTGTCTCCCCGCGCCAGCAGTGCATCGCAGAGATGGGAGCCTATAAAGCCGGCGCCGCCTGTTACCAGTACACGCATAGGTCCTTTCGCTTGCCGATTTTGATTCTAACCGTCGCGAACTGATTTTGGCACGCTGGTGTTAGATGAGCGAGGGTTCCAGCGTCTATTTCGCCGGCTTGGACGGCTTCCTCACTCCTTTGGCGTCGCGTCCGCCCTGATGCAGAATCAAGTGCGTGACTTCGCTCTTGTCGTTCTTGACGAACTCCACTTGGGCATCCACGACTTTGAGAAAAAACATGGTTTCTGATTCTGCAAATATCGGAAACTTCGGCTGGTTCGTGGCCTGGGTCATCAGGTGGCCGTCTTCCAGCGTCATCACAATACTGAACGCCGGCGACAGTTCGTAGGTACCCACGTACTGCGCCAGTACCGCAGGCGCGACGGCGATCTCCTTTCGCTCCGAAGCCAGGACAATCTTCTCTCCGTGGGCCACCTGTGCCAGTTTTGCGGCGAGTTCGTCAGCGGCGTTCCCGTTCAAGTTGGCCAACACCGCCACTACCAGCTTTTCGTCGGGATAGTAGGCAAGGTGTGCGTTGAAGCCTTCGATGCCGCCGCTGTGTTCGATCACTTTGTGTCCGCTCTTGGTGGAAACTCCCAATCCGAAGGCGTAGTCCTGTTTGAACGGCGTGGTCATCTTGGCCAACGATGCCGCCGACAGCACTTTGCCGCCGAACAGTCCCTGCTCCCAGAGCAGCAGGTCCTCGGTGGTCGAGTAAAGCGCGCCCGCGGAAAAGGGAACGGTCATGTCCACGTAATTGGCATTCACCAGGCCGTTGGGGCCGCGCGTGTATCCCGACGCGCGATGTGCCAGAACGGCCGAGTTGACGTCGTAGCCGGAGTCCTTCATTCCCAGCGGCGTAAAAATGTTCTGTTGCACAAAAGCGCGGTAGCTGTGCCCGCTGATCTTTTCGATCAGGTAGCCGAGCAGCACGTAGCCGGAATTCGAGTACTTCCATTGCGCGCCCGGCTCAAATTCGAGCGGCTTGTCGCGGAAGCGCGCCACCAGCTTTTCCGGAGTTGTGGGCAGGCCCTCGGTGGAAAGATAGTCAGGAAAGCTGGTGAAACTGGGAATGCCCGAGGTGTGCGTCAGTAGATGGAAAATGGTGACCTTGTCCCACGCGGCGGGCGCGTCCGGCAAATACTTCTTCACCGGGTCTTCGACTTTCAGTTTGCCGCGCTCCTCTAGCAACAGGATTGAGGCCGCCGTAAACTGCTTGGTCACCGACCCAACTCGATATTTAGTAGTGGGCGTGTTGGGAACATCCCACTCCAGATTGGAAAAGCCGTAGCCCTTGTCGAGCAGGACCTTGCCATCCTGAACTACCAGCACTGAACCCATAAACCGCTGGCTGGGAACATGGGCTTGAACGACTTGCTCCATGCGAGCGGCGCTGTCTTGCGCCAGACACGCGCTGGCCAGCGCAATTACGATTGCAATGCGTCGAAACATTCTCTCTCCCTTCACAAAGAATGAGGGTTAACTCACTTCGGCGGAGCAGGCTTGTCGGGCTCCGGTGCAGATTCCTTCATGTCCGGCAGAATTTTCACGGACGTCGTAAATTTCTTGTAGTTGGAAAAAGTGTCTTCCTCTTCAACGTTTTCATTCAAAAACAGCGCCAGGCGAGCACCGCCTCTGATGAAGAATTTGTGCGTGAGCCAGACTTCGTTGTTCACATAGATCTGCTCAAAGCTGAGTCTTGATCCTTTGTGGATACGGGCGAGAACAAATCCGAACGAAATGGTGTCAATGACTTCGATTTCCGCTTTGACCCAGCTGTATTCCTTCTTGTCGATCCATAGCTTCCCTTTTACCTTGGAGAGCAGGTCGGCATGCGGTTGTGTGGGATGAAATCCCTTGCGCGGCGTGGCCATGATCACATAGGCGTCCAGCCCTGCCACTTTTTCTTCACCCAGCAACTGGAAGTCGTAGGCGCTCACCACGTCCTGCAAAAAAGCCCGGCCCTCGCGGCGCTCTTTTTCCTGTTTGGCCAGGCGCTTCTGCCGGTCGCTTTCGCTTTCGTTCTTGTACTTTTCCATGAACTTGTTGAGCTTTTCTTCTTCCTTCTTCTGGTCTTTGTCCGTTAACGGCTGATCGTTTTTCTGGGTAAGCCGGGAATACTCCTGGCCATAGTAAAACGTGATGTCATTGGTCCGGGTCTCCGTCGACTTGACCGCGCCGTTCTTGTCCAGCTTCTTTTCGACCTCCCGCTCCTGGCAGGTATAGTTGCGGGCCTTCTCCCAGTTGCGGTTGTCCACCTCCGTGGAGCGGCGGACAATTTCGCGCGCGTCCATCGTGGGCGGTGCTTCTTGAGGTTTGGTTGTGACGGCAACCGGGCCGGCGTGTGCCGTCAAAGATGAAACCATGGCAGCGGCAAGGAACACCGCCTTCCATGTTCTGTGCGGATTTTTGAAATCAGTCATGACTAAAAAGACGAAACACTCTGCCCGATATTACATGCTCACACAGCGAATTAACCAATCTTAACCGCACTTTACCGTTCAAAACTTTCTAGCGGAATTTTGCTTCAGGGTCAGCACAAGATAGAATCCAGCCGCTGGCCTGCGCGTGTCCGATGGAGATGATTTCATGAAAAAACTGCGTTTCTTCTTAGCATTGTGTTCCGCTCTGTGTATGTTGCCATCCGCCCTGGCGCAGAAGCCACCCCTATTACCGGAGAAAGATGTCGCGGCCCTGGCCCAGGAACTCTCCGGCGAAACCGCCAAGCGCAACCTCGATGGTATCTCGCGCAACCATCGCCAGCGCGGATCTAAAGGGTTTCACGCCGCCGCGGAACTGGTCGCGGAGCGCGCGCGTGCGTACGGGCTGAGCAACGTTGAGATCCTGCAATTCCCCGCCGACGGCAAAATCTTCTACGGCACGCAGCGCTCGCGGCAACCCTGGGACGCCGATTTCGCCGAGCTTTGGGAAATGAAGAAAGACGGCGACGCATGGCAACCCGCACTGCGGATGGCCAGCTATGAAGCCATGCCAGTCTCTCTGGCGGAAGACAGCGAAAGCGCCGACGTGTCTGCCGATCTGGTAAATGTTGGCAGCGGGATCGCCGAAATCGATTACGCCGGAAAAGACATACGCGGCAAGATTGTTCTGGTGTCAGCCCAGCCCGGCGCAGTGCAGGAACTGGCAGTCAATAAATTCGGCGCCGCCGGCATCATCAGCGACGCACAAAACCAACGCACCGCATGGTGGGGTGAAGACGAAAACCTGGTCCGCTGGGGACATTTGCAGTCGTTTCCCAACACCAAGACTTTCGCTTTCATGGTGTCACTCAAAACGGGACGCACGTTACGCGACCGCCTGACGCATGGTGGGCAAATTCATCTTCACGCCACAGTCCGCGCCGGACAGCACCCGGGATACTACGAAGTCGTCACCGCCACAATTCCCGGCGCCGATCCCAAACTCAAAGACGAAGAGATTGCCTACAGTTGCCACCTTGATCATCAGCGCCCCGGAGCTAATGACAACGCCAGCGGCTGCGTGACTATTCTGGAAGTCGCGCGCACGCTGCAAAAGCTGATCACCGAAGGCAAGCTGGCGCGACCCGCGCGGACAATTCGATTCATCTGGCCACCCGAGGTCGAAGGTACCGTTACCCTGCTCAACGCCCGGCCGGAGTTTGCGCAGCGCATCAAAGCCGCCATCCACATGGACATGGTCGGCGGCGGCCCAGAAACCAAAGCTGTGTTCCACGTCACCCGCGGGCCAATGAGTCTGCCGTCGTTCGTGCACGATGTCGCGGAGGCATTTGCCGACTTCGCTAACGAGCAGACATACAAATTCGCCGCAACCGGGAGCGCTGAGTATCCGCTGGTCGCGCCGGAAGGCGGCAAAGAACCGCTACGCGCTGAGTTCTCGCCGTTCTCGATGGGCAGCGATCACGATGTTTACCAGGACAGCTCATTCAGCATCCCTTCGATTTACCTGAATGACTGGCCTGATCGCTACATCCACACCAACATGGATTCCGCGGCAAACATTGATCCCACAAAGCTCAAACGCGCGGCGTTCATTGGAGCGGCGAGCGGATATTTTCTTGCGGGGATGACAGAACGTGACACAGCCTTGGTTACGAACCAAATGATGGTCAGCGAGGTCCGCCGTTGCGCGGCCTATCTGCGGCGCTCAGCCGATCTGCCACAACAGGAGAAAGCGAACGGATTTTTGTGGAGCACGGAATACTCTGCGGATGCGCTGACCCTCCTGAGATCTTTTGCACACGAAAAGCAAATCATGAAACCGGCAGTGCCGCTGTTTTGTGGGACGCAACTCGAACCGCGTCCCGAAGGCTCTGTGACTGGAGATGGCCTGCTGGTCTTCAAACGAAATCCGCAGCCCAAAGGCCCGCTGGCAGTTTTTGGTTACGATTATTTTGAAGATCATCTCAAAGCAGCCGGCGTTGTCATGCCGAAGCTTCTCAGTTACCAGGGTCTGTGGGGCGCGGGGGAAGAGTATGCCTATGAAACCCTGAACTTCGCCAACGGCCATTACGACGCCCAACAGATTCGAGATGCCGTTTCTGTAGAGTACGGCCCCGTGCCCCTCGAAGTGATTATTGAATATCTCAAAGCGCTAGAAAAGACCGGAGTGGTCTCGCAGGCCCACTGATGTCGCAGAATTTTGATGTAATCGTTCTCGGCGGAGGCGCTGCCGGCCTGATGTGCGCCATCGAAGCCGGCAAGCGCAAACGGCGCACGCTGGTGCTCGAACGCGCCGACCGCATCGGCAAGAAGATTCTGATCTCCGGCGGCGGCCGCTGCAATTTCACCAACCTGCATTGCCGTCCGGAAAACTTTATTTCCGCCAACCAGCATTTCTGCAAGTCGGCGCTCTCCCGCTACACACCTGCAGACTTTATCAAGCTGGTAAAGAAGCATCACATTGCCTACCACGAAAAGACTCTGGGCCAGCTTTTTTGTGACCACTCGGCGCACGACATTGTGACCATGCTGGAGCAGGAGTGCCGCGCCGCCGGTGTTCGTATCTTTACGGAAACCAGAGTGCAGGAAGTACAGCACGGCGAACAATTCGCGCTGCGCGCGGCCGGCCGTGAGTTTTGCGCTCCGGCGCTGGTGGTGGCCACTGGCGGGTTGTCGATTCCCAAAATGGGCGCTACTTCGTTCGGCTACGATCTAGCGCGGCAGTTTGGAATCGCCGTGCGTGAATGCCGACCGGCCTTGGTTCCATTGACTTTGAACTCTGATGACCGAAAACGTTATTGCGATCTGGCGGGAGTTGCCACGGAGGTAGTCGCGTCTACCGTCGGAAACGCGCCGAGCTTTCGCGAGAAGATGTTGATCACACATCGCGGACTCAGCGGCCCGGCTATCTTGCAGATTTCTTCTTACTGGAAAGCGCCCGCGTCCATCACGATTGACCTTGCACCGGGCCGTGACTTGACCGCGCCATTGCGACAGCCCGAAGCGCAACGCGACCTGGCGTCTGCCAAAAGCGCGTTTCGCGCGACTTTGCCGAACCGGCTGGCCGAGCGCTGGCTCGATCATAATCCTCCGCAGGGCTGGACCAACCACGCGCTGGCGGAACTGGAGCGCCACGTGCATCGCTGGGAAATCGTTCCGGAAGGCACGGAAGGCTACGACAAGGCAGAAGTCACTGCTGACGGCGTGGACACAGACGAACTTTCGGCCAAGACTATGGAGAGCCGCAAAGCGCCGGGGCTTTATTTCATCGGTGAAGTTGTGGACGTAACCGGTCATCTCGGCGGATTCAACTTCCAATGGGCCTGGGCGTCAGGCTTCTGTGCCGGACACGCGGTCTAGAGCTGCTGTCGCGCAACAGTCAAACCGCTCACTTCTTCGCGATCAGATATGCCGCGAGCGAGTCGCCGTCATCGGTATTAATGGGAACAGCCTCGAAGCTAAACTCCTTGCCGGTCGCCTTGAGCATTTCGTTGGTGATGGCCTTGTAGGCAGCTGAGATATCGCCGGGGTCTATTTTGCCGTTGGAGCCGGCCTTGACTGCCGTCATACCAAAGGGCACGCCACCGTCAAAATACACGGCGACAGCAGTGTCTTTGGACGCCGAAAAAATGAAGACTGCGCCGCGTCCGGGCTTCTGTTCTTTTAATTTCAAGAATTGCCCCAAGTCGCCATCTTTCAGCCCGGCTGCCCACTTTTCCGGAGGGATATAAATCGCCAAATGGCCATCCACGTTCTGGTGCTTGGTGTTGCTGACCACGTTAATGGCGATTTTGACCAAGGCCAGAGGACCGTTCTCCGGACCACTCTGACTCTGGGCCGCTGCAAACCCGGAGACAACCAGTGCGGCGAGAATAAGCGTGACTGCTATTTTGAATTTCATGCCCATTACTATACTTGAATCAACAAATCGCTACACTATTTGCTGACTGCTCTCCATTTATCATCATGCCAGTGCTGCAACTACAAACGGACGTCAAATTCGTCAAAGGCGTTGGACCGCGAGTGGCCGAGTGGCTGGCGCAGAAGAACATCTCCACAGTCGAGGACCTGCTCTACTACCTGCCGTTTCGCTATGAAGACCGGCTGAACCCGCGCGGCATTGCCGAGTTGAAAGCCGGCGAAATGGCCACGGTGATTGCCGAAGTCCGCAACTCGGCCGTGTTTCGGACGCGCAAGATGCCGATTTTTCAAATGGTCGCAGGGCAGGGCCGGGCCACGCTGAAATGCATATGGTTCCATGGCGAATACCTGCGCGACCGCTTCAAGCCCGGCCAGCTTGTGGCGCTCTACGGCAAGGTGGAAAACGAGTGGAAGGGGCGCGGCTTGCAGATTTCCCAGCCGCAGTTTGAAGTTTTAGAGGATGAAGGAGAGCTTGCGAACGAGGCAGGTGAGATTGAGTCACTCGAAGTGGGCCGGATTGTTCCCATCTATGAAACCGCGGCCGGCGCCAAGCTTACGTCCCGCTGGTTTCGCCGGATCATCCACGGCGCGCTCCGCGATCTCGCGTCCGATATTCCCGACGGCGTGCCGTCCGCGCTGGTGCAGCGCCTTGGCCTGCTTGACCGGCGCACGGCTTTTGACCTCACGCATTTTCCACAACCGGGAGAAAGTTTTACCGCGTTGCAGGACTACCGCACCACAGCGCATCGCCGGCTCATTTTTGAAGAATTATTTTTCCTGGAGATTGGCCTGGAGCTCAAGCGCCGCCGTCTGCGCCAAAGGGCAGGCGTTGCCTTCGAGCTGAATGACAAAGTCCGCGAGGCAATTAAGAAGATACTTCCCTTCCATCCCACCGCGGCGCAAAAGCGCGTGCTCAAGGAAATTGCGCAAGACATGCAGCAGCCGTCGCCGATGCGCCGCTTGTTGCAAGGCGACGTGGGTTCCGGCAAAACAATTGTCGCGCTGCAAGCGGCGGTGATCGCCATGGAAAACGGATATCAGGTCGCGTTCATGGCCCCCACGGAAATCCTGGCCACACAGCATTATCTTTCCGCGCGCCGGACGCTCGAAGATGCCGGCTATCGTGTAATTCTCCTGACCGGGTCGCAAGAAGAAGAGCGCAAACGCAGCGCGCGCCGCCACATTGCCCAGGGAGGAGCGCATCTGATCATCGGCACGCATGCGCTGATCCAGGAGAAAGTTGAGTTTCACAATCTGGGACTGGTCATCGTGGACGAACAACATCGCTTCGGCGTAATGCAGCGCTTTAAGCTGATGAAAAAAGGCGGAGCTGAACCGGATACTCTCGTCATGACGGCTACTCCTATCCCGCGTACGCTCGCGCTCACGCTCTACGGTGACCTCGACACCAGCACACTCGACGAACTGCCGCCCGGCCGCACGCCCATTACTACGCGCAAAGTTTCCGACGATCGCGCCCAGGAAGTCTGGGACTTCGTAAAGAAGCAGGTTGCCGCGGGTAGACAGGCGTATGTGGTGTATCCAGTGATCGAAGGCGTGCCCAGCGACCAGCCCGAGCTTGAATTCAACGGCACAGCCCCTACGTCAAAAAGCGGACTCAAGGCCGCCATGCACATGTACGAAGAGCTGCGCAAAAAGATCATGCCCGGCCTGCGCGTCGGCCTGCTCCACGGGCGCCTCGACCCCGAGGAAAAAGAAGCAACCATGCACAAATTCCAGCAAGGCGAGATTGACGTGCTGGTCGCCACTACGGTGATTGAAGTTGGCGTGGACGTGCCGAACGCCACGGTGATGGTCGTCGAGCATGCAGAACGCTTCGGGCTGGCGCAGTTGCATCAGCTTCGCGGACGCATTGGCCGCGGCGCCGCCAAGTCGTACTGTGTCCTGATGACCGGCGGCAAAGTCTCACCCGACGCCGACACCCGATTAAAGACTATGGTCCGCACGCAAAATGGTTTTGAAATCGCCGAACTCGACCTGGAACTGCGCGGTCCTGGAGAGTTTTTTGGAACCAAGCAAGCGGGCGCGCCAGGACTGCGAGTCGCTAATCTGGTGCGTGACCGTCAATTGCTCGAACTGGCCAAGGCGGAAGCAGCGCGGATCATCGAACAGAAAGATCCGGAGATTACTGCCGCAGATCGCGATCGCATCATGCAGCATTTGAAAAATCACTGGCAGAGGAGATATGGATTGGTGGAGGTTGGTTAGCCCCCCACATCCCGAGCGAAGCGAGGGAGCCCTATCACCACGAAAATGTAAGGGCCGCGAATAAACGCGAATGAACACGAACCCGCACAAATTCGCGTGCATTCGCGTGCATTCGCGGCTAATCTTTTCCTCAAGTGCAGCGCGAGGATAGGGTTCCCTCCCTACGCTCGGGATGAAAAAACAATGAAAACCGCTCTCAAATCCGACCTCTACCGCCTACTGCCCTCAGTAGACGACTTACTGCGTCAACCCGAAATCGTCATACTGACGGAAAGCGAAGGCCAGCCCGCGGTAGTCGAAGCGATACGCACTGTGTTGGCGCAGCTTCGCGAGCAGATCACAGCAGGACATCTCGCCAACGATGCTGCAGTCCAACTGGCAATAGCCGGTCTCCCGGATGGTATCTCTCGTCAGCTCCACACAGCCATGGAGCTTTCGCTCAAACCGGTCATCAACGCAACTGGAGTCGTGCTTCATACAAATCTTGGTCGCGCACCGCTTCCCGAATCGGCCCTGCGGCGGATTACGGAAGTCGCCGGGCGATACTCCAACTTGGAATTTGATATTGCCGCCGGCGAACGCGGCAAGCGCGACGTCCACGTGGAGCGATTGTTCTCGCAGTTGCTCAATCAGGATGGCATCACAGGCATTCGCACGGTGGTAGTGAACAACTGCGCCGCGGCAGTAATGCTGGCGCTCAATTCACTGGCCGAAGGCGGAGAGGTAGTCGTTTCGCGCGGCGAGTTGGTGGAAATCGGCGGGTCATTCCGCGTGCCGGATGTTATGAGTAAGTCCGGCGCCGTGTTGCGCGAGGTTGGCACCACGAACCGTACGCGCATTGCAGACTATGAGCAGGCGATCAACGACAAAACGCGCCTGCTGCTGCGCGTGCATCGGTCCAACTTTGCCATTATTGGTTTCACCGAACAGCCATCTCTGGAGGCGCTCACGGAACTCGGACACAAGCACAGCATTCCCGTGATGGAAGACCTGGGCGGAGGCGCGCTGGTGCCGCTGCGTAGCATGGGAATCAACGAAAGCGGAGTTGCAGATAGTCTCCGCGCCGGCGTGGACCTTGTAACCTACAGCGGTGACAAAATGCTGGGTGGGCCGCAAGCCGGCGTGCTGAGCGGACGCGCGGAGATCATCCAGCGAGTGCGTTCGAACCCGCTGTTCCGCGCGTTGCGTGTGGACAAGCTGACGTATGCGGCGCTCGAAGCCACGCTGATGGAATACGTCCGGCAAAATCATGAGGCAATTCCCGTGGTCCGCATGATGCGGCTGTCTGCCGAAGACATTCAACGGCGAGCACAAGCCATGTGCGCCGCCCTGACAGCCAGCACAAAGCTCAAGATCGATGTGATCGCGGGTGAATCGCTCATCGGAGGCGGCTCGGCGCCGACGTCAACTTTGCCGACTTTTCTTCTGGCACTTACCGCTGGTGGCCTGAGCGCAGACGAATTGGCTGCCCGGTTGCGTACTAACACTCCTTCAATTGTGGCCCGCGTGGAAGAAGGCCGCGTGTTGCTCGATTTGCGAACAGTGTTTCCGCACGAGGAAGCCGATGTGCTGAAAGCATTGAGAGAGATTCTCTAAGTCCGCATTAGCTCAGGCCCTTCGCGGCCAGCCTCACTTACATGGCGACAATTTTCACTATTGGTCACTCCACCCGAGATCTGGCCGATTTTTCGCGCGCGCTACAAACGCACCAGATTCGGCTACTCGAAGACATCCGAGCGTTTCCCGCATCGCGGCGTTATCCCCATTTCAACCGTGAGAGCCTGGAACTGTGGCTGCCGGAGATTGGCTGCGACTACGTCTGGGAAAAAGACCTGGGCGGAAGAAGAAATAAGCAGATGCCGCAGGATGAATCGCCGCATGTAGCGCTCAGAAATGATTCCTTCAGAAACTACGCCGACTACATGCTCTCGGAGCAGTTCCAAAAAGCGGCAGCGCGGCTGGTGGAACGCGCTGCACAGAGAAACACGGCGATCATGTGTGCTGAAGCCGTTTACTTTCGCTGCCATCGCATGTTGGTTTCTGACTATTTGCTGGCACAAGGACATACCGTGCTGCACATTCTGGATGACAAGCCGCCCAGGCAGCACACGCTGTCGAAAGATGCCCGCATCGTTGATGGGCAGCTGATTTATCGGGGAGATTATCTGCTGTGATGCGGTGTACACTTTTCAGTCTTATTCTCTGAACGCGGAGGATGCAATTGAAGCGTATATTATTGGCTTTTTTATTCAGCGCAGTTTGCCTGGGGCAGCAATCGCCGGACCTGACGATTGCGGCAATCTTCGCCGAAGGCGGCATCACGGGACGCGCGCCGGAAGCCATCCAGTGGAGTCCCGACGGCAAGAAAGTCTCCTATCTTCTTCGCGACGACCGCGGCGAGAAAGCCGAGCTTTACTCCATCGATGTCGCCACCGGCAAATCGACAGTACTGATAACGGCAGAGAAGCTGAGGCCGTTGACCGCGTCTGTGTCTCAGGGCAAAGACGACCGCGAGCGCGATAACCGGGAACGCTATCACGTGTCTCCGTATCATTGGGCGCCGGATGGGCAGCACCTGCTTTTTGACAACTTCGGGCAGCTCTGGCTCTACACGCTCGCCACTGGGACTGCCACGCAGGTGAATTCGCCGGGCGATCCTCTGATGGACCCTAAGTTTTCTCCTGACGGCAAGAAGTTGAGCTACATTCGCAACCACAACCTCTATGTCACTCCAGTAGACAGCGGCGACGAAACCGCGCTCACCCACGACCAAGACCCCAACATCCTGAATGGTGAAGTGGATTGGGTCTATGCCGAAGAATTGGCGGCACGTAGCCATTATTACTGGTCGCCTGATGGCGCGAAGATAGTTTTTCTGCAAATGAACGAGACGAAGGTCCCAACTTATCCCATTACTGATTTCATGCCGCAGCATCCGACGGTGTCGGAAGAGAAGTATCCCAAGGTGGGCGACCCCAACCCAGAGGTGCGCCTGGGCGTGATGGACAGCCGCAACGGCAAGGCTCGCTGGATCAACCTTACCAACGACAAAGACATTTACGTCCCCCGATTTGGCTGGATTCGCGACGGACTGATCTGGGCCGAGGTAATGAACCGCGCGCAGAACCAGCTTGATCTTTATTTCATCGACGCGGCCAGCGGCAAATCGCGCCGCGTCCTCAGCGAGAAAAGCGACACATGGATTGATGTGGACGACAATTTTGCGGTCCTCAAGCCCGGCAACATATTTCTGTGGACAAGCTGGCGCGACGGCCACACACATCTTTATCTCTATTCCTTTGACCAAGCCAATCCACTGGCTGCCGATGCGAAGTTGCAGAACCAGATCACCAAAGGCGACTTTGAGGTTTTTGGCGTAGAAGCGGCTGACGAAGACGCTGGCATTCTCTACGTAACAACCAACGCGGGAGACGATCGCCAGCGGCAGGTCTACAGTGTGAAACTGGATGGAAGCAACTTTACATCCATCACCAAAGGTGAGGGCACCCACGAAGTCAGCTTCGGCCCTGACAATAAACATTACATTGATCAGTTTTCCGCGCTAATGACGCCGCCGAAGGTGGCGTTGTGCCGTCTGGACAAAAGCTGCGAGAGCTTTTGGCAATCCAGGAGCATTGAGTCTTATAAATTGACGCCACCGCAGTTCGTCGACTTCCGCGCGGACGACGGCACGGTGCTGCGCGGGCTGCTTTATCTCCCGCAAAACCCGAGAGGCAAGGTCCCACTTATTATGAATCCCTACGGCGGACCGCAAGGCCAGGTTGTCCGCAATCAGTGGGACGGCGCCGGGCTTCTTTTCAACGAAATTCTTCTGCGCGACGGCATTGCCGTGCTGCAAGTGGATAATCGTGGCATGGGCGCGCGAGGAAAGAAATTCGCTTCCGTAGTCATGCACAACTTTGGCGAGACGGAGTTGAAGGACCAGCTTGCGGCTCTGGACCAGGCACTCGCAAAGTTTCCGCAACTCGACGGCTCGCGGCTGGGATGGTGGGGTTGGAGCTACGGCGGCTTCATGACGCTGAATGCCATGACCCACTCCGATCGCTTTCAGGCCGGAGTCGCGGTAGCGCCGGTGACTGACTTCCGCAACTACGACACCATCTACACGGAACGTTATGGCGGTCTGCTGCCGGAAAATGACGCTGCCTACCGGAAAAGTGCACCTGTAACTTATGCCGGTAATCTTCACGGTCATCTGCTGGAAGTTCACGGCACGAGCGACGACAACGTGCATATGCAGAACACCATCCAGATGATCAACGCGTTCATCAATTCCGGAAAGCAGTTCGAACTGATGCTCTATCCGCGCAAGACCCATGCCATCGCCGGGCCGGTGACGCGCACTGACTTATTTAACCGCATTCGCCGGCATTTTCTGCGCGGGCTGCTGGCTTCAGAAAGACTGGATTAGCTCCGATGACAAATCAATCGATTTCACTTGGCGACTTTGAGCTGACCTCCATCTCAGACGGAAACTATTACGGCGACGGTGGCGCATTTTTCGGAGTCGTGCCCAAAGTCCTGTGGCAGAAGAGGGTCCAGGCCGATGACCGCAACCGGATTGCCGTGGGACTCAATTCGGTGCTGGTGCGGACCGGCAAACAGAATGTGCTGATCGAGACCGGCATCGGCAACAAGCTGCCGGAAAAAGCGAAGAAGATTTGGGAATCCGAAGAGAAGCTGCTGGAGAATCTTCACGCCACCGGACTGGCGCCGGAAGACATACACATCGTGATCAACTCGCATCTCCATTTTGACCACTGCGGGTGGAACACGGTGTACAAGGACGGAACGGCCGTCGCTACGTTTCCCAACGCCAGGTATTACGCGCCGGAAGGCGAGTGGAAGCATGGCTCGCTGCAACTCGAGCGCGATCGCGTGAGCTATATCAGTGACAATTACGATCCGTTGATCCGCTCGGGGCAGATGCAATTACTGCCGGCAGCTGCGGAAATTGTACCCGGCATTCGCGTGGTGCCGTATCCGGGGCACACCCGCCACATGCAGGCCATCATCATCAACAGCGGCGGAAAAACGGCGTGCTACATCTCCGACCTGATCCCGACGACGTGGCATCTGGACCTGACTTGGGTGATGGCCTACGACTTGTTCCCGCTTGAAGTTATCGAGAACCGCAAGCGCTATTATCATCATGCGTTGGCGGAGGACTGGCTCACGCTCTTCACTCATGATCCCGATGTACCCTGGGCCCGACTCACGGAATCCGGCGGCAAAATATCCGTCAGGAGCATGTAACATAACTGGCTATGCGCGCGTCAGGTCTCGCGGTCTTCATGCTCGGCGTCTGCGGAGTCATCCCGGCGCAGACGATCCGATTCACTCCGGTAGAGAAAACTACCGTGCTGGCGAGAGAGGCCGATGCTCCCACAACCAATGAGCAGCGCCATGCAAGGATCAAAGAGTTATTTACCCAAGCCGGCTGCCGCGGCCCCACGCTCACGGAGGAGACGGTAGAAGGCTCGGGGATTCCAAACATTATTTGCCGTTTGCGGGGTAAGAGTGACGAAACTATTGTGGTGGGCGCTCCGTACGGCCAGGGCGCGAGTCACGGCGCAAGTGACAGTTGGAGCGGAGCGGCGCTTCTTCCCAGCATTTATCAAAGCCTGGCAAAAAGGCCGCGGCACCACACTTTGGTGTTCATCGCTTTTGCGGGAAGCGGAAACAGCTCAGCCGGCGAGGAATTCTATGCAGCGCACATGACTGAGAAAGAGGCCGGCCAAACCGAGGCCGTGGTCAACCTGATGACGCTGGGATTGTCACCTACAAAAGTCTGGACGCATCATTCCGACAAAGACCTGCTTCACTCCCTCGTTGTCTCGGCGTATCTGCTGAATGTTCTGGTCAGCCAAGTAGACATGGACGACTCCATTACCCCGCAGCCGGCGTCGTTTGCCGCGTCACAAATACCGCAGATTACGGTCCACTCCATGACGCAACAAGACTTGACCACCAGCACCACACCAGCGTTCCGCCCTAAGGATTATCTGGACACCTATCGCCTGATCAGCGGCTATATCGCCTACCTCGACCAAACGCTCAAGCGACGGAAAATAAAATGACAGTGCCAACGCTCAAATCTTTTTTCGCTTCCACGAAAACGGGGCCACCGTTTCCCGAGAAGTCATTGCCGGGCTGACCACCTTCACGACGATGTCTTACATCGTGGTCGTGAACCCGGCGATTCTGGCGCAAGCCGGAATTCCCGCGGGCCCGAGTTTTGTTGCTACGGTCCTGGCGGCGGTCTTTGGCTGCGTGCTCATGGGCCTGTATGCTAATCGCCCGTTCGCGAATCGCGCCCTACATGAGAGAAAACGCGTTCATCGCATTCACCGTGTGCGGAGCGCTCGGATACAAATGGCAGACTGCCCTCGCCGCCGTCTTCATTGCCGGAGCGCTGTTTATCGTGATGACCGTTTTGCACGTGCGGCAGTGGATTGTAAACGCCGTGCCAGTTTCCTTGCGCTACAGCTTTGCCGTGGGCATTGGATTGTTTCTTACTTTCATCGGACTGAACCAGGCGGGAAGCTATTCATCCCGCAGTGCGATGATCGGATCCACGCGGACCGCACTCATCGCCGGTGCCAGAGCGGCCAGAAACGCCATGGCCAGCAGTACTGCCGTGGCGAGGGAGAATACCAGCAGATCGGTGGGCGCAACTCCGACCAGCAGGCTGCGCAGATAATGTCCGGCCGCTACTGCCGCGGCCACTCCGATTACGGCCCCAATCAGCGTCAACTGCAACACATACCGAAGCATCAGCCGGAAGATGGCGCTGCGTTGCGATCCCAGGGCCAGGCGCACACCAATTTCGTGCGTGCGCTTGCCGACCACAAACGACATCAAGCCATAAATCCCCACGGCCACCAGTACCAGGCCAAGCAGGCCGAGAGTACTAATCAGCCGCGAGGTTACAAGCTGCACATAAAGCGCTTGCCGCACGTGATCGCGCATGGTCACCAGGTCAATAATGGGCGCATTGGCATTCAAGGCGCGGAGCGTCTGCCGGAACGGCGTGGCCACTATGCCCGGGTCGGTGGTGGTTTTTACCGCCATTTCCACTTCTCCGTAATCCTGCGCTCTCATGGGCACGAAGAAATACGGCATCGCATCTTCCTGGATGTCGTTGTATCTGCCATTCTCCGCCACGCCGATCACTTCATATTCTTCGCCGTCGGCACGGTCCAGCCGAAACCGCTGGCCAACCCCATCCTGGTTCGGCCAGAAGCGCGCCGCCATCTGCTGGTTGACCACCAGCACGCGCGCGTGGGTCTCCACATCGCGGCGGTCAATGGCCCGCCCGCGAATTATGCGCGTACCCAGGATTTCAAAATAACGGTCCGCCACCGGATCGTAGTGGATGGTTGCGCCCTCGCGGTCCGCGCCCGGGCTTTGCGAAACAAAAACTTTTTCGGTCAACCCCGAGCCGCTCAGTCCAAAGGGAACGCGGAGTGCGGCGGTTGTCCCGGCGACTCCGGGCAGCGCTTCAATCCTGCGGCGTAATTCTTCGGTCAGCCGCATATTCTCGGCATCGCTGTTCAGGTCCGGTGCAAAGTCAATGACCAGCATCGATTGATGGGCATTGAATCCCGGGTCGAGCTTCAGCCCGTTCCACAACGAGCGCACCAGCAGACCGGCGCTTACCACCAGCACCAGCGAGAGAGCGACCTGGGTCACGACCAGGGCGCTACGCGTGGAAACCCGTACCCGGCCCGGTTCGGCGCCATGCTGTCTCAAACCGCCCGCCGGGCTCAATTTGGTGGCCAGCAGCGCCGGAATCACCGCAAAAAGCAGAAGCGACAGCACAACGACAGCCACCGCCATCACGAGGCCTCGAGCACTCACGTATGCGTCCACGCCTGTCGGGACGCTGGTCTGGGGCATGAAGGAAGGAAGCGCTTGCAGCACGGCCCGCCCGAGCACAAGCGCTGCGGCGCCACCGGCCAGTGCGAGTATGAGGGTTTCGATCAGCAACTGGCGGACAATCCTCCCCCGGCTCGCACCCAGAGCAATTCGCGTGGCAATTTCTTTGCGACGGTATTCCGTTCTCGCGATCAGCAGGCTGGCAACGTTAGCGCAGGCAATCAGCAGCACAAGCGCCGCTACTCCCAGCAGCACCAGTCCAATGGAGGCCACTTCTCCCCGGGTTTGTCCTTCCGGGAGGGCCGTAATTTTCCGGTTAGTGTTGCTCCTCGGGTAGGCCAGGGCGAGACGCCCCGCAATCGCCGAAAGTTCCGCGCGGGATTGCGGAACCGTGACGTTGTCCTTTAATCGCCCGAAGAGTTCGTAATCCCGAACATTGCGGTTGACCTGGTTGAAGCGGTCTCCTGGCATCAGTTGCTGCCATGTGGAACGTGGAATCCAGACATCAGGGACCATGAGTGGTTCGGTTCCCCGGAAACCGCGAGGCAGAACACCGAGCACCACCACCGGCTGCCGGTCCAGCACGATGCTGCGGCCGGCTATCCCCGGGTCGGCATTGAAGGCCCGCCGCCAGAACGGATAACTGATCACGATAGGGCGGGTGCCGGAGTTGCGCAGTTCAGATTCAGTAAACGTGCGTCCCCAGGCCGGCGCCGGGCGCAGCACCTCAAAGAAATTGTCACTGAGCACTGCGGCGGATACCAGCCGGTTCTGTGAGCCGTCGTCATACATTGCGCCGCGCCGTTGCAGCAAGGCCAGCCCCGAAAGAGTTTTGGCACCGGCGCGCAGGTCTTCGAAATCCGGATAAGAATTGTACCCGCGCTCGATCTCTCCCTGGCTGGCCGGAGAACTCGTGTAAATGCGCACCAGCCGGTCGGCCTGGGGCACCGGCATGGGCCGGAGCCAAAGCTCGTCCACAAAACTGAAAATGGACACATTGGCGCCAATGCCCAGCGCGAGAGTGATTACAGCAATTGCAGTGAAGCCCGGTGACTTGCGGAGGACCCGTAACCCGTAGCGAAAATCCTGAAGCAGCGTCCCCATACGAAACTCCTTTGCTGCGCAGCAAAATATTCAGAGGAAAATGGAACTCTCTTTAAGTTTAGACGATGGGCCTTACTATCTGTGAGCACAATAGAAGAGTTGCAACAAAAAGTTGAGGCGGACCGGAGCGTAGATCACATTCGACACGCCTTGCGGTTCTTTCCGTATGGGAGGAATCGGAATTCCCGCGATCAGCTCCGGCGTCTTAGCCGCAGGCTGGCTGGGCGGAGGCGGCGGAGATACAACAGGCTTGGAAACCGGAGGCGCCAGCTTCTCCAAAGGCGGTACAGGCTGCGCTGGTGTAGGTGGCGGCGCAGCCACGGGACGAACTGCCGGCGTTTCAGTAACAGTCCGTACGGGAGACGCATCAGCAGTTTGCGGCGCTACCTGCCCTCTTTTGACGGCGTATTCAAACCGGAGACGCAGCTGGTCGAGCTCCTTGGTCAGACTGGTGATCTTGTCGCCGAGCTCGCGGGCCTCTTGACGGCGGCGTCCATTCACCACCATCGCATAGATGAGCGCGGGCAAGCACAACAAGAACCAGACGAACAAAGCCAGTATGAAATATCCCATGAGCGTTGTAAGGGCTGAATTGTAGACCGCCCGGACGGGAAAGTCTTGTGGTAACTCAGACAGTCACGAGCTTGTCGACACTTGGCTGGTTCGAACTTTCGTGTACATCGTACAGGGCGGGACGCTTTTCAGGTTCCCATGTGCCTTTGACTGCAAACATGCCGCGAACACTGTTGCAGAGATAAACTTCGTCGGCACGGGTAAGATCATTAAGGCTGAGCCTGGCCTCACGCGAAGCCGGCTGTTTTCGCAAAACTCGCGATCGAAAGATTCCCGGCAAGAGCCCGCACACCAGGGCTGGCGTTTGCCAAACCCCATCCTTCACGAGAAACACGTTGTGCACGGTCCCTTCCGTCAGTTCGCCTTTTTCGTTGAGGAACAAGACATCATCGAGTTTCTGGCTTCGAGCTGTCGTTTTTTCTTGATCAAAGACCGACCGATTCGTCGTCTTGTGGAAGAGAAAGCGGTCCCGGCTGGAAACTTGCTTCCCGGAAATGCCGACCCGGCCGAAGCGCTCCGTGGCGAGAGTGGAATGGGTAATCTCCCAATCTCCATCTCTAGACAACGTAATGCGAACTCGTTGCGGTACTTTCGGGAACTCCGCCGCCAGCCTGTGCAACTCAGCGCGCAATCTGCTCTCGTGACAGCGAACGCCGAAATACTCTGCTGATTTCTTCATTCGCTCCAGGTGGGCTTGAAGAAAGCGATATTGGCCGTGCCAGTAGAGTGTTTCCAAAAGTCTGAACTCCGGTTCGCTCTGTACGAGAAATCCGGCTTTCCACTGGCACTCTTCCCACTCCGCCGCAGCGGACGAGTCATGCGTAATGCCGCCGCCTACCCCCATGGTCCTCTCGTTGTGCTGGACCACGGCTGTGCGGATCGCCACGTTGAAGCAAGCGCGCTTCGGCGCGACAAATCCGATGGCTCCCGTATACACGCCACGAGATGCGCCTTCGAGCCGGGCAATATGTTCCATCGCACGAATCTTGGGAGCGCCGGTAACCGAGCCCGAGGGAAACAGGGCGCGCACCACGGATTCGAAGGTCCAACCCTTGATCAACTCTCCTTCGACTGTAGAAGTCAGTTGCCAGAGTGAGGGATACCGCTCGGCCTCGAACAGTTTCGGCGTCTTGACCGATCCCACGCGGCAAATGCGGCCCAAGTCGTTGCGCATGAGATCGACAATCATCACGTTCTCAGCGCGGTTCTTCTCGCTCGTGCGCAAACCTTCAGCGGACTGGATGTCATCTTCTAACGAGAGACCGCGCGGCGCTGTCCCTTTCATCGGTTTGACTACGATGCGCCCGCCGTCAATCTTGAAGAAGAGTTCCGGAGAAAGCGAGACAATTTGCTCAGCGCCGGTATTGACGAAGGCAGCGTAGGGAACGGGATGCCTGCGGAACAGAGAATTGAACAGGTCCCATGCGTCGCAAGCTGTTTTGAAATCCACGCGAGTCGTGAAGTTGATCTGATAAACCTCGCCTGCCTCGATCAGGCGGCTGATGGCTGCCAGTTTAGCGCGGTACTTATCGCGAGTGATCGCCAGGCTGGAGTCCTGGACAACGCTACCCTCGACGCCTTCACCAGAAGAAAGACCGTTGCAGATCAAAGATTTGTCATACAAACCAAACCACGCGAGACGGCCCGGCGCCCGCCCAAGCAGTGAGTGCAAGCGCGGTTCCAGCGCATAACCTGCTTCGTACGGAAGGAAGCCGGCTACTTCTCCACCGAGTGCTACGTGCTTCTCAACACGACGGAGTGAGCGTTGAAGTGACTCGATATCTGCAGCAATCAGGACTTCTTGCGGATTTCGGTAGAGCCGCCAGCCCGGGCCATCGCGCAACAGGACGAAGCCCGGTTCCTGGGCAAACTGCCTGAGAAGAGTAGGATCTGGCACGCGCGGTGGTTGGGCGGCACGCATATTTCAATCACAGAACGCCGTCTGCAATTCGGTCTCATCATGCTGCGCGGGAGCTTCGACGGGCACCCGTCCGCTTAGGAGTTCTTCGAAGAAGCGTTCCACGCTGGCCAGAATTGCCGGACCTTCGCGCGCATCGTAGACAGCGCGGCGCAACAGCGTGCCGTTGGGAACTCCGTGCGTGAACCAGGCGACAAACTGCTTCATCTTGCCCGGCGAGCCGTGCATGTTTTCTTCGACCAGCATTTTGAAATATATACGGATCATCTGATAGCGGTCGGCGTCCGTCGGCTGGTCGTAGCGGCCGGTGTCACCGAATTGGCGGATCTGGCGGAAGATCCATGGATTCGACGCGGCCGTACGCCCGATCATCACCGCGTCGCAGCCGCTTCCGGCCACCAGCGCCACGGCGTCTTCCGGAGTGCGGATGTCGCCGTTGCCGATCACCGGAATGCTCACCGCGCTCTTGACCGCAGCAATCCATTCCCAGCGCGCGTTGCCGCTGTAGCCCTGCTCGCGCGTGCGGGCGTGCAGCGCCACGGCGTTCAATCCACAGTCCTGCGCCATGCGCGCCAATTCCACGCAGACAATATTTTCGTCATCCCAGCCGAGGCGGAATTTCACGGTGAACGGAATCTTCACCGCCGCGCGCACCGCTTCAAAGATAGTCTTGATGACCGGCAAATCCTTGAGCAGTCCGGAGCCGCCATTGCATTTGACGACCCGCTTGGCCGGACATCCCAGGTTCAAGTCCACCAGATCAAAGCCGGCAGCTTCCACGATTTTGGCCGACTCGGACAACGTATAAGGATCACTTCCGAAAAGCTGCGCCGAAATCGGATGCTCATCGGGATAGAAATGCAGATAGCGCTTGCGCTTCTTCTCCCGTGTGCGAAAGAGGCCGTCGGCCGACGTGAACTCGGTCATGATCAGGCCGCAACCGGAGATTTCCTTTGGCTGGGCCGTGCGCACTTCTCCCGGCGCCGACATAATGGCTTCCGGCGTCTCCACAAAGCTGGCGTTACGTATGAAGCGGCGAAAAACCGTGTCCGTTACGCCGGCCATGGGAGCAAGCATGGTTGCGGGCGCAATGCGCACACTACCGATCTGGACAAACTCCGGCACCCGCGCGCCTTGCGGCACAGCAACGCTGTTGGCCGGATTTTCCCAGAATTTCTTCATTTTCCTAGTCCCGAGCGGAGCGAGGGATCCCCATCATCTTGCACACTCTTAAGGTTAACATCCCCACGTAATCGTAACCTTAGGTTCCTCGATTTCATAGGGTTCTCTCGCTTCGCTCGAGATGTGAGAGTTGTTTGCTATCCTTGGTGGCTGATTCCTATGTCGAAATCCACTTTGTCGCTTCTGTCACTTGCCTTGCTGTCGAGCACTGCAATCGGCCCCAGCCAGCAACCGGCGCCGTCTCTTCGTTACCCGCAGGAGAAGCACCTGCGCAACGTCCGCCAGCTCACTTTTGGCGGACAGAACGCCGAGGCGTATTTCTCCGCGGACGATAAATACCTGATCTTCCAGCACCAAGGTGAAGGCGTGGCGTGCGATCAGATCTACACCATCCCGGTTGATACGCCGGACGGCAAACCTGCCACACCGAAACTCGTCAGCACCGGCAAAGGGCGCACCACTTGCAGCTACTTCTTCCCTGCCGGTGATCGCATTCTGTTTTCGTCCACACATGCGGCCAGCGCGGAGTGTCCACCGAAGCCGGATTATTCGCGCGGCTACGTCTGGCCGATTTATGACACCTACGACATTTACGCCGCCAAGCCGGACGGCAGCGATCTGCGCCGCCTGACGAATTCGCCCGGCTATGACGCCGAAGCCACCATCACGCGCGACGGCAAGAAGATTGTTTTCACGTCCACGCGCAACGGCGATCTCGACATCTACACCATGAATGCCGACGGCAGCCACGTCCGCCAGCTTACACATGAGCTGGGCTATGACGGCGGGCCATTCTGGTCGGCTGACGGGAAGAAGATCGTCTATCGCGCCGAGCATCCCAAGACTCCGCAGGAAATCGCCGACTACAAAGACCTGCTCTCCAAAGGACTGATTCGTCCCGGCAACCTTGAAATATGGGTGATGGACGCCGGCGGCAACCACAAACACCAGGTCACGAACAACGGCGCCGCCAATTTTGCCCCTTATTTTCTTCCCGATGGCAAGCGCATCATCTTCGCGTCGAACGTGGCTGACCCCAAAAATGGCCGGGATTTCGATCTCTACATCGTCAATGAAGACGGAACAGGCCTGGAACGGATCACCTACTATCCCGATTTCGACTCGTTCCCGATGTTCACGTCTGACGGCAAGCGGCTGGTATGGGCGTCAAACCGTAACGGCACTCAGCCGCATGAGACGAATATTTTTATTGCGGATTGGGTGGAGTAGGTTTGCCGCTGATTAACGCAAAAAACGCGGATTAGGAATGAAAGCCTTTTATTCGCGACACACTCTTTTGATTTGTCATCCTAAGGCGCCGGCCGAAGGATCTGCTTCGCCAGGGTTTCGAGTCGGACAGAATGGTCGCCAAGAGACCCTCGTAACGAAGCACGGCAAGAATACGGGTTGCGTTCAGAACCTCATGAGCAGCAAAGCAGATCCTTCGGCTTACGCCTCAGGATGACAAGTCAAAAAAGTTGTCGTCGATGAGAAAAATAAAGGCGGCGCAATTGCGCCACCTTTTTGGCTAGAAGCTAGAAGCCAGCAGCTGTCTTACTCTGCTTTCTGATCCTGCTGCGGTTTCGTGATGGCCACCGTCTCGCCGGCATCGCCGACTTTAAAGCGCGCAAACCGCCGGACGAAAATGTTCTCGCCCAGTTTGCCGATCTTGCTGGCGACCAGTTGGTGGATGGTGATGCCCGGTTCTTTCACAAAGGGCTGGTCCATGAGACAAACCTCTTCGTAGAACTTGGCCATCTTGCCTTCCACGATTTTTTCCACCACATTGGCTGGCTTGCCGCTTGACGCCGCCTGCGCGCGGTAGATTTCCTTCTCTTTTTCGAAAGCTTCCGGCGTCACGTCTTCTTTGCGGACAAACTTCGGGTCAGACGCCGCAATGTGCATGGCAATATCTTTCACCAGGTCTTTGAAGTCGTCGGTGCGGGCAACGAAGTCGCTCTCGCAATTGACTTCGACCAGCACGCCGATCTTGCCTCCGGCATGGATATAGCTGGCGACAGCGCCTTCACTGGTAACGCGCGTGGCCTTCTTGGCGGCGGTATTGATGCCCAGCTTGCGCAGATGGTCCACGGCAGCGGCCTCATCGCCTTTGCAGGCTTCGAGCGCTTTTTTGCAATCCATCATGGGCGCGCCGGTGCGCTCACGCAGCTTGCGTACCTGGTCTGCGGAAATACTTGGTTTCTTGGGATCGTTCTCGCCGGGTGTTGCCGTAGTCGTCATTGGAATTGGACCTTCCGTCTTTCTGAAATATTGCTAATGTAAATTCTGGATTGTTGGATACAACTCTCCCCGCGAAAGTACGCTTTCGCGGAGACTGAAAACATGTGGCTTGATGGCCTTGCGGACTTGCGGACTTGCACTGGCAGCGACCTGCAGCTGATATCGCTGATATCGTCGCTGATATCAATGACGGACTAAACGCTCTCTGCCGCCACGTCCACTTCCGGGACCTCAGCTTCCGCTGCCGCAGGGGCCTTGCGGATCTTACCGCCCACGCCGAGAACTTGTTCCATGTTCAACTGCTCTTCTTCAGCAGCATCGGCAGAAGTGGGAGCGGCCACAGCTGCTTCCACCGGCGCGGCGGCTTCAGCCGGCTGTTCTACGCTGGCGGCTGCGCCGACGATCTCCGCGGTCTGCTTGTCGGTTGCTGCCTGTACGCCTTCAGCAATCGAGTCGGCAATCTTGGACGCAAACAGCCGGATGGCGCGCAGGGCGTCATCATTGCCCGGGACCACCCAATCGACTTCAGTAGGATCGCAGTTCGTGTCCACGACGGCGACCACCGGGATACCGAGCTTGCGGGCTTCCTTCACCGCAATGCCTTCTTTATTCGAGTCAATCACAAAGACCACGTCCGGCAGGCGGTTCATGGACTTAATGCCGGCCAGGTTCGCCTGGAGGTGCTTACGCTCGCGCTCCAGCTTGATGACTTCTTTCTTCGGCAGCAACTCGTAGCGGCCATCCGTGGCCATCTCGTCGAGTTCCTTGAGCCGTTTTACTGATTTCTGTACGGTCACCCAGTTGGTAAGCAGCCCGCCGAGCCAGCGATTGTTCACATAGAACATTCCACAGCGCGTGGCTTCTTCAGCGATGGCGTCCTGGGCCTGCCGCTTGGTGCCGACAAAGAGGACGGTCTTGCCCTCAGCAGCGGCTTCCTGCACAAACTTGCTCGCGTCCTTGAACATCTTGAGCGTTTTCTGGAGGTCGATAATATAAATACCGTTCCTCTCCCCAAAGATGTATTCCTTCATCTTGGGGTTCCAGCGCTTCGTCTGGTGCCCGAAGTGGACGCCCGCTTCGAGCAGTTCTTTCATGGTTATAGTAGCCAAACTACCTCCTCATTGAATTGCATCCTCCGCGGCCATCTTGCCCGCTCGGGATTGATTCCCTTGTCCCACTCCCGTTTCGAGCGGGAGGGAAAATTGTGGCCCTCGTTTACCCTTCCCTGCCGCCTTAGAGACCGTAAGACGAAGGGCAAAAATCGAAAAACAAAGGACGGCAAATGCCGTCCTCGCTCGAGAACTTTACCGCTTGCTGAACTGGAAGCGCTTGCGGGCGCCTTTCTGTCCGTACTTTTTGCGCTCTTTACCACGAGCGTCGCGGGACAGGAATCCTTCCGCTTTCAGCTTCTTGCGCAACTCAATGTTGAACTCGAGCAAAGCGCGGGAAATACCCATGCGCAGCGCGCCGGCCTGACCGTTGACGCCGCCACCGGATACGGTGGACACAATGTCAAACGTGGAAGTCGTCTCGCTGGTGACCAACGGCTGCTTGATCTCGACCTTTTGCGCGTCAGTCAAAAAATATTCGTTAAAAGGACGGCCGTTCACAACGAATTTGCCGTCGCCGGGACGCAGGAACACCCGGGCCACGCTCGACTTGCGGCGGCCGGTGCCGTAATACTGGACTAATTCAGCCATCTCTCAGTTCTCAACTCCGGGACCTTGCTAACGGGCCCTCTTTCAGATTTTTTGCGGCCGGTCGTTTTTATAGCCGGTCGTTCTTATGCTTATGGTCGTTCATTCAACACCAGGGACGCCGGTTTCTGCGCCGCATGGTCATGCTTGTCGCCTTTGTACACTTTCAGTTTCTTGCCCATGGCGCGGCCCAGTTTGTTCTTGGGCAGCATCCCGAGAACGGCTTGCTGGATAATGCGATCGGGCCGCCGCGCAAAGAGCTTCTTGAATTCTTCTTCACGCAAGCCGCCGGGAAAGCCGGTGTAATGGCGATACATCTTCTGTTCCGCTTTCAGTCCGGTCACGCGGATCTTCTCTGCGTTGATCACGATTACGTGATCGCCGGTATCCATAAACGGAGTAAACTGCGGGTTTTCTTTGCCACGCAAAATGCTGGCTACACGTGAAGCCAGACGTCCCAGTGTCTGCCCGGAGGCATCCACCAGGAACCATTTACGCATAATTTCGTTCCCGCTGGGAAAACGGGTCGTCATTCCTGAACTCCTGAAAATAATAAAGACGCTAAGTAAACGCTAAGAAAGAACCGCTCGATTGACGCCGCTTACTACTTCCGGAGGGAAGACACAAGGCTGGCTGACCGCAGAGCAGTGAAGCATCAAGAATACCCAAACGGGCCGGGAAATGTCAACGACTGCGCCAGATCTGCCAGTATCGAGGACCAGCGCGTACACTGGTCTGGCATGAAAAAGAGCCTACTAATGCTGTTCCTGACGCTTACTCTGGCCCAGGCCGCGCCCGCCTTCGCCAGCGGCCTGGCGGACGACGCCCTGCAGGAACAACTCCGCAAAGAGTACGTCAGCCCCGCCAAAGTCCATGTTTTGCGAAACTTCTACGCGGAGTTTCCCCTCAAATATGATCTCGCTGGCGACTTGATCGGCAAAAGCCAGAGCGGCCCATGGACTTTGTTCGGAGGAGTCATCATTGAACAGTTGCTCCTGAAGCCGGACCACCTGGAGATACGCGGCCACCGCGCGGCATTTGTCTACGATCTTCAACAAGCAAAACTCGTTCCCCAGCGATGGGATGCCATCATCATTGAAATCGCCACGCGCGAAGCGCTCGATCAATCCGCGCAACTGCACGCGGCATTGGAGAAAATTTTTACAGCGCCCGGCGACGACACGTCGAACTCCATGCCCGACTACTGGCAGCCCTACTACTCAGGAGCACTCCGCAAGAGGACGCCTGAGGATGACGCCGAAGAACCCACCGCATCCGATCACTCAAAGGTGCGTCCACCTGCGGGATCGGGTGTGGTCGAGGGTCACCTAAAGAGGCGCATAGAGCCCGCATATACGCCACTAGCCAAGGCGGCGCACATCCAGGACACCTGCGTAATGCGCGCCACCATTGATAAATCAGGAAGACTGAAAGATATAGTCATCGTTCGACCTATGGGCGCCGGGTTAGATGAAGAGGTCATCAAGGCCCTCCGCCAATGGGAGTATGAGCCTTACCGTCTCAAGGGCGAGCCTATCGAAATCGAGACGCAAATTGTCATACGATTTCATCTGTAATTGGCGCGAGTGTCACGATAGGTACTTGGTGGCGGCCCAAGGACGGTTCCAGCGCTGAAGCGCTCGTAAACTGATTTTTCCTTTTCACGGCCCTAAAGGGCCGTTCTTCCACCAGAATCACAACCCGAGTCCTGTCTGGCCAATTGCTAGTTGCCAACTGCTTCTTCCTACCAACTCTTTCCAATCGCCGTAATCACTTTCGCCAGCGCTTCCAGATCGCGGACGTCGATCACTTCATCGGGAGAATGGGAATAGCGCAACGGCCAGCCCAGCGCAACATCCGTGGCGCCGTAAGCCGTGAACACGGAACCGTCATTGCCTCCGCCGGTAGCGCCATATTGCACAGCGATATGCTGGCTTCGCGCCAGGGTGACGACTTTCTCCACCAGCTTATGCGGCACAATGTTGGAATTGTCCACGGCGCGGACAACGAACCCCTGTCCCAGAGGAGCGTTGCCAAAGCGTTTGGATTCGAGCGGCGAATCCGCGCTCACAAACGTATCCACGGCAAAGACGTAATCGGGCGCATGGCCTTCCGCCGCCAAGCGTTTGGCGATGGCTGCTGCGCCATCCAGTCCAAGCTCTTCGCTGGTGGACCAGACAAAGGTGATGTCGTGAGCGCCCGAGTCCGGCCCAATCGCCCAGGCCGCGGCGACCAGAGCGGCGCAGCCTACACGATCATCAAAGCTGCGCGCGCTGGCTTTTGTTCCCAGCAGCTTCCGGTACTTCTTCGGAATAGTCACAAAGTCGCCGGCCTTGATGCCCATTTGCATGGCCTGCTCCGCTGTCTGCGCGCCAATGTTCATACGCGCATGCAAGCGCGCGCCGCGCGGCCACTGGAAATCGGACTTCTGCCATCCATCCGGCAACTCCACCACACCTGGCCGCATGCCGTTGGCGGAGTGGACCAGCGCGGGGTGTCCCAGAAAATATGCCAGCACTGCGCCGCCTTTTTGTTCCAGATCAAGACGGCCATCCGGCAGGATGGAGTGGACTCCATATCCAATCTCGTCCTGATGGGCCACCACCAGAATGTGTTCGCCTTTAGCAGCCCCACTGCGCGACTGCCAATGCAGCACCAGATTGCCAACGTCGTCCGTTTCTGTCTTGGCCCACGGCGGCAGCAGACTCGCGATAACGTCTTTCACGGCGCCTTCGTGTCCTCCGCTCACGCCATACGTTTCAACAATCTGCTTCAGCAGCGACTCGGTTGAGGGCGCGAGCGATGGCCTGGCGGGAAGACTCGGCGTCGGCAACGCCACAGCGGCAGGCCATTCCACCCTGTGGACTTCGCCTTGTAAATACGCTTCCAGCAATCCGGCCAGCGCGGCAACGTCGTGGCCATCAATGAATTCCGCCGGAGTCGACGGCCATGCCGTGGCAACGGACAAATGCACCGACCGTGCAGGCAGCACAGCCGGGGCCGCAGTACCACGCGTGACCAGACCCGCCGAGAAATCAGTGCCAACAGGAATACTGTTTTCACCGGCCAGCCGTTTCAGATCAGCTGCCAGTCCTGCCGGTGCGTCCTGCGGCGTTGTAGAAGCGATCAGCACTCCTGAGCCGGGCGCGTTGGCGAACGGGCTGACCGGTACGGCTTCAGACAGACCTTGAGTTGGCGCCGCAGCAGCCGGCCGCACCAGACGGCCAACATAAATCACTTCGTCCGGCTTCTCCGTTTGCAGCATGCGTTCCAGCCCGCGAGCGCCGGTCCACTGCTGCGCAACGAACGCAACGGTAAGTGTTCCATGCAGCTTGGCTGGATCCAGCCGGCGCAGCACTTCAATCAGCGCAGCCGCGCCAAAACGATCGCCAATGGCCGGCGACGTCCACCGGTTGTTGGCCATCTCGTAAAAAGTCCGCTCCAGCGCCAGCGGAGACAGCACATCAACACCCGCAGCCCGCACGTCGGCGGCGTTCGTGGCGCCGACATCCACAAACATCTCGTCCAGATCAGCAGGACTCGGCGGATGCTGCCGTCCCGGCTGCAAGTGAAGCGACAGTCCGGCCACTGCTCCGCTAATCCATTTCTGCTGTGACGTTCTCACCACAACCGGCTGTGCCGAATGCAGTTCATTGAACAAAGGCGCCGAAATATTCTGCGGCAATCGTTGCAACTGCAAATAACCTTCCGTAGTAATGCTGGTCACCACGTAACCCGGCTCGTCCATGGGCGCGACGATCAACCGATGCGGAGAGCCGGAGCCCAGAGTCACAATCACGTTGGACATTCCGTCCGTCTTAGGTGCGTACGCCTGCAACTGCTTAGCGATCTTGGCCGCTAATTCCTGTTCGTAGCCAGGGACCGCCGGTGTCTCTACCAGCGCGCGCATGTCTTCCGTCAGCGTGCCGGGGACATGCTGTCCAGTCTGAGCAGCGGCAATCGCAGCCAGGGTTAGAGCGCATAGCAATGACGGAATCCAGCGGTAATTGCGGTTCATTTGAGGGCTCCAAGATTATTGATTTGGCAGTCTTTTACGGCAGTCAACGGTATATGAAGGTCAGGCGAAAATCCAGCAAACCTCTGGGCTTGTGTGGCACAGGCACTCTTGCCTGTGCTTTGTTTCGATCAGAAGGCTGCCAGCACAGGCAAGAGTGCCTGTGCCACACAATCCAAACCAAACCCCTTTAGCCGCGAATGAACACGAATCAACGCGAAAGAGCCCACGGCCGATTCGTGTTCATTCGCGCAAATTCGCGGCCAAAAAACTTCTCACTCGATCCGCACCGCCCGCTCATTCACTTTAGGAAAGCGCTCAAACACCGCGGGATCATGCCCCGGGAATAATCAGTTTAGGATTCCCGGCAAGTTGTTTCATGCGGTCCTGGGCGCGCAGGTTGGAATCGGCGTCCAGCGTGGCCGCGATTGGCACATGCTTGTCGAGGTTTTCGTAGAGATACATATTGTCGCTGGCCAGCACCACGGTCCCAGCTTTGCTGCTGACTCCGACATATTGCGACTGATACGTATGCTTGCCTCCGGTGTAACAGGTGACGCCGGGAATGATCTCCTGATTGTCTCCGTCCACCATGCCCACGCGGCCTTCCATGTTGGCTTTCACCAGGGCCAGCACGTCATCCGGATCAATGCCGCCATGCGTGCGCGGGTGCTGCCAGGCTTCTCCGGTGTAGTAGGCGTATTCGTCTTTCTGTATCCAGATTTTCGCTTTGGGAAAAAGGTCCAGGCCATCGGCGTGGTCCCAATGCATGTGCGAAATGACCACGTCGGTAATTTCCTCCGGCTTGATTCCCAGCAACGCCACCGCTTCGGAAGGCTTCATAAAGTCCTTGACCTTCCAGTCTTTGAAAAACTTGTCGCGATAAAAACCGGAGTCCACCAGAATGGTTCGTCCATTGCCTTTCACCAGCCAGACAGTCATGGCAATGTCCAGCTTGCGCGAAGGGTCAGCGCCTTTGACCAGCGCACTTACGGGAAAATCGGGAATGACGGCATAGCGGACGGCGTAAATTTCGTACTGCGGCTTCTTCTCTGTCTGCGCGAATGCGCTGGCAGTCAGGCTGACAGCGCACAGCAGTATCGGGATCCAGCGGGAATTGGGGTTCATTCATAGCTCCAAAGTATTTATTCGCACTCAAGGTATATGAAGGTAGGAGGAAAATCCAGCGGATGAAAGACAAGGAGAGAAGACCACGGAAAACCCGACTTCGCCTCTTGTATTTCCTTGAGCTTCGGAAGAGAATTCCATCAATAGATTGCGGAGTTTGTAACAAATGTGAGAAATGACCAACTGACTCTCTTTGGCGCCACGGTGCCATCTGCCGTAAAAACGACTCCCGCCCTGGTTGTGGCTGAGGTAAAGTCCGGAATGAAGATAAAGAAAATCCGCCTGCAACGGTTCCGCCAATTCTCTGACACAACATTTGAAGTTGGTTCTTTCAACCTGCTAGTGTAGTGTCCAAGAAT